>CAYZSG010000086.1:0-19723 GCA_964481045.1 uncultured Candidatus Odyssella sp. | reverse complement strand
CACGCGCGCCTCGGGCACCAACGCGGTGCGCTACGGCACGATGCGCGAGAACGTGCTGGCCCTAACCGTCGTGCTCGCCGATGGCCGCATCATCAAGACCGCGCGCCGCTCGAAGAAGAGCGCGGCCGGCTACGACCTCACGCGCCTGTTCGTGGGCTCCGAGGGCACGCTGGGTGTCATCACCGAGGTGGCGCTTCGCCTTTACGGCATCCCCGAGGCGATGTCGTCGGCCGTGTGCAACTACCCCTCGCTCGAGGCGGCGGTGAACGTCGTCATCGCCACGATCCAGTCGGGCATCCCGATCGCGCGCATCGAGATCGTGGACGAGGCGCAGCTCGACGCGATCAACAAGTACTCGGGCACGAGCTTCGCCGTCGAGCCGACGCTGTTCATGGAATTCCACGGCTCCAACGCCTCGGTGCAGGAGCAGGCCGAGAAGGTGAAGGAGATTTCCGACGGCTTCGGCGGCGGGGCGTTCAATTGGACGACGAGCCCCGAGGAGCGGAAAAAGCTCTGGCAGGCGCGCCACGACGCGGCCTACGCGTCGAAAGCGCTCCGGAAGGGCGCCGACGTGTGGGCGACCGATGTGTGCGTGCCGATCTCGCGCCTCTCCGAATGCATCGTCGAGACGCAGAACGACATCAAGCGCCTCGGCATCATCGCGCCGATCGTCGGGCACGTGGGCGACGGCAATTTCCACGTCACCCTGATCGCCGACAAGAACGACGCCGACGAGATGCGCCGCGCCAATGAATTCAACGAGCGCCTCGTGATGCGCGCACTGGCGATGGACGGCACCTGCACCGGCGAGCACGGCATCGGCATGGGCAAAATGGATTTCCTCATCGCCGAGCACGGCGACGCGGTGGCCATCATGCGCACGATCAAGAAGGCGCTCGACCCGGACAACATCATGAATCCGGGGAAGGTGCTGCGGGTGTGATCAGCGACGACGTCGTCGATAGCCAGCGGTAAACAGCGATGACAAAGCGATTGAAGGAAGCCGTGAAGCGGGTCGAGGCCCTGCCGGACTCGCGTCAAGACGAGATCGCGGACCTGTTGAACGAATTGGCTTCCCGCGATTCTGCTCAGATCGCGTTGAGCGACGCGCAATGGGCCGAGATTCGCAGTAGAATGAAAGAACCGCGCGACTACGCGTCGGATGCGGAAGTCGAAGCTTACTTCAAGCGCCACGGGCTGTGAGAGTTCGCTTTCTCTCCGCCGCATTTCGCGACCTGGGCGAAATCGAAGAGTACATCGCGCGAGACAATCCAATTGCGGCCCAAGCTGTGGCGCGGCGTATTGCAGAACAGATCGACAAGCTCAGGGCCATTCCTTACTTGGGACGTCCGGGCGCCGCGCCGGGCACCCGTGTTCTAGTGGTTCCACGGCTTCCCTATGTCGTCATCTACGAGATACTCGGGAATGAAATCATGATTCTCGGTGTGATGCACGGCGCGCGAAACTGGCAAGCCGACCCGCGGTTCCGGTAGGGGGTCTGAGGGGGGGCGCAATGAATGTTACCCACATAACCGCTGTCCCCGTCGTCGTGCCGATGAAGCGCGCTGTGCGCACGGCGTCGGGCGCGATCCTCGAGGCGCCGCTGCTGCTTGTCGATCTCGTGACGAACGAGGGCGCGGTCGGGCGCTGCTACCTGTTCGGCTTCCAGAAGTTCACCTTGAAGCCGCTGCGCGATCTGGTGTCCGGGCTGGGCGCGATGATCGAGGGCGATGCGCTGGCGCCGCGCGCGATTTCCGAGAAGCTGCGTGCGCGCACGAAATTGTTCGGCGCGCGCGGGCTCGTCGGCATGGCGATCTCGGCGATCGACATGGCCGCGTGGGATGCGGCGGCGCGCGCGGCCGGGCTGCCGCTCGCGCGATTCCTCGGCGGCGCGGCCAAGCCGGTCCCGGCCTATCTCGGCAACGGCATCGGCGTCGTGAAGGCGGCCGAGGCGGCGCGCGAGGCCGAGGAACTGGCCAAGCTCGGCTTCCGCGCGATCAAATTGCGCATCGGCCATCCGCGGCTCGAAGACGATCTCGCCGCGGCGCGCGCGGTGCGAAAGGCGATCCCGCCCGATGTCGCGCTGATGACCGACTACAATCAGGGTCTCGACGTGGCCGAGGCGATCCGGCGCGGCCGCGCGCTCGACGGCGAGGGCCTCTACTGGATCGAAGAGCCGGTGCGCGCCGAGGATTTCGCCGGCGCCGCGCAGGTGGCCGCCGCGATCGAGACGCCGGTGCAGATCGGCGAGAATTTCCAGAGCCCGTTCGAGGTCGAGCGTGCGCTCGCCGCAGGGGCGTCCGATTTCGTCATGCTCGATGCGCAGCAGGTGGGCGGCATCACCGGCTGGCTCGCCGGCATGGCGCTGGCCGAGGCGTCCGGCAAGCCGTGCTCGAGCCATCTGTTCCAGGAATACAGCGCGCATCTGCTCGCGATCACGCCCACGGCCGGCTGGCTCGAATGGTTCGACATCGCCGACCCGGTGCTCCGGGAGCCACTGGCCCTCGCGAACGGCATGGTGACGGCGCCGGATCGCCCCGGCGCGGGAATCGAGTGGGACGCGAAGGCCGTGGCGCGGTATCGGTTGGATTGAACAGAATCAGCGCGATCCGGGGTGGGGAACATGAAAGACATCGTCGTCAAGCACGAGAAGCTGCGCGCGGCCGTCGAGGCTCTGCTGCGGGCTTCGGGCAGCGAGGAGCGCGAGGCGCGCATCGTCACGGATCATCTCGTCGAGGCCAATCTGAAGGGCCATGACAGCCACGGCGTCGGCATGATCCCGCACTACATGCGCAACCTCAAAGAGGACAAGCTCAAGCTGAACCGGCGGCTAAAGCTGATTCGCGACGACGGGCCGTTCCTCGTCGGCGACGCGCAGATGGGCCACGGGCAGGTGATGGCGCTGGAGCTCACCGATCTCGCGATCGCGCGCGCGAAGCAGCAGGGCATCGCGGTGGCCGGCCTCGTCATGTCGCATCACATCGGCCGCGTCGGCACCTATGGCGAGCGCTGCGCCGAGGCGGGGCTCGTCTCGCTGCATTTCGTCAACGTCGCCGGGCACCGCGCGTTGGTGGCGCCGTTCCGCGGCACGGATGGGCGCTTCAACACGAATCCGATCTGCCTGACGCTTCCGGCCACGGGCAAGAATCCGCCGACGATCCTCGATTTCGCGACCAGCAAGATCGCGCTCGGCAAGGTGCGCGTGGCGAAGAATAAAGGGAAGAAGGTCGCGCCCGGCACGCTGCTCAACGCGAAAGGCCGCCCGACGACCGATCCCAACGTGATGTATGTCGATCCCCCGGCGAAGCCGGGCGCCGTCCTCACGTTCGGCGAGCACAAGGGCTACGGCCTCGCGCTGTTCGCCGAGATCTTCGGCGCGGCGCTGGTGGGCGGCCTCACCATCGCGCCCGAACATCCGCGCACCTATGGCGTCGTCAACAACATGCTCGAGATCGTCATCGACCCGGCGCGGCTCACCGACATGAAGAGCCTCAAGCACGAGATCGACGCGGTGGTAGCCTACTTCAAGGCGTCGCCGCCCGCGAAGGCGAAAGAGCCGGTGCTCGTGCCCGGCGATCCCGAGCGCATTTCGCGCGCCGCGCGCATCGCCAAGGGCATTCCGATCGACGCAACGACGTGGGGCGAGCTGAAAGTCGCGGCCGACATGGCCAGCCTCGGCGCCGCGAAATTCGTGGCGCTCGCGAAATAGAGCGCGGCGCGAGACTTCGACTCACGCCCTAGTGACGAAGCGTGAATGGCTTTCCCCGGCGCGCGGATTAGCTTGCGCGCAACACGATTGGGGATCGCAATGCCAGCCATCGCACGCTTTTTCGCCTTCGTCGCCTTATTCGTCCTCGCCGCCGGCGCCGCGCGCGCCGAGAAGCCGGATGTCTTCGCCGTGAACGGCGCCGCCATCGGCGGCTACGATCCGGTCGCCTATTTCACCGAGAAGAAGCCGGTGAAGGGCAATCCGCAATTCAGCGCCGAGTGGAAGGGCGCCGTCTGGCACTTCGCCAGCGCCGCCAACCGCGACGCGTTCAAGGCCGATCCGGCGAAGTACGCGCCGCAATATGGCGGCTACTGCGCGTTCGGCGCCAGCGAGGGCTACGCGGTGAAAACCGAGCCCGATGCGTGGAGCATCGTCGACGGCAAGCTCTACCTCAACTACAACACGACCGTCCGCGCGAAGTGGTCGGAAAACAGCGCCGAACGCATCCAGCGCGCGAACAAGAACTGGCCGGCGATCTTGAAGAAGTGAAGTAAGGCGTCTCACGCGTAGGGGCGCGCTGCGCGCGCCCCGTTCACGCGTTCGAGGCGATGGCTGCGGAGGCTGGGCGCGCGCAGCGCGCCCCTACGCGGCAAAGGTCATGCATCCGCGCGCCGCGCGATCACGAACAATCCTGCCGTCGCTGCATCCTCGTCGCTCATCGCGCGGAAGCGGGCGGCGAGGCGGGATTTGGGCATTCCGTCGCGGCGGATCACCGGCTGATCGGTCACGATCGCGAAGCCGGCGGCGGCCATCGCGGCGCGGTGCGCCGAGGCGGGCGCGCGGTTGATGAGGTAGAGCCGGCGCCCGCGCACGACCCTCCACATCGCATCGGAATAGGCCCAATGGCCGTTCCACGCGGAAGCGGTGCCGTGGCTCTTCATGTCGATCTGGTGGCTCATCACGCCGCCGGGTGCGAGCCAGTCGCGGCAGGCGCGATAGGTGAGGGGCAGGTCGTCGACGTGCTCCATCACCGCCTGCGAGAAGATCCAGTCGATCGCCCCGGGCTCGATGCTGCCCGCGTCGTGCCAGGGCGCGATGTGCCCCAGCGGCGATTCCTCGCCGCCCGCCGCGATGCGGGCGCGCAGCGCATCGAGGCGCGCCGTATCGAGCGCGCGCGCCATGCGGTCGGCGCCGAGGATGCGGCTCGGGAACGCGTCGTCCTTGAGTTCGGGTTTGATCGTCGGGAATTCCGGTCCGCCCGGAATCGGCGCGCGATCGCGGAAAAGCGCGGCGATCTCGTCGAACAGCGCCAGCGTGTCGGGCCGGAGCGCGTAGTGCTTCACGTCGAGGCCCACATAGCGCTCGGCGCCGGCGATCAGTGCCACGAGGCCGGCGCCCACCGATTCGCCGGGGCCGATCTCGGCCACCGCGCGCGGCGCCGTCGGCAGCCCGGCCTCGGCCAGCTTCACGAGATGGCGCAGATAGACCGAGTAGCAGTAGCGCGCCGAATGCGTGCGCCCGCCGCCGCGATTGGTGAGCGCGGCCGGCAGCACGAAGCTCGCGAGGCCCTTGCCGATGACGTAGAGCGACATGGTGCGAGTATCGGGAAGAGGACGCCCGCGCGCAATGCGCGCTTGCATTCTGGAAAGTGTCCGCCGGCCGGGCCGGAGGCGTGGGGATGCATCTCAGGCAGGCGCCGTACTCTTCAGCAGGATTAGCCGCGTGGCGCCGAGTGTTGGCGCCGGCGGCTCAAATGCTCTCCCCTGACTTGGGCCGCACCGGCTTCGCGCCGCGCGGCCCATTTTTTTGCGCGCCGCCCCCGGCAAAGCTCGCCAGCACATGCACGCGCAGCGCGCTGGCCAGGCCGCCCTTCTTGCCGGCGTCGATCTCGGCGACGAGCCGCGCCAGCGGAACGCCGCGCTCCGCCGCGATGCGCTCCAGCGCCGCCCAGAATTCCGGCTCGAGCGCGATGCTGGTGCGGTGCCGCGCGATGGTGAAGGAGCGCTTCCTCAGCATCGCGCGGGCGGCCTCAGCCGGGCCCCACCATCTTCTCCGGCCGCACCCACTGCTTGAACTGCGCGTCGGTGAGGAGGCCCAGCGCCTTGCCGGCTTCGGCCAAGGTCGTGCCTTCCTTGTGCGCCTTCTTCGCGATCTTGGCGGCGTTGTCGTAGCCGATGTGCGGGTTGAGCGCCGTCACCAGCATCAGCGATTCCTTCATCAGCCGGTCGATGCGGTCCGTGTTGGCCTCGATCCCCACCACGCAATTGTCGGTGAAGCTCACCGCGGCGTCGGCGATGAGGCGCGCGGATTGCAGCAGGTCGTGGATCATCACCGGCTTGAACACGTTGAGCTCGAAATGCCCGTTCGAGCCGGCGATCGAGATCGTTACGTGGTTGCCCATCACCTGACAGCACACCATCGTGAGGGCCTCGCACTGCGTCGGGTTCACCTTGCCCGGCATGATCGAGGAGCCGGGCTCGTTCTCCGGCAGCAGCAACTCGCCAAGGCCCGAGCGCGGGCCGGAGCCGAGGAAGCGGATGTCGTTCGCGATCTTCATCAGCGAGACCGCGACCGTGTTCAGCGCGCCCGAGGCCTCCACCACCGCGTCGTTGGCCGCCAGCGCCTCGAATTTGTTGGGCGCGGTCTTGAACTTCAGGCCGGTGATCTCCGACACCTTCGCCGCGAACGCCCTGTCGAAGCCCTTCTTCGCATTGAGGCCGGTGCCGACCGCCGTGCCGCCCTGCGCCAGCAGCGAAAGGCGCGGCAGCGCGGCTTTTACGCGCTCGATGCCGTAGGCCAGCTGCGTCACGTAGCCCGAGAATTCCTGGCCGAGCGTGAGAGGCACCGCGTCCTGCGTGTGCGTGCGGCCCATCTTGATGATCTTCGCGAAGTCCTTGGCCTTCTTGGCGAGTGCCGCGTGCAAGTGCTTCAAGCCCGGCAGCAGCCTCTCGTTGAACTCGAGCACGGCGGCGATGTGCATCGCGGTCGGGAACGTGTCGTTCGAGGATTGGCCGCGGTTCACGTGGTCGTTCGGGTGCACCGGCTTCTTCGAGCCCATCTCGCCACCGAGCATCTCGATCGCGCGGTTCGAGATCACCTCGTTGGCGTTCATGTTGGTCTGCGTGCCCGAACCGGTCTGCCAGACGACGAGCGGGAAGTGGTCGTCGAGCTTGCCCTCGATCACTTCGTTCGCGGCGGCGACGATGGCCTTGCCGACTTTTTTGTCGAGCTCGCCCATCGCCATGTTCGCCTCGGCGGCGGCGCGCTTCAGGATGCCGTAGGCGCGGATCAGCGGCAGCGGCATCCGCTCCGTGCCGATCTTGAAGTTCTCGCGGGAGCGCTGCGTCTGCGCGCCCCAATAGCGGTCGGCGGGCACCTCGACGGCGCCCATGGTGTCGGTTTCGACGCGAACGCGGCTCATTGTCGGCAGGCTCCCCGTTATCGGATGGCGCGGGTTTTAGACCGCGGCGCGGGCAGGGGAAAGGGCGCGCCGCGGCGCGGGTTGCGCTTCAGGCCCGGCGCCGCCGTGACTTTCTCTTCGCCGCCTTGGCCCGCGCCGCGGCATAGGCTGCCCGCGCCCATTCCACGAGCGCGTCCGGATCGTCGAACACGGCGGCCGGCACTTCGTAGTAGGAGACGAGCACGGCCGGCGCGCCCCGGCGCTCGTAGGTGAAGGGCTTGGCGCCGGCCGCGAGATACGCCGCGCGGTTCGCGTCGTCGACCTTGAAGTAGAGCGCGTCGCGGGCGACGAGGCCGAACATCAGCCCGTCGCGGAAGATGCCGGCGCCGCTGAACATGCGGCGGAACGCGAAAGGCCCGAAGCCGCGAAGCTGGTCGGCGATGTGGTCGAGGAATTCGCGGCTGGCCGGCATGGCCGCGCAGATTTCAACGGATCGCCGCGTCCGGCAAGCCTGCGCGGCTGCGCGCTGCGGCATTTTGGCGGCGCGAAGCCTCGACAAAGCCGGGATGCTTTGTTATAGACCCCGGCCTTGCGCGCCGGCCTCCGCCGCTTATCTTTCGCAAGCGGAACGCCGCCGAACGGGAAACTCCCGCCGCAAGCGCGCCGATCCCGGCACGGGCGATTAGCTCAGTTGGTAGAGCAGCTGACTCTTAATCAGCGGGTCGCAGGTTCGAGTCCTGCATCGCCCACCACTTCCTTCCCAACCCGAAGAAATTCCGGACGGCCGCGGCTCAGCGCGGCAGCACGAGGTTGAGCAGCGCGCCGCGCAGGCGCGGGCTCGCGCCGACGGCGACGCCGGCCAGCAGCGATGCGGCGAGCACCGGCCCCTTGTGCGTGCGGGTGAGCGAGCCGATCTGCTCGCCGAGCTTGCCGCCGATCTCGCCGGCCAGCCGCTCGGCGGAGAGAGTGTCGTCGGCGCGTTCGCGCCGCCGCGCGCGCCGGGGGCGCGTCAGCACCCGCGCCAGGGCCACGATCAGGAACGCCGCGAAGATCGCGCCGGCGCCGGTCGCCAGCGCGGCGAGCGGCGGCGAGAGCACGCCGAGCAGCGCGAGATAGGCGGCATAGGCAAGGAACGCGAGCGCCGCGACGAAGACGAGCATCGCCACCACGAGCGACGCCATCGTTGCCGCGAGGCGCGTGAGGAACTGCTCGATCATGGCCGCGCGCCTAGGAGCGGCGGCCGCCGAACAGCATGCCGAGCAGCACGCCGAGCCCGAACGCGGTGAACACGGCGGTGAGCGGCTTCTGCTCGATCTCGCGGCTCAGGCGCTCGGTGCGCCGGCCGATCTCGTCCTGCAGCTTCTCCGCCGTTTCGGCCGCCTTGCCCACGGCCTCTTCGCGGCCGTGTTTTACCACATCTTTCAACGTCTCGCTGATGCGGCCGAGATCGGCGCGCAGGTTCGCGAACTCGGCGCGCAGAGCCTTTAGGTCTTCGGCTGTGCCATCGGCCATGACGATTCCACCATTCCGCTATGTTGCGTTCGTTATGTCGCGCGCTCAGTGGTAGTAGGGGTGGTAGCGCTCGTAATACGGCACGTAATACGGGTGGCGGTAATAGCGGTAGGGCGGCGTGTAGGGATAGGCCCGGTAATAGGGACCGTAGGGATACGGGTAATAAACCGGCGGCCCGTAGTAGTAGGGCGTATAGGCCGGCGGATAGTAGTACGGCACGTAATAGCCCGGCGGTCCGATGTTGATGCCGATGCGGATTTTCGCCGTCGCCGGCGCGGCCGAGACACCGAGTCCGACGGCGAGAGCAAGGCCGGCGGCCAGCGGGGCCCAGCGGTTCGATTTCAGGAGGTTCATCGCGATCTCCAACTCCACGCGGCCGCGCACAACGCCAGCCGGTAAATATCAAGAAAGCGCACTTCAGGCGGCGCTGCCTTGATGCACATCAATGGACTGTGGAATGCGTCTCAGCGGCGGATGCCGGCCGCGCGCCGAACCTTGATTCAGATCATCGCTGCCGGCATTCCGCGCCGTTAAATGAACCCAATGATTTTGCTGCCGCGCGTGACGCTCCATGCTGCGACAAACGCCGGCCCACGCACGTCACACTTCAAGGAGTAGGATCATGGCCGCGCCGCACAAGGGCAACAGCAAGAAAATCCCGGTGATGTCCGCCGAAGAAATCCGCCATGTCGCGGGGCCGCTCAACGATGAAGCCGTGGCGGCGATCCTGCGCCTCGGCCCGTCCTTCGAAGAGCTCGAAGTGGCCGCGCGCTATGTGATCGGCGAAGGCGATCTCGTCGATCGCGCCGGCCATCCGCTCTCCGGGCGCGTCGCCCAGCTCTATGAAATCCTCAGCGCCGAGGAAGCCGACGAGGACCCGCGCGCCGATCCGCGCTGACCGCGCGCCTCAATGCGACATCAGCACCGGCACGGCCGTGTGCTTCAGCATGCTGTGCGTGGCGCCGCCGAGGATCAGCTCGCGCAGGCGCGAGCGGCCATAGGCACCCATCACGACGAGGTCGGCGCCGATCTCCGCCGCCGTCGCGCGCAGCACGTCGCCGACTTCCTTTTCCGAGGTGCGCACGACGCGGATCTCGACGTCGTGGCCGTGGCGCGCGTACCAGCCCTTCATGTCGGCCTGGTTCGCCGCGTTGTCGGCCTTGGGATTGACCATCAGCACGGTGATCTTGCTGCCGGCATCCAGCAGCGCCAGCGCGTCGGTGGCGGCGCGGCGCGACTCGCGGGTGCCGGCGCGTGCGACGAGCACGCGCTTGCCCACCGCCGCGAAGTCGCCCTTGTTCGGCACGACGAGCACGGGCCGGCCGAGCTCCATCACCAGCTCCGCCGGCAGGTCGAAATCGGTGACGGCGTCGGATTCGTCGGGCGAGGGCTGGCCGATCACGGCGAGGTCGGCGAAGCGCGCGCGGGCGATCATCACCTCGAGCGCGGGGCCCTCCACGGCGGCGAAGGCGGGCTTCACGGCGGCGCTCCGGCTCGCCTCTTCGAGCGTTTTGCGCGCGGCCTCGGCGCGCTGCGCATAGATCGATTGCTGGGCCTCGACGATCTGCGGCGTCAGGATGCCGTCCACCGAGGCGGGGATGAACGGCGGTATGCGCGCGAATACCGCCTCGGCCTCGGCGCCGTGGTGCGCCGCCAGCGCCAAGGCGAGCCGCAGCACCGCGCCGTCGCGCGAACCGCCGTCCACGTGCACCGCGATACGCTTGATCAGAGACATGCCGTCCTCCCTGCATCGCGTGTAAAGGCCGGATGCTTGCGGGCATCATGCGACCCGTGGCGGCAATGCTCAAGGGCGGAAGGCGAGGCGGAACACAGAGGCGCGAGCTACGAACCGGAGAAAGGCGCGCAGGAGTTCCCGACCGCTCGTCGTGTTCGTGACAGTGGGATGGCGGCGTGTGTTGGGGCACCGCGTGCTTGCGTCCATCCTTCGAGGCCGCCGCGAACGCCTTTGCGTTCGCAGCGCCTCGAAGGATGGACGCATGCGAGGCGTTGCCGGCGTGCGCTACGCCTTGATCGGGATCTCGCGCTGCTTGCTCGCCGTCGGCGTCTTCTTGGGCAGCGTCACCTTCAGCACGCCCTTCTCGAACTTCGCCGCGATCTTCTCGGCGTCCACGTTCTCGGGCAGCGTGAAGGCGCGCTTGAACGAGCCGTAGCTGCGCTCGGTCATCACGTAATCCTTCTTCTTCTCCTCGCGCTCGGCCTTCTTCTCGCCGGAGATCGAGAGCATGTCGCCCTCGAGCGAGAGCTTGACGTCCTTCTCGTCGACGCCGGGCAGCTCGGCCGTCACCTCGTAGGCGGTATCGGTCTCGGCCGTGTCGACGCGCGGCGCGAAATCGAAGCCGCCCATGTCGAGGCGCGGCGCGTCGCGCCACGGCGCCGGCCAGCCGCGCATCATGCTGTCGAACATGCGGTCGAACTGGTCGCGCAGATTGAAGAGCGAGGGAAAACCGCCGCCATTGCCGGCGCGGGTGACGGACGTGGATTGGGGCTTCTCGGCCATGTCGAATGCCCTCCTGGAATGTATGTTGAGGATATCGCACACTGGCATCGGATGCGGGCGCCGGCCTTGACGCAGGTCAAACGCCGGCCCCGCCCGCCTATCTAGAAGCACGAAGCGATCTCGCAAGGTGCGGCGCGCGTTCCTATCTCATGGGAACGCCGTCCGGAGGCGGCAGGCATGGCTCAGAAAACACCAATGGAGCCCAAGGCGAAGTTCAACACGTGGTACGTCGTGTTGGCCGTCGCGGGCGTGCTGCTGTTGCAATATTTCTACGGCTTGAGCCAGCAGGCCGCGCCGATCCCCTACAGCACCTTCGAGAAGATGCTGAACGAGGGGAAGATCAAGAGCGTCGCGATCTCCGACAGGCAGATCGTCGGCGAGTTCAAGGCTCCGGAGGACGGCAATACGCGCTTCATCACGACGCGGGTGGAGCCGCCCGAGCTGGCGGAGAAGCTGGCGCAGAAGGGCGTGGAATTCCGCGGCGTGGTGGAAAGCACGCTGCTGCGCGACATCCTCTCCTGGATTCTGCCGATCGTGCTGTTCATCGGCGTGTGGTGGTTCCTGATCCGGCGCATGGCCGGGCAGCAGGGCGGCGTCGGCGGCTTCATGTCGATCGGCAAGAGCCGCGCCAAGATCTATGTCGAGAGCGACACGAAGGTGACGTTCGCCGACGTGGCCGGCGTCGACGAGGCGAAGGACGAGCTGCGGGAGATCGTCGAGTTCCTGAAGGATCCGCAGAGTTACGGCCGCCTCGGCGCGCGCATTCCGAAGGGTATCCTGCTCGTGGGGCCGCCCGGCACCGGCAAGACCTTGCTCGCGCGCGCGGTGGCGGGCGAGGCGGGCGTGAAGTTCTACTCGATCAGCGGCTCCGAATTCGTCGAGATGTTCGTCGGCGTCGGCGCCGCGCGCGTGCGCGACCTGTTCGAGACCGCGCGGAAAGACGCGCCCGCGATCATCTTCATCGACGAGCTCGACGCGCTCGGCCGCGCGCGCGGCATGTCGGGCATCGTCGGCGGCCACGACGAGCGCGAGCAGACGCTCAATCAGCTCCTCGCCGAGCTCGACGGCTTCGATCCCTCGACCGGCGTCGTGCTGCTCGCAGCCACGAACCGGCCCGAAATCCTCGACCCGGCGCTGCTGCGCGCCGGCCGCTTCGACCGCCAGGTGCTCGTCGACCGCCCCGACAAGAAGGGGCGCGTGCAGATCCTGAACGTGCACATCAAGAAGATCCGCCTCGCACCCGACGTCGATCTCGAAAAGGTGGCGGCGCTCACCACCGGATTCACAGGCGCCGATCTCGCCAACCTCGTCAACGAGGCCGCGCTGATGGCCACGCGCCGGCGCGCCGAGCAGGTGGCGATGGAGGATTTCACCGCCGGCATCGAGCGCATCGTCGCCGGCCTCGAGAAGCGCAACCGCGTGATGAACCCGCGCGAACGCGAGGTCGTCGCCTATCACGAGATGGGCCACGCGATCACGGCGCTGGCGCTGCCCGGCACCGACGAGGTGCACAAGGTCTCGATCATCCCGCGCGGCATCGGGGCACTCGGCTACACGATCCAGCGCCCGACCGACGACCGCTACATCATGACCCGCCCCGAGCTCCTGAACCGCATCGCGGTGCTGCTCGGCGGGCGCGGAGCCGAGAAGCTCGTCTTCGATCATCTCTCCACCGGCGCCGCCGACGATCTCGCGAAGGTGACCGACATCGCGCGCAGCATGGTGATGCGCTTCGGCATGGACGAGCGCCTAGGCCATGTCAGCTACGAGCCCGCCGGCCCCGGCTTCCTCGGCCAGCAGGGCGGCCAGACCTATCTCGAGCGCCGCTATAGCGAGGACACTGCCAAGCACATCGACGAGGCGGTGAAGCGCATCGTCGACGAAACCTTCGCCCGCGTGCTCGGCATCCTCTCCGACAATCGCACGGTCCTCGAGACCTGCGCGCGCACGCTCCTGCAGAAGGAAACGCTCAACGAAGGCGAGCTGAAGGATCTCACGCGCGATCTGAAGCACGCCGTGGCGATGCGGAAGGCGGCGGAATAGGCGCGATGTCGGGCAAGCATATTGCTGCCCACCGCCTGAATTGTCGTCCCCGCGTAAGCGGGGACCCATCTCTCCGCGCGACGGATCGGCGCGGGGGAGCATGATGGCTCGAGCAATCGGCGTCGCCGACCTGCTTTGCGCAAGATTGTCGGGTCGCGTTGGCATGGATCCCCGCTTTCGCGGGGACGACGGGAATCTGGACAGCTTCAAGGGCTCTCGCCCCGGGGCGAGGGGGAAGATAGTCTCGCTTCATGAGCAACCGAACTTCCGCGGCCATTGATTGGCCCGACGAGATCTTCCGCGTCCTCAAGACCGCGAACGTCGCGCACATGGCTTACGTGCCGGACGCCGGGCACGCGCGGCTGATCCAGCTTTTCCACGCCGATCCTGCCGTCACGACGAACGTGCTGACGACGGAGGAGGAGGGCATCGCGATCGCGGCCGGCGCGTGGCTCGGCGGGCAGCGCAGCGTGTTGCTGATGCAATCGAGCGGCGTCGGCAACTGCATCAACACGCTGTCGCTGGCGACGGTCGGCCGCTTCCCGCTGCTGATGCTGGTGACGATGCGCGGCGAATGGGCCGAGTTCAATCCGTGGCAGGTGCCGATGGGCACCGGCACGGCCGCGGCGCTCGCGGCGGTCGGCGTGCGCACGATGCGCGCGGAGACGGCGGACGACATCGCCGAGATCGTCGGCTCGGCCGCGGCACTCGCTTACGAGGCGGACCAGCAGGTGGCGGTGCTGATCGCGCAACGCCTGATCGGGGCGAAGAAATGGTAAGCGCGATGGGCACGCTCGAACGCCGCGCCGCCGTCGCCGAATTGCTGAAGGATCGCGGCGATCTGCTCGTCGTCGCAGGCCTCGGCTCGCCGGCCTATGATCTGCACGCGGCCGGAGACAGCGACGCGAATTTCTATCTTTGGGGCGCCATGGGCAGCGCCGCGCTGATCGGGCTCGGCCTCGCGCAGGCGCGGCCCGCGCGCACCGTGCTGGCGCTCACCGGCGACGGCGAGCAGCTCATGGGCCTCGGCGGCCTCGCCACGATCGCGGTCGCCAAGCCGAAAAATCTCGTGATTGCCGTGATCGACAACGGGCATTTCGGCGAAACCGGGATGCAGGCGAGCCACACCGGCCGCGGGCTCGATCTCGCCGCCGTCGCGGCGTCGATGGGCTTCGCCGAGACGTGCACCGTCGCCGATCTCGCCGGCGTCGCCGCGCTGCGCACGGCGCTGCACGCGCCGGCGGCGGGGCCGCGTCTCTACGTCATCAAGGTGTCCGCGCAGAATCCGCCGCGCTCGCTGCCGGCGCGCGACGCCGTCTATCTCAAAAGCCGTTTCCGCGCGCGGCTCGGCTTGCCGGTGAGCTGAGCATGCCGCCGCGCAAGAAGCATCGCGCGCCGCCGGTCGAGCATCCGATGAGCGCCTATCGGCGGCGCGGCGAAGACATCCTGATCGAGCTGAGCCTCAACAAGATCGGGCAGCTCTACAATTCGTTCGATCCTTCGCCGTTCCACGAGAAGGAGCTCGATTCCGACGCCGATGCCTACATCTTCTCGGCCGTGCGCGAGATCGGCGCCGACAAGCCGATCAAGCTCGTCATCGACCTGCCGCCCGAAGAGCTGAAAGCGCCCGGCGCCGCCGATATCGAACGCGCGATCCGCAATCATTTCGCCTATCGCCTGCAAACGGCGCGCCGCGATTTGCGCCACGAATTGCAGCGCGGCCGCACCAGCCTGCTCATCGGCCTCGGGTTCCTCGTGGCCTGCATGGCCGCGCGCGAAGTGGCGCTCACGGCGGTGCCCTCGGCGATTCAGCGCATCCTCTCCGAGGGCCTGCTGATCATCGGCTGGGTGGCAATGTGGGGGCCGCTCGAAGTGTTCCTGTATGGCTGGTGGCCGATCATCGGCCGCCGCCGCCTCCTCGAGCGCCTCGCCGTCATCGACGTGGAGCTGGTGGCGCGCACGAACGGCCGCGAGGCGGTGGGCCTTGGAGCGGCCGCGGCCAAGGGCTAGAACGGCCGCGCAGCAGAAAGACCGCCATGACCGCCATCCAGATCACGCGCGAGGGGCCGCTCGCGATCGTCACGCTCAACCGGCCGGAGAAGCGCAACGCGCTGGCCATGCCGCACTGGCAGGCGCTCGGCGCCGCGATCCGCGCCTTCGCGGGCGACGAGACCGTGCGCGCCGTGGTGCTCACCGGCGCGGGCGGGCATTTCTGCGCCGGCGCCGACATCGGCGATTTCGACAGCACGCGCCGCGACGCCAAATCCGGCGAGGCCTACACGCACGCGGTCGATGCCTCGGCCGAGGCGATCCTGGAGCTCACGAAGCCGGTCATCGCCGCGATCGAAGGCAGCTGCTTCGGCGGCGGCGCCGGCCTGGCCATGGATTGCGATATGCGCATCGCCGCCAAGAGCACGCGCTTCGCGATCCCGGCCGCCAAGCTCAACATCATCTACAATCTGCGCGACACGCGAAACCTGCTCTCGCTGGCGGGGCCCGGCTATGCGAAGCGCATCCTGTTCACCGGCGAGGCGGTGGATGCGGAAACGGCGCTGCGCATCGGACTCGTCGACGAGATCGCCGAAGCGCCGCTCGAATCGGCGAAGCGCCTCGCGCTCAAGATCGCCGAGAACGCGCCGATGTCCGTCGCCGGCGCCAAGACCCTGCTCAACGCCCTCGTCGCCGGCCGCCCGGCCGAGAAGCTCGGCGAGCAGCTCAGCCTGCGCGCGCTCGAAAGCGACGACTACAAGGAGGGCCGGCGCGCGTTCAAGGAGAAGCGGAAGCCGAAATTCACCGGGCGCTGAGGCCCGCGATGCGCGTCGGCGTCATCATGCTCGACACGCGCTTCCCGCGGCCGCCGGGGGATATCGGCAATCCGGAGACGTTCGGCGGCAGGGTGATGTTCGAGATCGTACCGGGCGCCGAGGCGAATCGCGTCGTGCGCGCGGGGGCGCCCGATCCGGCGCTGTTGGCGCCGTTCCTCACCGCGCGCGACCGGCTTGTGCGCGCGGGGGCGGGGCTCGTCACGACGTCGTGCGGATTCCTGATCCGCTTTCAGGAGGCGCTGGCGAAGGGCTGCCCGGTGCCGGTCGTCACCTCGAGCCTCACGACGCTGCCGGCGCTGGCCGCGCGCTACGGCCGCGTCGGCGTGATCACGATCCATGCGGGCCGGCTCACGCAAGATTACCTCGCGGCGGCCGGGGCGGCGGCGGAGACGCCCATCGAGGGCACCGAATCGGGCAGCGAGATCACACGCAAGCTGCTCGGCGACGCGCCCGATCTCGATCTCGCCACGGCCGAACGCGACGTGGTGGAGGCGGGCCTTCGCCTGAAAGCGCGCGTGCCGGGTCTCGCCGCCGTGCTGCTCGAGTGCACGAACATGCCGCCCTACCGCGCCGCGCTGGCGGCGGCGCTGAGCCTGCCCGTGTTCGACATCCTGACCGTGCTCGAGGAGCGCGCGCCGGGCCTCGTGGCTTGGGGAAAGGCGCGGCATTCGGACCGGCCCGCGGCCTAGACGGGGCGGGAGCGGCGCGGCATAGTCCGCGCGCTTTCAAGGCTTTCCGGCAGTTTTCCCGATGACGATCGGCACCAGGCTCTACACCTATTTCAACGGCGCGCTCGTCGGCACCGATGCCGACGGCAATCGTTATTTCCAGGAGAAGCGCGAGCCCAAGGACCGGCCGCGCGGCCGCTGGGTCATGTACAAAGGCAAGGCCGAAGCCTCGAAAGTTCCGCCCGAATGGCACGCCTGGCTGCACCGCACGATCGACAAGCCGCCCACCGAAGCGAAGCGGCCCGTCAAGCCGTGGCAGAAAGAGCATCTCGCCAACCAGACCGGCACGACCGCCGCCTATCATCCGCCGGGCAGCGAGTACGAGGGCGGCCGGCGCGCCAAGGCCACCGGCGACTACGAGCCGTGGCGCCCCTCCTGAAGCCGCAGCCGGAAGCCGGGCGCTGATGCGCAAGCTTGCCCGCCAGGACTATGAGACGATCGTCGGCACCTTGGCGCTCTGCGCCGCGGCGCTGGGGCTCTGGCTCGTCTCGGCGGGCGGCAAGGCGGCCGAGGCGCGCGGCGGATATCTGCTGACGGCGCGCTTCGGGCAGGTCGATGGTCTCACCACCGGCAATCCGGTCTATCTCTCGGGCATCAACGTGGGTTCGGTCGTGAAGATCGAGCTGGCGCCGAACAGCTTGAAGGCGCTGGTCACGATCAGCGTGCGCGGCGGACTCGCGGTCCCGGCCGACAGCGCGCTGCTGGTGATGAGCGACGGCGTGCTCGGCGGCAAGTATCTCCGCATCGAGCCGGGCTCCGAGACCGAAGCGCTGAAGCCCGGCGCGCGCTTCGACACGGTGCAGGATTCGGTCATCGTCGAGCAGATCCTGCAGAAGATCGTGCAGGGCGCCGAGGCGCGCCGCCGCGGCGAAGAGCCGAAGCCGGAGGCGCCCGAGAAGAAGCCCGGCGCGCCCGAAGCGCCGAAACAGCAATAGGATTCCGATGAACCGCCGCTTCGCCGAAACCGCCGTGGGCGCCGTCGTCGTCGCGATCGCGGTGTGGTTCCTGGTCTTCGCCTACAACAGCGGCGATTTCCGCCCGGTCGCCGGCTATCCGCTCTCGGCGAAGTTCAACAGCGTGGGCGGCCTGGCGCCCGGCAACGACGTGCGCATCGGCGGCGTCAAGATCGGCAGCGTGCTCGACCAGCGCATCGATCCGGCCGATTTTCGCGCGGTCATCGTGTTCAGCGTGCGCAGCGACCTGAAGCTGCCGGAAGACACGGTGGCGGCGATCACCAGCGACGGCCTGCTCGGCGGAAAATATCTTCGTCTCGAGCCGGGCAACGCCAAGGCAATGCTCGCCGCGAACGGCGCGCTCAAGAACACCCGCGACGCGCTCTCGCTCGAAGACATGCTCGGCCGCGCGATCTTCCTGCTGAGCGAAGGCGACAAGAAAGACGAGAAGAAGTGAGCGCCGATCAGGATACGGCCGCGCCGGGCCAGCAGCATTGGGACCCGGATCGCTACGCGCGTGTCGCGCGCTTCGTCGCCGATCTCGGCATGCCGGTCGTGGATCTGCTGGCGCCGAAGCCCGGCGAGCGCATCCTCGATCTCGGCTGCGGCGACGGCGCTCTCACGCAGAAGCTCGCCGACCTGGGCGTCCTCGTCGTCGGCGTCGATGCCAGCGCCGAGCAGATCGCGGCGGCGCGGCGGCTCGGGCTCGATGCGCGCGTGGCCGACGCCGAGAACCTCCGCCTGCCGCCGGCCTTCGACGCCGTGTTCAGCAACGCCGCGCTGCACTGGATGAAGAAGCCCGATGCGGTCATCGCCGGCGTGGCGCGCGCGCTCAAGCCCGGCGGGCGCTTCGTCGCCGAGATGGGCGGCGCCGGAAACGTCGCGGCCTGCCGCGCGGCGCTCACGGCGGCCATCGCGCGCCGCGGCATCGATCCGGCGCCGCTGAACCCGTGGTATTTCCCGACGCCCGAAGAGTATGCGGGCAAGCTCGAGGCGGCGGGCTTCGTTGTTCGCCACATGGAGCTGTTCCCGCGCCCGACGCCGCTGCCGACGCGGCTCGCCGACTGGTTCGACACGTTCGGCGAAGCGTTCCTCGCCGCCGTGCCGCCGGCCGAACGCGCCGCGGTGCGGGAGGAGGCGGAGGCGCTGGCGGCCCCCACGCTCAAGAGGCCCGACGGCACCTGGTTCGCCGATTATGTGCGGCTGCGTTTTGCCGCCGTGAAACGTTAGTTTCCGCGCGGGCCGTCTGGCCCGCCGTTTCCGTTTGCCCGAGGAGCCGCGCGATGCCGCGCATGAGCGTGCGCCACGAATCGACCTATCGCTATGCCAAGCCGGTGCGCTTCGGCGAGCACCGCATGATGTTCCGCCCGCGCGACAGCCACGATCTGCGCATGCTGAAGGCGACGCTCGACATCCAGCCCGCGCCGACGACGGTCCGCTGGCGCCACGACGTGTTCGGCAACTCGGTCGCCGTCGCGAGCTTCGCGGCCGAGGCGGATACGCTCAGCTTCGTCAGCCAGATCGAGCTCGATCATTTCCACGGCAGCGAGCCCGATTGCCCGGTCGAGCCCTATGCCGAAACCTATCCGTTCAGCTATCCGCTCGCGGAGCTGCCCGATCTCGCCCGCGCGATCGAGCGGCACTATCCCGATCCCGACCACGCGGTGGATCTCTGGGCGCGATCGTTCCTCGCATCGAGCGGCCCCTCCAAGACGATGGACCTGCTCGCCCGCCTGACGCGCGCGATCAAGGAGCAGGGCTTCGCCTATTCCGCGCGCGAGGCCGAGGGCGTGCAGGCGCCCGACGAGACATTGCGGCTCAAAAGCGGAAGCTGCCGCGACTTCGCATTGCTGATGATCGAGGCCGCGCGGTCGCTGAACTTCGCCGCGCGCTTCGTGAGCGGCTACCTCTACGTTCCGCAGCTCGACGTGCCGCCGCCCGCCGCCGCGCCGGCGCCGAAGCCGGCAACGAATGAGAGCGCCGCGCGCGCCGCGCCGCCGTCCGCGCCAGCGGCCGCGCCCCCGCCCGCGGTCGG
>CAYZSG010000085.1:14804-19881 GCA_964481045.1 uncultured Candidatus Odyssella sp. | reverse complement strand
CGACCGTTTTTGCCATTGTCTACTCCGTGATTGATCTGGATCTGCCGCCGGGCGAGGTTGGTGACATAGGTCTTGCGGTCGAGCGGCCAGCCGGCCGTGTGGATGACGAGGCCGGGCTTGTGCTTGGCGGGATCGATTTCCCACAGCTCCTTCAGGCCGATGCCGTAGGTTTGCGGCTGATTGTTCGCATCGAGCTTGAAGCGCGCGAAGAGCTGGCGGCCGAGCGAGCCGCGGCAGCCCTCCGCGAAGAACGTATATTTGGCGTGCAGCTCCATGCCCGGCTGGAACGCGTCGGTTTTCTCGCCGTCCTTGCCGATGCCCATGTCGCCGGTGGCGACGCCGCGCACGGCGCCTTTTTCGTCGTACAGCACCTCGGCGGCCGCGAAGCCGGGATAGATCTCGACGCCGAGTTCCTCGGCCTGCTTCGCGAGCCAGCGGCAGACATTGCCGAGGCTGACGATGTAGTTGCCGTGATTGTTCAGCGCCGGAAGCTGGAACAGCCGCGGCACCGCGATCGAGCCTTTCGCGGTCAGGAACAGGAAGCGGTCTTCGCTCACCGGCGTGTTGAGCGGCGCCTCTTTTTCCTTCCAGTCCGGAATCAGCTCGGCGAGCGCGCGCGGCTCGATCACCGCGCCCGAGAGAATGTGCGCGCCGACCTCGGAGCCTTTCTCGAGCACGCAAACGGTGGTTTCGCGGCCCGAAGCCGCGGCCAGCTGCTTGAGGCGTATCGCCGCGGCCAGGCCCGATGGGCCGGCGCCGACGATGACGACATCGAACTCCATGGCCTCGCGGTCGGTGCGTTCTCCGCTCATTTATCTAGGTCTTGTGGCTTGGCCGAATCGGCGGGGTGAAACTCGGGGATGTGCCTTCGTATAAAGGGATCAGGCCTCGAGCCCGTTGTATCCACAGCGGGGAGCGCCTTGGGAGAGAAATAGCCCAAGTGCTAAGCTTGCGCCATGCCCGCGGGGGACATGCTGCGAAACGCATTGCTGCTGCAGATCGAGGCCGGCGCCGACGAGGCGATTGCCGAGGCGCCGGTCGATCGCTTTGCGCTGCGGCCTCAGCCGGCGGTGCCGGTATCCGCGCCGCCGGCAGCGTCGGCGCGTGTTTCGCCGGCGCCCGCGCCATCGCGGCCGGCAGCGCCCGTGCGCCCGGCGCCCGCGCGCGTGACGCGGCCCGCTTCGCCCGCCGCGCTGGTGACGGCGGAAACGGCCTTGGGCGCGGCGCGCGCCGCGGCTCTGGCGGCACCGACGCTGTCCGATCTGCGCGCGGCGGTGGAGGCGTTCGACGGTTGCGCGCTCAAGGAGACGGCGACGCACACGGTATTCGCGGACGGCGCCGAGGATGCCGTGGCGATGTTCATCGGCGAGGCGCCCGGCGCGGACGAGGACCGGATCGGCAAGCCCTTCGTGGGCGTGAGCGGACAGCTCCTCGACCGCATGATCGGCACCATCGGGCTTTCACGATCTTTAAACGCTTACATCACCAACATCCTCTTCTGGCGCCCACCGGGCAACCGCGAGCCGTCGAGCGAGGAGATCGCGCTGTGCCTGCCTTTCGTGATGCGTCATATCGAGCTGGTGCGGCCGAAGGTCCTCGTCTTCCTGGGCGGGCCTTCGGCGAAGACGCTGCTCGGCCGCGCCGAGGGCATCACGCGCTTGCGCGGCAAGTGGCAGGAGTTCCGGACGCAGGGAATGCTGGAGCGCGGCGAGCCGCCGATCGCGGCGATGGCCATGTTCCACCCCGCCTATCTGCTCCGCACACCAGGTGCCAAGCGCGAGGCCTGGCGCGATCTCATGGCGATAAAGGCGCGCTTGGCCGAGGCCGGCGCGGTAGGCTAGAGAAGCCGTGCCTGACGACCTCCTCGGCGTGCATCGGGACACGCCTTCGCGGGTGAGGGAATCCCGGACGAACGACACGAACGGCCTGATCCAACGGACTCGGAGGACGATAGTGACGCCCGCCCTGCCCCGCATGATTCGATTCCCGCGCTTTTTCGCGATGCTGCCCCTCGTGGCGGCCGCCGCGCTGCCGGCCTGCACCGACCGGGGCGGGATCGACCCCGGCGCCATCGGCAAACGCGACCCCGCTTATGGCTATGGCAGCTGGCGGCCCGCGCTGCCCGAGGTGCCGCGCGCGATCGCCGAGAAGGACGCGGATCTCTACCGGCAGATCACGGCGCATCAGCAGAAAGACGAATGGGCCGCAGCCGATCGCCTGATCGCGCAGCTTCGAGATCGCTCGCTGCTCGGCCACGTGCTCGCCGCGCGCTATCTCGATGGCTATCCGGCCAAGCCGGCCGAGATCCGCGAGTGGCTCGCCAAATATTCCGATCATCCCGATGCCGGGCGCATCGCGCAGCTGGCGCGCGGCGATCGCGCGCCGGTGCGGCGCAACTACCGCGGCAAGCGACACCGCGCCGACGCCGCCGAGGAGGGCGTGATCACCACGACGTCGCGCCGGCCCAAGCCGCAGCCCGACTATCGCCGCCGCGGCTATACCGCGCGCGGCGTGGGCACCGTCCAGGGCGCCTACAACCTACAGCTGCGCCGCGCCAATCTCGAAGGCGCCGAGAGCATCCTCAACAGCCAGAACGCCGAACGCGCACTGGGCGCGGTGCGCGTCGACACGCTCAAGACCGAGCTCGCGATCTACTACCTGCAGAAGGGCCGCTTCGACCGCGCCTATGCGCTGGCCTCGGCGGCGACACGCTCGCGCGAATCCGTGCCGAACGCGGCCTGGGTTTCGGGCCTCGCCGGCTGGAAAACCGGCAAGCAGCGCGAAGCGGCGCAGCAGTTCGAATGGGTGGCGAACATGCAGCGCGCCAACGAGTGGCCGCAGGCGCGCGCCGCCTATTGGGCCGCGCGCGCGCACGAATCGTCGGGTGATTCCGCCAGCGCGCGGCGCTGGCTGGAGAAAGCGGCCAACTATCCGCGCACGCTCTACGGCATGGTCGCCCGGCACCGCCTCGGCATCCGCCAGGACTTCAACTTCGGCAACGCGATGCAGGCGGACTCCGAGCATCTGGAGCGCATCGGCAGCACGCCCCAGGGCAAGCGCGCGTTCGGCCTCGTCCAGATCGGCATGCACCACCACGCCGGCGAGGAGCTGCTGCGCCAGTACAAGGCGCAGGGCGAGCAGATGTCGGAGACCTATCTCGCGATCGCCGACCGCGGCGCGCTGCCCGATCTCGCCTATTACGTGAGCGCGCAGATGTTCACGCGCACGGGGCGCATGTACGACCCCGGCCTCTATCCGGTGCCGGACTGGAAGCCGCAGGGCGGCTTCCAGCTCGACCGCGCGATCATCTTCGCGATCATGCGGCAGGAATCGGCGTTCCAGGCGAAGGTGGTGAGCCGCGCCAACGCGCGCGGCCTCATGCAGCTCATTCCGCCGACCGCGAGCACGATGGCCGGCGACAGCAAGCTGCGGCACCAGCTCGGGCGGCTCTACGACCCCGAGTTCAACATGGAGCTCGGCCAGCGCTATCTGCGCCACCTGCTCAAGAACGATGCCGGCGGCAACGTGGCCTTCGCCGCCGCCGCCTACAACGCCGGCGAGGGCGCCCTCGCGAAATGGCAGCTGCGCGACGATGCGCTGATGTTCCTGGCGACGATCCCCTACACCGAGACGCGCGAATACGTGGAGCGCGTGCTCTACAACGTCTCGGCGTACCGCCTGCGCCTCGGCCAGACGCCGACCGAGCTCGACGATCTGGCGCAGAATCGTTTCCCAACCTATCGCCCGCAGGACCAGGGCGCCCAGATCGGCACCGTGGGCACGCGGTGGTGACGCGACGCATCGCCTGATGACGGCGGCCGCGCCCGAGACTAGATTGGGTGCATGAGCAAGCTCGACGAGAGCCGGCCATTCCTGGCGGTGAACATCGCCGTTCTGACCGTGTCGGACACGCGCGGCCCGGCCGACGACCGCTCCGGGGACACGCTGGCCGAGCGCATCCGCGCTGCCGGCCATGTCGTCGCCGAGCGCAAGATCGTGAAGGATGAGCAGAGTGCGATCACGGCGCAGCTCCGCGCGTGGATCGCCGATCCGCGCATCGACGTGGTGATCTCGACCGGCGGCACCGGCGTTACCGGCCGCGACGTGACGCCCGAGGCGTTCCACGCGGTTTACGAGAAGGAGATCGTGGGCTTCGGCGAATTGTTCCGCTGGCTCTCGTACCAGAAGATCAAGACCTCGACGATCCAGTCGCGCGCCACGGCCGGCGTCGCCGGCGGCACCTATCTCTTCGCGCTGCCCGGCTCGCCCGGCGCGGTGAAAGATGCGTGGGACGACATCATCGTCCACCAGCTCGACAACCGGCACCGGCCCTGCAACCTCGTCGAGCTGATGCCGCGCTTGCAGGAGCATCTCACGAAGAAGTCGGCCTGAGATGCGCGCGCTGGCCATGGCCGCGGTTCCGTTTCTGCTGCTGGGCGCGGCGGCGCCCGCCGCGGGACAGGCCAAGGTGCGCTGGCCGGCGCCGGAAATTCTCGCGCGCCAGTTCGAGCGCATCGCGTTTTCGAGCGAGTTCGGCGGCGAATACCGCTCCGGCCGGCTCATCCGCTGGCAGGGCCCGATCCGCGTGCGGATCGCCGGCCACTTCCCCGACCGCTTCCGCGTGGAGGTGGAGCGCCAGCTTGCCGAGCTGCGCCGGAACTCCGGCCTCGCGATCGATATCGCCGAGGCCACCGGCGAAGCGCAGCCGCCCCAGATGACGCTGGAGTTCTCGACCTCGCGCGGCGGCACCAGCTTCGATCCCGAGGCGCCGTGCCGGACCCTCATCTGGGAAACCGGCTACGTGATCCGGCGCGTGCAGATATACATCGCGCCCTATCCCGACGATGTGCGCCGGCACTGCATCGCCGAGGAGCTGACGCAGGCGCTCGGCCTCGCCGACGATTCGCGCATCGTGCGCGATTCGATCTTCAACGACGCCAGCGCGCGCAACCGCATCGCGCCCTGGGACGCGCTGATGGTGCGCATACTCTACGATTCGCGGCTTCGCGCCGGCATGCACAAAACCGAAGCGATGCCGATCGTCTCGATGCCGATCGGAGCGGGCGCGTTTCGGCCG
>CAYZSG010000085.1:0-14794 GCA_964481045.1 uncultured Candidatus Odyssella sp. | reverse complement strand
CGGCGCCACGAGCTCGGGACGGCCGCGGTAGGCGTTACCCGATATTCAACTGCGCCCCGTTGAGCGCCAGCACGACGCCGTTCGTGTAGCCGGCGCGGTCGTCGGCGAGGTAGCGGATCGCGTGGACGATCTCGTCCATCGTGGCGAGGCGGCGCATCGGGATGGCGGCGAGATACTTTTCGAGCTGCTGCGGGCTGAAGGCGCGCGCCATGCTGCCCTCGATCACCGCCGGCGCGATCGCGTTGCAGTAGATGCCGTGGCGCGCGCCGGCGATCGCGTAGCTTTTGGTGAGCGCGTGCACGCCGGCCTTGGAGGCGCCATAGGCCGGATGCGGGCCGGTGCCGCCCAATTGCCCCGAAATCGAGCCGGCGTTGACGATGCGTCCGCCGCCGCCCTTTTTCATCACGGCGAAGGCCGCCGCGCAGCCGTGGAACGTGCCGGTGAGATTGATGCCGATGATGCGATCCCACTCCTCGGGGCTCGCCTGATCGACCGGCGCGTTGCTGACCACGCCGGCGCAGTTGACCCAGACGCGGAGATCGCTTTCAGCCGCGGCGCGCTCGGCGAGCGCCATCACGGCGGCGCGGTCGCGCACGTCGAGCGCCACCGGCACGGTGTTCGCGTCCGCGGGCGGCGCGCGGAGATCGGCGGCATAGACGCGAAAACCGTCGGCGCGGAAGCTCGCCGCTGCGCCGGCCCCCATATCGCCCGCGGCGCCGGTGATGACGACGCTTTTCGCTTTTCCTGCGCTCATCGCTTCATCCTCCCCAAACGAAGCCGGCGCCGCTCGAGACGAGCGGCGCCGGTTCATACCTTCTTTTTACCGTGGGACCGCGGTCCCACAGCGCGTGGCGCTACTCCTGCAACTCCGCGCGCGGTCCCGGCCCAAGGCGCCGGATGCTGTCGACGCGGATGACGGTCGAGCCGGGGCAATCCTGATTCGGATGCACGACGCCGTCGATGCGCACCTTGGTGCCGCGCCGGATGCCGCGCAGACCGCCGCGATGCACGGCGTAGCGCACGCCGTTGTCGCCGGCGACGGCATGGCAGCGGCCGCGCGTGTCGACAATGGTGCCCGTGACGGTGAATCCGCCCGGCGGTGGGGCCGGCGGCGGCGGCGGCGGCTGGGGCGCTGCCGCGCGCGGCGGCGGGGGTGGCGGCGGCGGGCGATCATACGAGCAGGCCGTGACGCCGAGGGCGGCGACCAGCGCGCTCAGGGCAAAATTCTTCATCCTTCTACTCTCCCAAAACGTGGCTCCGCGAACCGACCCCCGGCTCCGAACCGAATTCGTTGCGCCCCTCGCCCCGTCATCACGGCACCGGCCAGCCTTTCGGCCGCGCCGGGCCCGAAGGCACGTTCTCGCACGGAAGACGCGCGCCGCGTCGCCATTGCCGGCGGCGCGGCGCGGCTTTCGTTCTTACTTCGGCACCGTCATGCCGCGGCGCGGACGGCGCGGCGGCGGCGCAACGAGCGTGACCCCGCCATCGGCGCGGATCAGCGTGCGGCCCGGGCAATCCTGCGCGGGATCGACGACGCCGACGACGCGGACGCGCGTGCCGGGACGGACGTATTGCGGGATCAGCACGCCGCTGCGCAGCGCGTAGGCCGTGCCGTTGTCGCCACGGACGGTGTGGCAGGCGCCGGCCATGTCGACGACGACGCCGGTGATGTCGATCGGCGGCGGCGGCGGCGGCGGCGGCGGCGGCGTGGGCTGGCACGCGCCGAGCCCGAGCGCGGCGACCAGCGCCGCGAAGGCAAACTTCTTCATCGGTAGTCCCCTCATTGATGAACTTTCGGTTCCGCCAATCGGACCGGAAAGGTGCGACAGAGATTACTCGCTCACCTGACGCCTAGCAATCTCCCCCAAGCCGCAAACGCGCCGCGCGGGGCGTCCCGCGCGGCGCGTTTGGTAAATCATTCCGAACGCGGCTTACTTCGGCACGGTCATCCCGCGCCGCATCATGCGGCGGGGCGGCGGGCCGGCCTCGGCGATCACCGTGACGCCGCCATCGGCGCGGATCAGCGTGCGGCCCGGGCAAGCCTGCGCCGGATCGATCACGCCGACGACGCGCACGCGCGCGCCCGGCAGGGCGTTGGGCGGCAGCACGCCGGGGCGGACCGCATAGGCGGTGCCGTTCTCGGCGACGATCACGTGGCAGGCGCCGGAGACGTCCTGCACGATCCCGACGACTTCGGTCGTCTGCGGGCCGGGGGGCGGCGGGGGCGGCTCGGATTGGCACGCCGCGACCCCGAACAGAGGCAGCAGCAACAGCAGAGCGTATTTCTTCATCGTTTGACTCCCAAGCAGAGGTCCAAGGGCGCAGCCGCCGGGGGAAGGCGGCTGCGCGCCGCGCCGGAACCTCCTGGCTCCGGTGCCGGGTGCGGATATGACGAAACGCCCGTGATTCGGTTCCAATCGGCCGTGCGCGCGGCTAATCCGTTTCGGCCGTAAGGGTTGCAATTCGCTCGGCAAATCGCGGATAGGCGGCGGCAAGCGCGGTGCGATTTCCGCTTTCGTAGTCGGCGTAATCGAAGCCCGGCGCCACGGTGCAGCCCAGCAGCGCATAGCGCCCGCCTGGCGCGAGGCGGGCGCCCTGCCAGACGGCGCGCGGCACCAGCACCTGCGGGCGCTGGCCGGCAGCCAGATCGTTTCCGATCGTTACGACCTCACCGCTTCCATCGGGGAATAGACGTAGTTGTTCCACCGGATCGCCGGCGTAAAAGTGGAAGATCTCGTCGCTGGCCAGGCGGTGCAGCGCGGAGAACGTCGCGGACGTCAGAAGATAGTAAATGGCCGTGGAAACGGCGCGCGGACCCCCATAGCGCGCGCCGAGGGAATGCGCGGGCACCAATTCTGCCGCGCGATAGGTTTCGCGGAACCAGCCGCCCTCCTTGGGATGCGGAACGAGGCCGAGCGACGCGATGATTGCCGCCGCCTCACCGGACTCCACTGACAATTTCACCGCTTTGCCTCCGAGTCTGCCGTACAAAAAACAAAGTGTTACGCGATAGGCCCGTCTTGCGGGTTGTTAGCGTATAACGTTCTCGATGCAGCGCGCACGCGTCGCATCGCAATAAGCAAGAAGGGGGTCTGGCATCTGGGGTGCCGGACCGAACACCTGAGGATTACAATGTCGCTGCTCGCGCGCGTCTTCCTGCCTGCCCTCCTCCTCGTCCTCCCGATCCTCTCGCTCGCACCGCCGGCCGCCGGCCAGGCCTACGACACGCCGATGATGGCGGCCGCGGCCGGCCGGCTCGAAGCCGAGATACGCGGCCGCCACCTGAAGCCCGGCGAGCGCCCGAACCCGCTGCTCGCCGGACAGGCGCTGACCGTGGCCATGGGCCTCGTGCGCGAGCGCAAGTTCGCCGAGGCCGTGCCGCTGCTCGAGCGCACGATCGCGCACGGCGGCAGCAATTTCGACGTCTGGCTCGCCTACTCCAACGCGCTCGGCGCGCAGCGCGCCGCGCAGCACCGCCGCGCGCTCGAAGCCGCGCACGTCGCCTGGAAGAAGGCCGCCAACGCGAAGCAGAGCGCGCTCTCGCTCTACTACATCGGCTACTGGCACGAGATCATGCGCGAAGCCGAGCCGAGCATCGCGGCCTACGAGGATTCGCTGAAGCTCGACACCAATCAGACGGTGCGCAACCGCCTGAACGCGATGGTGATGCAGTACCGCCATCAGGTCGTGCAGAGCCGCGCCGACGTGGAGAGCGAGCAGCCGCGCCTCTGCCTCACCTTCTCGAAAAACCTGCCCGAGCAGGATTCTTCGATCTTCGCGCGCTACGTCTCGATCGAGCCGGCGGTGAAGGCCGCGTTCGACGCCAAGGAGCGCACCCTTTGCATCTCCGGCGTGTCGTTCAGCCAGAGCTACAAGGTGACGGTGCGCCAGGGCCTGCCCTCGACCGGGGCGCTGATCGTGCCGCGCACGGAAACCTACGTGATCGCCGTGCCCGACCGGCCGGTGACCTTGGCGTTCCGCAGCCGCGCCTACATCCTGCCCAAGGCCAGCCGCCAGGGCATTCCGCTCTCGACCGTCAACGTCGAGCGCGCCGAGATCCGCGTGCTGCGCGTCAACGACAAGAACCTGATTGGCGAAATCACCGGCGAGCGCATCCGCGAGCTGCTCTACGAGCACAGCGCGCGCAAGATCGAGGAGAACCAGGGCGAGCTGGTGTGGACCGGCCGCATGCGCATCCAGAGCGAGCGCAACAAGGAAGCCGTGACCGCGCTGCCGTTCGGCGACATCGTCAAGCAGCCGAAGCCGGGCATCTACGTCGTGCTCGCGCGCTCGGTCGGCAAGAAGAAGGCCGACGACGACGAGGAAGGCGACGAATATTCGGAATGGGCGACGCAATGGGTCGTCGTCACCGATATCGGCGTCAGCACCTATAGCGGCGCGGGCGGCCTCACCGTCTTCCTGCGCTCCTACGAGAACGCGCAGCCGCGCGCCGGCGTGGAAGTGCGCCTCGTCGCGCGCAACAACGAGGTGCTCGGCACCGCGACCAGCGACGCCGATGGCCGCGTGACGTTCGCGCCGGGCCTTCTGCGCGGCCAAGGCGGCAACCGCGCCGCCGCTCTCCTGATGACGGCGGCGGACGGCGAATTCGCGTTCATCGATCTCATCCGCACAGCGTTCGATCTCACCGACCGCGGCGTGGGCGGCCGCGACGCGCCGGCCGGCGCCGATGCGTTCGTCTATGCCGAGCGCGGCGTCTACCGCCCCGGCGAAACGGTGCATCTCGCCGCGCTGCTGCGCGACCTGAACGCGCGGGCCACCGGCGACATGCCGCTCGTCTTGCGTCTGGTTCGCCCGGACGGCGTCGAGGCCCAGCGCTTCACGCTGCGCCCGCAGGGCGCCGGCGGCTACAGCGTTTCGGTTCCGCTCGCGAAATCTTCGCCGACCGGAAGCTGGCGCGTGCTCGTTCACGTCGATCCGAAGGGTCCGGCGATCGGCAGCACCGGCTTCAAGGTCGAGGATTTCGTGCCCGAGCGGCTCGAGATGAGGCTTTCGGCCGCGCCGAAGATGCTGGCGCCCAACGCGCCGGTGAAGATCAGCGTCGTCGGCCGCTTCCTCTACGGCGCGCCTGCGGCGGATCTCGCCGTGGACGGCGAGGCCACGCTGCGGCTCGACCCCGCGCCGTTCCCGGCATTCAAGGACTATATGTTCGGCCTGGTGCAGGAGCGCTTCGACGCAAAGCGCAAGGAGATCGCCTCGGCCAAGACCGACGCCAAGGGCGAAACCACGCTCGAGGTGAAGCTCGACGAGAAGCTCGACACGACGCGGCCGCTGATCGCGGACATCCGCGTGACGCTCAACGAGGAAGGCGGCCGCGCGATCGAGCGGCGCACGTCGGTGCCTGTTGCGCACCGCCCCTTGTATCTCGGCCTCAAGCTCGAGGCCGAGGACGGCACGGTGGCCGATGGGCAAACGGCGAAGTTCCAGGCGATCGCCGTGGACCGCGAGGGCAACCGCAAGGAAGCGGGCAAGCTCAAATTCGAGCTCGTGCGCGAGGTGTTCGAGTATCAGTGGTACAACAGCGACGGGCGCTGGAACTATCGCGGCGTCACGCGCGACGAGCCGATCCAGAAGGGCGAGCTCGACATCGCCGCCGACAAGCCGGGCGAGCTTTCGTTCGCGCGGCCGGGCGGGCGCTATCGCCTGACGATCACCGACGCCGCCACCGGCGCCGCCGCGAGCTATCGCTTCTCGTTCGGCTGGACCTATGCCGGCGAATCGGAAGAGGTGCCCGACAAGCTGCAGGTGCGGCTCGACAAGCCGAACTACAAGGCCGGCGAGACGGCGAAGCTCAGCATCCGCGCCCCGTTCGCGGGCATCGTTCACGTCGTCGTCGCCTCGGACCGCGTGCTGATGAGCCGGCACGAGACGATCGCCGAAGGCGGCAAGGTGATCGACATCGCCGTCGACGAAAGCTGGGGCACGGGCGTTTACGTTCTCGCCACGGCTTATCGCCCGAACGGCAAGGCCGAGCGCCTCGGACCCTCGCGCGCGATCGGCGTCGCCTATCTCGGCCGCGACACCTCCGAGCGCATGCTGACCGTCAAGCTCGGCGCGCCCGAGCTGATGACGCCGCGCAAGAAGCTCGAAGTGAAGGTGGCCGTGGACGGCGCGCGCGGCGAGCCCGTGTTCCTGACGCTCGCCGCCGTCGACGACGGCGTGCTCTCGCTCACCGGCTACAAGACGCCGGCGCCCGACGCGCACTTCTATGCCAAGCGCAAATTGGCGCTGGAGCTGCGCGACGATTACGGCCGCCTCATCGACGCCTATGCCGGCCGCCTCGGCGAGATCCGCCAGGGCGGCGACGGCGAATCGCGCCATCTGGGCGGGCTCGACGTGAGCACGATCCAGGTCGTCTCGCTGTTCTCCGGCATCGTGAAGGCCGACGAGAAGGGCGAGGCCACGATCTCGCTCGACGTGCCCGACTTCAACGGGCGCCTGCGCGTGATGGCCGTCGCCTGGACCGCGAGCAAGGTCGGCAAGAGCGAGCAGAACGTGACCGTGCGCGACCCCGTCGTCAGCACCGTGACCTTGCCGCGCTTCCTGGCGCCCGACGACCGCGGCCGCGTGACGGTCGTGATCCACAACGTCGACGGAACGCCGGGACCGTACAAGGTGCGCCTCGCCACCGACAACGCCGTGGCCGTGGCCGGCCAGCCCGAGCAGACCGCGACGCTCGCGAAAGACCAGCGCCAGCGCTTCGCGTTCACGCTGATCGGCCTGCGGCCCGGCACGGCGGCAATCCGCCTCGAGATCTCCGGGCCTGGCAGCTTCACGCTGATGCGCAACTGGGACATCGCGGTGCGGCCGGCCCAGGCCAACGTCGCGAAGTATCTCGTGAGCCAGCTCGACAAGAAGGAGGCGTTCACGCTCGGCCAGAAGGAGCTCGGCGAATTCCTGCCCGGAACCGCCTCGCTCTACCTTACGGTCGGCACTGCGCCCGATCTCGGCATCGCCGACCTGCTCTCCTCGCTCGACCGCTATCCCTATGGCTGCGCCGAGCAGGTGACGAGCCGCGCGCTGCCGCTCCTCTATCTCGCCGAGATGGCGCAGGCGATCGGCGTGGCCAAGGACGAGCCCACCTTGCGCGGCCGCGTGCAGGACGCGATCTATCGCATCCTCGGCATGCAGGCGCGCGACGGCGGCTTCGGCATGTGGAGCTCCTTCGACGAAAGTGGCGGCTGGCTGACCGCGTTCATCATGGACTTCCTCACGCAGGCCAAGGCGAAGGGCTATGTCGTGCCCGACATCGCATTCGAACAGGGCATGAAGAAGCTCGACGCGATGACGCGCGATCTTTCCTACGACGCGCCCGCGCTGCCGGTGCTGACCTACGCGCACTACGTGATGGCGGCGAACAGCAAGGGCGACGTGGCCTCGCTGCGCTACCTGCACGACACGGCGCTGAAGTCGCTGCCGACCGCGCTGGCCAAGGCGCAGCTCGCCGCCGCCCTCGCCCTGATGGGAGACGGCGCACGCGCGAAGTCCGCGTTCGACGCCGCGCGCGAGCACAATGGCCGCCCCGCGCCCGAGGACCGCTACTGGCGCCCGCAGGTGCAGGACTACGGTTCGCTGCTGCGCGACCAGGCCGGCGTTCTCGCTCTCGCGAGCACCGCGCAGCCGCGCGGCACGACGCTCGAACAGCTGATCTACGCGGTGCGCCTCGGCCGCCGCCAGAACCAGCACCTCTCGACGCAGGAGCAGGCCTGGCTGCTGCTGGCCGCGCACGGCCTCGCCACGCCGGGCGCCGAGTGGAAGGCGCGCATCGGCAGCCAGAGCATGGCCGCCACCGGCAAGCCCTTCGCCGGCCGCTTCGGCAGCCAGGCGCTCGGCCAGAAGTTCGACGTCGTCAACGACGGCGACGACAAGATCTGGGTCGGCGCCACGCTCACCGGCATCCCCGCCAAGGACCAGCCGGCCGAGAAGAGCGGCTTCGAGGTTACGCGCGTGTTCTACAATCTGAAAGGCGAGCGCGTGGACCTCGAGAAGGTGCGCCAGAGCGACGTTCTGGTTGCGCTGATCAAGGTGAGCGCCTCCGGCTCGCGCCCGCACCAGGCGCTGATCGTCGATCTCTTGCCGGCCGGCTTCGAGATCGAGAACCCGCGCCTCGACCGCCGCGATCCCGAGCAGATGAAGTGGCTGCCCGAGCTCGCGCGTCCGCGCGCCACCGAGCCGCGCGACGACCGCTTCGTCGCCGCGCTCGATATCTGGAGCAACAAGAAGGACTACTACCTCGCCTATGTCGTGCGCGCGGTGACGCCGGGCACGTTCCGCCTGCCGGCCGCCTTCGTCGAGGACATGTATGCCCCGGCGATGTTCGGCCGCGACGCGATGGGCAAGGTGACGATCCTGCCGCGGCAGTAAGCTCGTGGCGACGCGCCTGCAACGCTGGAAACGCAGAGCCCGCCGCTGCGCCATTGGCGCGGCGGCGGGCGTTGGCGTTCTCGCGGGCGCGTTTTTCGCCCTCGACCACGCCTACCCGCTCGATCTCTCGCGTGCAGGCGAGGCCTCGGTCGTCGTCGTCGATCGCGAGGGCCGCATGCTGCGCGCCTTCACGACGCGCGAGGGAACGTGGCGGCTCGCCGCAAAACCGGGCGAGGTCTCGCCGCTCTACGTGAGGATGCTGCTCGCCTACGAAGACCGGCGCTTTCGCCACCACCCCGGCGTCGATCCGATCGCGATCGCGCGCGCCGCGTGGCAATGGGCGTGGAACGGCCGCATCGTTTCGGGCGGCTCCACCCTGAGCATGCAGGTGGCGCGACTGCTCGATCCCGAGCCGCGCAGCCTCGGCGCGAAGTTCAGGCAGGCGTTCCGCGCGCTCCAACTCGAACTGGCGCTTTCGAAGGACGAGATCCTCGCGCTCTATCTCGCGCGGGCGCCCTATGGCGGCAATCTCGAAGGCGCGCGCGCCGCCTCGCTCGCCTGGTTCGGCAAGGAGCCGCTGCACCTTACCGCCGGCGAGGCCGCGCTGCTGATCGCGATTCCGCAATCGCCGGCCGCGACGCGGCCCGACCGCCGGCCCGCGGCCGCAAAAAAGGCGCGCGACAAGATTCTGACCGTGCTCGAGCAGCGCGGCGTGCTCTCGCCGGCAATGGCCGAAGAGGCGCGCGCCGAGCCGGTGCAGCGCCTGCGCCGCAGGCTGCCGTTCCTCGCGCCGCACGCGACCGCCGATCTCGCGGCGCGCGCGCCGAAATCGCTGCTGCGCATCGAGAGCACGATCGACGCACGCCTGCAGGAGACGATGGAGGCGCTGGCGCGCGGCGAGCTTGCCGGCCTCGTGCCCGAGGCGAACATCGCGATCCTCGTCGCCGATCACGCCACCGGCGCCGTGCGCGCCTATGTGGGCTCGGCCGCGTTCTTCGACGCGCAGCGCCACGGCCAGGTGGACATGGCGCGCGCGATCCGCTCGCCCGGCTCGACGTTGAAGCCGTTCGTCTATGGACTCGGCTTCGATCTCGGCGTCGTGCATCCCGAGACGATCGTCACCGACGGGCCGACGCGCTTCGGCGACTACCGCCCCGAGAACTTCCAGCGCCACTACATGGGCGAAGTGAGCGTGCGCGTCGCCTTGCAGCAATCGCTGAACGTGCCGGCCGTGGCGGTGCTCGATCGTATCGGGCCGGAGCGGTTCACGGGCCTGTTGCGCTCGGCCGGCATCACGATGCGGTTCGAGAATGCCGCCGAGCGTCCGGGCCTGCCGGTGGCCTTGGGCGGTGTCGGCACCAGCCTCGCCGATCTCGTGACGATCTACGCCGGGCTCGGCAATCGCGGCGTCGCGCGGCCGCTGCGGCTCGATACGAGCTTCACGCCGCCTGCGGACGGCAAGCGGATCCTTTCCGCGGGCGCCGCCTGGCACCTGGCGCGCATTCTCGAATCGGCGCCGCCGCCCAACGACGCGCTGCCGCGCGCGTTTCTGAACCGGCCGTTCGATATCGCCTACAAGACCGGCACCTCCTATGGCTTCCGCGACGCCTGGGCGATCGGCTACGACGGCAAGCACGTGATCGGCGTGTGGGTCGGCCGGCCCGACGGCACACCCTCCCCCGACCGCTACGGCCGCGTGACGGCGCTGCCGATCCTGTTCAAGGCGTTCGATCTCGTGCCCGAGACGCGCGACGGCAGCGCGGGACGCGCTATGCCGGTGCGCCCCGCCGACGCGCACATCGCCTCGAACGAGCGCCTGCCGCGCACCTTGCGGCGCTTCGAATCGCGCGCGGTGCGCCATGGCGCTTCGCCGGATCGCCCGGCGCCCGCGGCGCTCTCGATCAGCTTCCCGCCCGCCAACGCCACGGTGGGCCTCGAGAAGAAGGGCGAGGCCGACCCGCATCTCTTCCTCGTCGCCGAGGGCGGCGCCAAGCCGCTGCGCTGGATCGTGAACGGCCGCCCGGTCGAGGCCGCGCCCGGCGCGCGCCAAGTGTTCTGGCGCGTGGACGGCGAGGGCTTCATCCGCGTCACCGTCATGGACGCCGACGGCCGCAGCGCCTCGGTGCAGGCACGGGTCAAGATCTACTGAGGGATTCGGGGCGCGGCTAAAGCGTCTCCAGATACTCCTCGACGCTCACTTTGGTGAAGCCCGGCCGCGAGGCGGCGGGGTCGACCGCGAGCTCGGCGCCGGACGGCATGATGTCGATGCTGTCGCTGGCCAAGTTCGACCAATCGTGCTCGAAGATGCCGGCAAAGTAGCGCGCGAGCGGAGCGTCCTCGAACAGCAGGCTCGCGTCGCGGTTGAGCGACACGCCCTGCTCCGAGAGATTCTGGCTGCCGAGCAGCACGCGCTTGCGATCGACGATCACGCCTTTGGTATGGCAATTCTTCTGCACCTTCACCTTGCTCATGTCGAACCCGAAGTCCTGGAGCGCCTCGAGATTCTTGCGCGCATCCGCCTTCATGATGATGCGGAAGATGATGCGCACATTCACGCCGGCCTTTTGCTTGGCCAAGATCGCGTCGAGCAGCTCGCGCAATTTGACGTGATTGGGCTTTGGCGCGTTGAAGGTCTGGTTCTGGATCAGCAGCTCTTCTTGGGCGCTGTTGATCAATGCCAGCATATGCTCATGATAATTGTCGGGCGTCAGCAGCGGCTGGACGTCGAAGTCGCGCGTATCGGCGAACGGCGCGAAGTAGGCGAAGTCCTTCGCGCGCTCAATGGCGCTCGGCACGAACGCCTCGTCGGGCAGGAGCAGATCGGGCAGGACGAGAGCCTCTTCGGCGCCGACGCCGACATTGTTATCGAAATCGTGCGTCAGATACTTCTCGAAGTCGGCGGCGAGGCCGGGATGCTCGACGATCGCGTGCCACTCGCGATTGTATTCGGCGAGCCATGACCGCTTCCAAGGTTTCTTGAGCGGATCGGCGTCGGGCTGGTTCGAGGACTGCCAGTTCCCGCTCGAAAGCCAGAATGCCGACTTGTCGCGCACCGCGACCTTGATGTGGTAGGACGACGCGACCCAGCCGTTCACGAGGCCGATCTTCACCCGAGCGTTCTTGAACTTGGGCCCGAGCGCGTCCTCGAGCTGCTCGACCGCGGCCTTGTCGGTGAGATCGTTGGCCTTGGTTCCGGTGCCGACGCTCTGGCCAGGCTGCAAGGTGAGCCGCATCGCCTTGAAGCCGCGCTTCTTGCCGGCGGCTTCGATCGCGTCGGCGATGTGACGCGCGCCGAAATCGTACATGCCCACGGTGAGTGTCCTGGCCGTGCCGCCGAGGAAGTCCTTGAGCTGCGCCCAGCCCGCGTCGGGGCTGACATGCGCCGTCACCTTCATGCGCGCCTTCACGCGGGCCAGACCGGGGTTGGCCGGCGGCTTGTAGGTGATCTCGGCCGCCAGGACGTCGCCGTTGAGGGCCAGCGCCTCGCTGGCGGCGAAACCCTTTTCGGCGAGAATGAGCTCCGGGATCGTGGGATCGGTCACCTGCACCTTCAATCCGCCGAAACTCGGCGGCAGCTCCTCGATGCCCGCGGCCTTGAGGTCGGCGACGCTCTTCTTGGCGCGCACCGTGACGACCAGCGCGCGATCGGGCGTGATGCGCCCATCCTTGAAGACGTAGCCGAGGCGAACACCCAACACGTTGCTGCGCTTCCTGAACTCCGCGCCGGCGGCGGCCAGCACTTCGTCCGGACTGCCGCCGTTCCGGCCGCCGGGCAGCGGAGGTGGCGGCGGAAGGGCCGGGAGCGCCCCGCCGCCGGGGAGAGCCGCCGCGGGTGCCGCGATAGTGACGCGGCTCACACAGGCCGCGCCATCGCGAGCGGGTTACCGTTTCGTGATGGACGCGGCCGACGACCCGGCCACAGCCTTGCGCGCTTCCTCGACCTCCTGCACCAGCACGCGCACCAAGTCCGCCGCCTTCATGCGCCGCGCGAGACGAACGCCTTGCCCGGCCCAGAGCGAAAGCCGCCCGGTATCGCCGGCCTTGGCGGCGGCGGTGCGCATCGGGCGCGTGAGCGCGTTCTGCGCCGGGAATGGCGCGATCGCGCCGCTGGCCTCGGCCTCTTCGAGGAACGCGTTGACGACGCCGCGCGCGGGCCGGCCCGAGAATGCGCGCGTAAGCGTGGTCTGATCCTCGGCCGCGCGCAGGAGCGCCGCCTTGTAGGCGTCCGGCACGCCCGCTTCTTCGCAGACGAGAAACGCGGTGCCGAGTGCCGCCGCGGCGGCGCCGAGCGCTTCGGCCGCGACGATTCCGCGCCCGTCCATGATGCCCCCCGAGGCGATCACCGGCACCTCCACCGCGTCGGCCAGCGCCGGCACGAGCGCCATGAGGCCGACCATCGCGCGCTCGAATGGCGCCGCGAAGGTGCCGCGATGGCCGCCAGCCTCGGCGCCTTGCGCCTGGATCGCGTCCGCGCCCGCGGCGGCAAGCTGCTTTCCTTCTTCGACCGTCGTCGCCGTGCCGATCACGACGGTGCCGGCCGCCTTGAATCGCGCGACGATGTCGGGCGAGGGAATGCCGAACGTGCAGCTGAACACTGGCACGCGCGCGGCGAGCACCGCTTCGAGCTGCGCCGGCGCCGGATCGTTCTGCGGCGGCGGCGCATCGGGCGGCGGCAGGCCCAGAGCCGCATGGTGCCGCGCCATGAGCGCCATCATGGCGGGCGAAACGAACTGCCTCGCGCCAGCCGGCTCGTAACCGCCGCAGAACAGATTCACGCCGAACGGCTTGCCCGTGCGCTTCCGCACTTCGGCGACCGCCTCGCCGATCTGCGCGGGCGTGAGGTACGCCGCGCCGAGGAAGCCCAGGCCGCCCGCGATGGAGACTTCGGCCGCGAGCGCGGGCGTGCTGCCGCCGCCCGCCATGGGCGCCTGGATGATCGGGTGCGCGATGCCGAGGCGCGCGCAGAGGGCACGGGATTTCGCGTTCATCGGCAAAATCTATGCTCGACCCATGACCTTGAAAACTGATTTATTCTGAATGAAGCTATCTGAAGTACAGATAGGAGAAGGCGATGGACGCCGGCGATCTTTCGGTTTTCGCGGCGGTGGCGCACGCGGGCGGCATCAATCGCGCGGCGCAGGCGCTGAACACCGTGCAATCGAACGTGACGCAGCGCATCCGCCAGCTCGAGCGCGAGCTGGGCGTGCCGCTGTTCCACCGCCACAGCCGCGGCGTCACGCTGACGCCCGCCGGCGCGCAGCTTCTGCCCTACGCGCAGCGGATCGGCCACCTCATCGGCGAGGCGCGGCGCGCGGCCACGAACGGCGCCGAGCCGGCCGGCCGCCTCGCGATCGGCTCGCTCGAGACGACGGCCGCGCGGCGCCTGCCGCCGATCCTTTCCGCCTATGCCTGCGCCTATCCCAAGGTCGATATCGTGCTCGAGACCGGCACCACCGCCGAGCTGCTTGCCAAGGTGATCGAGCGCCGGCTCGAGGGCGCGTTCGTCGCCGGCCCCGTCGACGATGCGGAATTGGAGGCCGAACCGATGGTGGAGGAGGAGCTCGTGTTCCTGACGGCGCCGGGCGCCCCGCGGCTCGACGCCTATCTGCGCGCGGCCGCGGGCGGCACGGCCGACATCAAGCTGCTCGTGCTGCGCGCCGGATGCTCCTATCGCCAGCGACTCGAGCAGTTCCTGGCGGCGCGCGGCGTGAAGGACCCGCGCCGGCTCGAGTTCGGCACGGTGGACGGCATCGTCGGCTGTGTCGGCGCCGGGATCGGCGTGACGATGATGCCGCGCGCGATCGTGGAGGCGCCGCTGCGCCAGCGCCGCATCGCCGCGCACGTGCTGCCGCCGCGCGAGGCTAAAGTGACGACGGTTTTTGCAAAGCGGCGCGATGCGTTCGTTTCGACGGCACTGCGGCGCTTCCTCGACCACGCCCGCCGCACCCGTTAAGCCCAGGTTCCCGCAGCGTAATTCAAGATATTGTGACGCAGCGCGCGGACTTGCGCGGCGGCCGGGGCGTATATATATTGCATTGCACAATAAAGCGGCAGCGCAACAGCGCGCCGCGCCATAAGTCTCGGGACAGAAACGGTTCAGAGGACACGAAAAATGGCCCCGCTCGACTCTGCGGCCAAAGCCGCGCCTGCCAAATCGCCCGACAAGAAGCGCGACAAGCCGGTTGCCCTGGTGCCGAATTTCGCCACCGAGGTGCACGGCTATTACCTCGAGGATCTCAAGGTCGGCATGACGGCGGTCTATACGAAGACCGTGACCGAGGCCGACATCGCGACCTTCGCCGGGGTTTCGGGCGACACGAACCCGATCCACCTCTCCGACGATTTCGCCAAGACGACGATGTTCGAGGGCCGCATCGCGCACGGCATGCTCTCGGCGAGCTTCATCTCGACC
>CAYZSG010000084.1:0-19883 GCA_964481045.1 uncultured Candidatus Odyssella sp. | reverse complement strand
GCACGCGGCGCGGCGAGTCACTGCATCAGCGTGACGAGGTTGGAATAGTCGTCGGTCCAGACGCGGAAGCCGGGCCGCGGCTTCAGCGCGCGCCACGTGCCCCATTTGCTCGGCGTCTTGGCGTCGAAGGCCTCGGTCAGCGCCGCCAGCCGCGCCTCGCTGCGCCCGAGCGCGACCCAGTAGGAGAACACGCGGTAGGGCGAATCGGCCTCGCGCTCGCCGCGCGACGTGTCGAACATCCGGGCCGCCAGCTTGGCGTCGGCCGCGACCGCGGCCACCAGCGGTTCGAGGTCGAGATAGCGGTTGGAGACGTGGACGAGGATCAGGCCGTCGGGAGCGAGCTTCTCGAGATAGAGCCGGAAGGCTTCGCGCGTCACGAGATGCGCCGGGATCGAATCGGAGGCGAAGGCGTCGAGCACGAGCAGGTCGAACGCCGCCGCCTTCTCGCGCGCGAGCGTGAGGCGGCCGTCGCCGACGACGATGCGCGCGTCGGGCGCGCAGTCGGGCAGGTAGCGGAACCATTGGCCGCTGGCGGCGATGCGCACGACGGCGGGATCGATCTCGAAGAACGTCCACGCCTGGCCCTCGGTGCGGTAGCACGCGACCTCGCCCACGCCGAGGCCGATGGCGCCGACGCGCTTTGGCAACGTTCCGGCGGCGGTCAGCGCCGCGAAGGTGCGGCCGATGCCGGTGCCGCCGTGATAGTAGGTCTGCCGCTCGCGCCGGCGCGCGACGGAAAGGTGCTGCGCGCCGTGCAAGGTGCTGCCGTGGTAGAAGAGCTGGTCGCCCTTCTCGGCATCGCGCTTGATGACATGCGTGCCGAAGACGGTGCGGTCGCGGTGCGCGACGTCGGCCGAGGCGCGCTCGCCGAACTGCAGGCCGAACACCTCCAGCGCGACCACGCAGAGGCCGAAGCGCAGCGGCCGCCCCGCCGAAAGCATCGTGAACGCGATCGAGAAGATGATGGCGAGGGCCAGCAGCAGCAGCGAGGTGGCGCCGTTGTCGCTGCCGAGGCGCGGCGCCAGCATCAGCGCCAGCGCGGTGCCGGCCACGGGGAACGAAACGTCGCGCAGCACGGCCGTGGCCGCGAGCGGGAAGCGCTGCTCGGTCTTCTCGTCGGTGCGGTCGGTGCGCGGCCTGAGAAACGCGGCGGCGACGCAGAGGATCGCGAGCTCGATCACGCGGTCGAACAGGAGCGGGGCCAACAGCGCGGCGAACGCGCTGCCGAGAATGCCGCCGAGCGACATCCAGACGTAGAACTCGGTGAGATGCCGCGTCGGCGGGCGGCGCTCGACGAGCCGTCCGTGGCAGACCATCGCGGTGACGAACAGCATCGCCAGCATCACGCCGACGATGAAGTAGTGGAACTTGGTGGAAAGCCACGTCGCCATCAGCGCGGCCATGACCAGCAGCGGCGCCTGAGCCACCACCATCCAGTTCAGCGGTATGAGCGGCCGCCGCGCGAACACCAGCGCGAAGCTCAGCAGATAGAGCGTGAGCGGCACCACCCAGAACAGCGGCACGGCCACGATGTCGGTCGTGATCAGCGTCGTCACCGCGACGAGCAGGCCGGACGGCACGAAGGCGAGCAGCGTCCAGTCGAGCCGCGTGCGCCAATCGGGCGCGCCGAGCACGCGGTGCGACGGCCGCTCGATGCGCCGCGGCTCGCCGCGCTTGCGCGCATAGACCAGCGCCATGCAGCCGGCTGCGCCGATCACGATCGCCAGCGCGACATAGGCGAAGGTCCAGAGGCCGCTCTGGTCGGCGAGCGCCAGCGAAGGCTCGAGCAGCAGCGGATAGGCGACGAGCGCCAGCAGGCTGCCGATATTGCTCGCGCCGTAAAGGAAATAGGGGTCGCGCGCGGAATCGTGCGAGGTTTCGCCGAACCAGCGCTGCAGCAGCGGTGACGTCGCCGAGAGTGCGAAGAACGGCAGGCCGACGGAAACCGCGAGCAGGGCGATCAGCCACGGCACCGGCGCCGATTCCGGCGGCGCGCGCCACGCATCGCCGATCGCGACCGGCAGGAACAGGAACGCCACTGCCAGGACCGCGAGATGCACGCCCACCTGCGCCTTGAGCGGCAGGCGCGTGCCGAGGAAGTGCGCGTAGACGTAGCCGAGCAGCAGCGCCGCCTGAAAGAAGACGAGCGCCGTGTTCCACACCGCCGGCGCGCCGCCCAGAAGCGGCAGCGCCATCTTGGCGAACATCGGCTGCACCTGGAACAGCAGCCACGCGCTCAGGAAGATCGCGGATCCGAACAGCAGCAGCGGGCTGGCGAGCCGCGACGGCGAGCCGACGAAGGATGGCGACACGGATAACTCCCCCAGGGGCGCTCTTGCCCACTCGGTGAATCTCTAGACGCGCATCGTAAATTCCCCCTGAGGGAGCGTGGTAAACGCGCGCCATCCGCCCGACGCGATCATCGGAAAATCACCGGGTTCGCGAACGATTCGTTTACCCAGTCGCGGCGGGCCGGCGATCATCCGTCCGGTCCCGGCGGTCTTGGCTCACGACCGGCCGCCGCCGATGCCGCCGCGTTCGCGCGAGCTTCGGGACTTGCCGGGTCCTTGGAGGAATTCCCTAGTAATCGTGCTCGGGTTCAGCGCGGGCCACCGTCACCTATCATGGCGTGCCGCGTGCGATGTCGTGCGCGCCGACCGCAACACTTTCAGAGGATCAAAATGAAAAAGCTGTGCCTGGCCCTGTTCGGTGCCGCGGCTCTAGCCGCGCTGGCGCTGGCACCCGGTTCCGCCCAGGCCGCGTGCCAGACCGGGAATTGCTGGGGCGCCGTTGCCTTTGGGCCGGGCGGAGCCTGGGCGTATGCCGTCAACTATCCGACGCGCGGCGTGGCCGGGCGCGCGGCGCAACGCCGGTGCCGCGGAACCTGCAATCACGTTCTGACCTTCAAGAACAGCTGCGGCGCCTATGCGAGCGGACCCAGCGCCTATCGCCACTATGGCTGGGGCAACGCGATGACGCGCCACCGAGCCGAAGCCATTGCGATGCGCGAATGCCATCAGCGCGGGCGCTACTGCCGGATCCGCGTCTGGGCCTGCACGGCGCGCTAGCGGCCGAAGCGCAAGCCGAAAAGAAAACGCCGGGGCGTGTCTGCCCCGGCGTTGCTTTCATGGCCGTCAGGCGGCGATCAGGGGCGCCGCAGGCGGATGGCACCGATTCCGGCAGCGATGTTGAGGCCGGTGTTGCCTTCGACACTGACCGGCTGCAGCGAAACGGAGCGGTTGCTGCCCCCGACGAGCACGTTCGCGCCGGCGCCGATCCCGGCCGCCGCGGCGGCGCTGACGCCGCCATAGTCGCCCGCGAGCGCGCCCGGCGCGAGATCGCGCGAGCCGGCCACCACGCCCCAGATCACGGTCGCAGCGTTCGTGAAGCCCAGGTCCACGCCCCAGCGCTGGATCTCGCCGACATACCGCTCGGAGCGGCCGTCGGTGCGGGTGTAGAAGCAGTTGATCTCGCGCGTCGATCCGAAAATGAAGGCGGTTCCCGGCTCCACGCTGCAGGTCAGCGTACCGGCTTGAACGCGCGGCATTTCGCCGGGCTGATCGGTCGAGGCGCAAGCCGCGAGCAGGCTGGCCGCAGCGGCGGCTACGGCAATTCGAAGCATTGTCATTGCAGGTCCCTTTTTCTGGTTGGGCTTGGATTCGGGAAACTAGCCGAAGTAAGCGGCGAAGTTAGGGCCGAGTGTCGCGCGCTCACCGGCTGGGGGGCGGTACACAATGCCACCGCGCGACGCCAACCCAAAGCGCCATTTGAGGGCCTTGAAGGGCGCTCAGGCCGGCCGGGCAGGCGCCGAACGCGCTTGCGCGATCACTCCGCGACGCCGATGAACTTGACGAGGCGCGGATACGAAAATGCCGGCGGCCGAAGCCGCCGGCATGATCGAGTGAGGCCGCGGGCAAGGGCGCGCGGTCAGTTGATCGTGGCGCTCCACTCGGCGTCCTGGCTCATCCACGGGCAGCGATACCGGCCGCGGACCGTGCGGCGGTCGTCGGCGATCGTGCCAGCGTAGTTGCAGGTGCCCTTCGGCTCCTGGCGCACGATGCGCACGCTGTTGCCGGACAGCGAGATCGTCAGCACCGCGCGCGTGCCTTCCGACCACGAGCCGTCGAACACGTTGCTGGTGCCGCGGCGGCGCCACGTGCCGGCGTGGCCGCTCTCGCGCTCGTACCAGGTCGTGCCAAGCGCATCACCGGGGCGCTGATGCGTCGTCGCCGTGTCGCCGTCGGGATCGTCGAACGGCAGGCGCTGCGCCTGGCGGCAGGCGCGCATCTTCACGACGCCGTCGGCATTGTCGTGGTAGAACATCGAGAACTTGCGGTGGAGAAGCTCCGCCGTCTGGCGCTTCGGCACGCTGCGCACGAGCCGGTAGGTGGCCAGCGTCTCGTAGCGGTCGCCGCGCGCCGCCAGCACGTATTGGATGTTGCAGGGATCGCTCCACGGCAGCGCGATGTTCGAGCGGTAGGCCCAGAGGCCGAAGCCGCCCGGGCCCGCGGGCCCCGCGCTGGCGCCGACGATCGTGGCCGACCAGGCGACCGTCTGTTGCGGTGCCCAGCTGCACGTGAAGGAGCCGGTCACGGTGGCTTGGTTGGCCCCGATGACACCCTGATACACGCAGTTGCCCTGCGCCTGCGTGCGGACCACCTGGACGCGGTTGCCGGAGATGGTGATGCGCAGCACGGCCTGGTCGCGCGCGCCGCCCGGATTAGTCCACACTGCATCGAACACGTCGCTCTGTCCGCGCCGCGTCCAGACCCCGTTGAAGCCTGCCTCCTGCTCGACCCAGCGCAGGCCAAGCGCATCCGCCCTGGCCGCATCGGCCGTCGCCGCACCGGCGATCAGCACCCCCGCCAGCGCGACGGCGCGCCCGGCGAGGCTCGTTCTTGCCCCTAACGTCATGTTCTTCTCCATGCCCGGCGTTCGCCCGCGGGCCCGGCCTGCCGCGTTCACGGCGGCGGGGTTATAGTAAATCGTGTCTAAATGGAGCCTGATCGCCACGTTAAGCGCGCGTTCAGGTGGCCGATCGGAGATGGGGCGCGGCAGCGCCGCCGCTATTCCTGCACGCCGATGAACTTGGCGAGCCGCTCGGGGTCCGCGCGCAGCGGTGCTGATTCGCCGTCATAGACGACGCGGCCCTTGTCCATGATGATCGTGCGCGGCGAGAATTCGAGCGCCACGCGGCTGTTCTGCTCGACGAGGATGATCGAGAGGCCGCCGGCCTTGCGCAGCTGCGCGAGCACCGCGGCCAGCGCCTCGACGATGACCGGCGCGAGGCCCTCGGTGGGCTCGTCCATCAGCAGCACGGTGGGGTTTGTCAGCAGCGCGCGCGCGATCGAGAGCATCTGCTGCTCGCCGCCCGAAAGCTGGTTGCCCTTGTTGGAGAGGCGCTCCTTCAGATTCGGAAACAGCTCGAAGATACGCTCCTGCGTCCAGGCGCCGGCGCGCGCGCCAACTTCGAGGTTCTCGCGCACGGTGAGCGAGGGGAAGATCTCGCGCTCCTGCGGCACGAAGCCCAAGCCCATCAGCGCGCGGCGATACACCGGCACGCGCGCGATGCTGCCGCCGGCCAGCACCACATCGCCCTTGTGCAAGGTCGTGTGGCCCATCACGGTCGCGAGCAGAGTCGTTTTCCCCACGCCGTTGCGTCCGATGATGCTGATGCTCTCGCCGGGCGCCAGTGCGAGGCTCAGATCCTCGAGCACGACGGTCTCGCCGTAACCGGCCGAGACGCCCTTCAATTCGAGCGCGCTAGCCATGCGTCGAGGCCTGGCCGAGATAGACCGCGCGCACGTCGGCGTTGGCGCCGATCTCCTTGGGCGTGCCCTCGGCGAAGACGGCGCCGCCGACCAGCACTGTGATGCGCTGCGCAAAGCGGAAAACGAGATCCATGTCGTGCTCGATGATGAGGACGCCGATCTGCGCCGGCAGGCTGGCCACGGCGTCGAGGATGATATGGCTCTCCGCGGAGGGCACGCCCGCCGCCGGCTCGTCGAGCAGCAGCACCTCGGGCTTGAGGCCGAGCGCGATCGCGATCTCGACGAGGCGCTGGCGGCCATAGGGCAGCTCGGAGATGCGCAGGCGCGCGTAATCCTGGAGCTTCACCATCTCGAGAAGCTGCATCGCCTCCTCGATCACGTCCTTCCGCCGGCCCGCCGGGCGGAAGACGTCGCGCGCGGCGCCCACGCGCTCGGCGACGGCGATGTAGACGTTCTCGAGCACCGAGAGGCCGCGGAACAGGCGGTTGATCTGGAACGTGCGCGCGATGCCGAGCTTCACGCGCTCGGCCTGCGAGGCGGCGGTGATGTCTTGCCCCCTGAGCAGGATCGTGCCGTGCGAAGGGCGCAGGACGCCGGTGAGCAGGTTGACGAACGTCGTCTTGCCGGCGCCGTTGGGGCCGATCAGCGCGCGGCGCGCGCCGGCCTCGAGCTTGAACGTCACGTCGCGCGTGGCGGCCAGCGCGCCGAAATTGCGGCTGACGTTGCGCGTCTCGAGCAGGATCTCGCTCATGCCGGCTTCCGCCCGAACTGCGCGCCGATCCGCGCGAAGATGCGCTCGCCGATGCCGAGCACGCCGTTGCGCGCGAAGAGGGCGATGACCACGAGCAGCGCGCCGAGCCCGAGCTGCCACGCGGTGGGGTAGGCCTTCGAGAGGAAGTGCGCGAGCGCCATGTAGGCGATGGCGCCCACGAACGCGCCGTAGAGCCGCCCGTAACCGCCCAGGATCAGGATGATGATCACCGCCGCCGAGCGCTCGAGCGAGAGGAAGGTCTGGTTCACGAACAGCGTCGCCTGGGCGAGCAGGGCGCCCGCTACGCCGGCCACCGCCGCCGACATGCTGTAGGCGAGCACGAGCCGCCAGCGCACCGGCGTGCCTACGGCCGGCATGCGCAGGATGTTCTCGCGGATGCCGGTGAGGCTCTGGCCGAACGGCGAATTCACGATGCTGCGGATGACCAGGAACACGACGAACAGCACGGCGAGCACGTAGAGATACTGGCTCTTCGACGAGAGCTGGTCGAACTCGAACAGGCCAAGGATCGGATCGAAGGTGAGGTTCTTGCCGTCGAAGCCGCCGGTGTATTCGCCGAACTGGTTGGAAAGCTCTTCCAGCAGCACCGCGAAGCACAGCGTCAGCATCAGCAGCGTGAGGCCCGCCGTGCGCAGCAGCACCCAGCCCGAGACGAGGCCGAGGATGCCGGCGATGATCGCGGCGAAGACGAGGCCGGAGATCGGCTCGGTCCAGCCCGCGTGCACGCTCAGCATGCCGACGACATAGGCGCCGATGCCGAAGAACGCCGCGTGGCCGAGCGTGATGATGCCGGCATAGCCGAGCGCCAAATCGAGCGAGAGCGCGAACAGCACGATCACCAGCACTTCGGTGCCGAACGTCAGATAGGTCGGGAACAGGAAATAGCAGGCCAGCGCCACGATCCACGGCAGCGCCTCCCACGCGCGCGGATGATGCCGCCGCGAGAAGGCGAGCGCCGCGGGGTGCTCCATGTATTTCCCGCTCGACGGCGCCGATTGCAGCGTGCGCACGAGGCCGAGCAGGAAGCCGCGCGCGCGCCGGCTCGCGCGGTTGCGCAAGAAGCCGACCACGAAGCACGCCGCCGTCGCGGCCATCGACGCGAGGATCGCGTAGTGGGCGAAGCCGGAGGGCCTCTCCGCCAGCCACCAGCCTATGCAGCCGATGATGCCGATGATGCCGAAGCCCATCAGCGTGGCGCTCGAATCCTCCTTCTCGCCGCCGGTGGAACCGGCGCCGCGGCCGAACAGGCCCTGCGGGCGCCACAGCAGCAGCAGGATCGTGAGCGCGTAGATGTAGAGCGTGCCGCCGCGCGGGACGTATTGCTTCAGCACGAAATCGAGCACGCCGATGATCGCCGCGGCGTAGAACACGCCGGTCACGCGCCCGAGCCCGCCCACCGCGACGACGATGAGGAAGAACACGAGGTATTTGAGCGCGTATTGCGGATCGAGGCCCAGGAACTCGGCGCCGAGCCCGCCGCCCACCGCCGCCATGCCGCTGCCGAACGCGAAGGTGAGCGTGAACAGCCGGTTGACGTTGATGCCGAGCGATTCGGTCATGCGCCGGTTGTCCACCGCGGCGCGGATCTGTGCGCCCATGCGCGTGCGCTCGAAGCCGAGCCAGAGCGCCACGACGAACGCGATGCCGACGAGGATGAGGACGACGCTGTAGGTGCGGTAGCGCGTGAAGCCGAGGTCCATCTGCCCGCGCAGCATCTCGGGGAGCTGGATCTGCTGGTTCTCGGGCCCCACGAGCAGCGTCACGCCGGCGATCATGATGAAGACGAGGCCGATCGTGAACAGCACCTGATCGAGCTCGGCCGCGCGGTAGAGCCGCGAATAGAGCAGGCGCTCGAGCACGACGCTGAATCCGGCCGTCAGCACGAAGCCCAGCGCCAGCGCCGGGACGAAGCTCACGCCCCAGCGGTTCATCGACAGCACGATGACGTAGCCGCCGATCATGGCGAAGCCGCCATGGGCGAGGTTGACGAAGCCCATCAGGCCCATCGTCACGGAGAGGCCGACCGAGACGATGAACAGCACCATGCCGGCGGCCAATCCGCCGAGAACGATGCTGGCGACGTCGATACCGAAGATCACGCAGGAAGCCCGATGCAGGAAACAGGTACGTCAAGGCCGCCGCCCGCGGCGGCGAGCGGCGGCCTCGACCTCGACAAAGTGAGCCGGAAGCTAGACGCGCATCACTTCGGCGCGCAAGGCCCGATCTTCAGTTCCTTGCAGGCGTCCTTCACCGCGTCGATTTTGCCGATCGTCTTCTGGAACAGGCGCCCGTCCTTCATCACGACCTCGGAGAGATATTCGTTCATCACGATGTCGCGGGTGACGGGGTCGATCATGATCGGCCCGCGCGGGCTGTTGTGCTTCCAGCCCTTGAGCGCGGCGACGGCCTTGTCGGTCTCGATCTTGCCCTTCAGCGTGCGTACGACGTGGACGACCGCGGCCATCGCGTCATAGCCGCCGACGGCCATGAAATCGGGCACGCTGTCCTTGCCGTAGGCCTGCTTCCAGGCGGCGACGAAGCGCTTGTTCTCGGCATTGTCGAGATCGGCGTGATAGTGGTGCATCGTGATGAGGCCGACCGCGGCCGGGCCCATCGCCTGCAATTTGTTGTCCTGCGTGATGTCGCCGGGGCCGATCAGCTTGATGCCGGCCTGGCGCATGCCGAGCGCGCCATAGGTCTTGACGACGCCGGCGGCGTGGTCGCCGGCGGGCACGAAGACGAACAGCACGTCGGGCTTCTTGTCCTTCGCGCGCTGGAAGAAGGGCGTGAAGTCCGGCACCTGCGCGGCGCCGCCCATCGGGATCTCGTCGATGACCTTGCCGCCGCTCGCCTCGAAGGCGCGCTTGAACGAATCGCGCATGTCGCGGCCCGGCGGGAAATCGGTGAAGCCGACGACGGCGGTCTTGGCCTTCAGGATCTTGGCCGTGGCTTCGCCCATCGCATAGCCGGCGTGCCACATGCTGAACGAGAAGCGCACGTAGTTGCCCGAGAGCGTCGTGATGTGCGCGGTGCCGGCGTTGGTGATGAGCGCCAGCTTGTTGCCGGCCGTGACGATCGGCGCCGAGGCGATCGCGTTCGGCGAATAGATCCAGCCGACGAGGATATCCACCTTGTCCTGCGTGATCAGCTCCTGCACGACGGTCTTGGCGGTGGCGCCGCCCGGATCCTTCACGTCGCGCTTCACGAGCGTGATCTTGTAGGGCTTCACCTGGTCGGCGTTGAGCTTCAGGTAGAGCTCCATCGCGCGCTCGGTCTGCTGGCCGAACTCGGCGCCAATTCCCGTGAACGGCAGCGGCACGCCGACCTTGATTTCCTGCGCATGGGCGACGCCCATGGCCAGGCCGATCGCGGCGGACGCCGCGAGAATGCGCTTCAGCATGAAAACCTCCCAGTGTGCGCGCCGCTTCCTGCGGCTGCTGACATTGCCGGCCGGATAGTATGGCCAAGGGGGAGGGGGTGCAAGGAAAGGACGAGAAACACGGCACCGGGCGGGCCGGGCACTTGCCGGAAACCTAGGCACGGCAATGAATTGCGGAGAACCCTTATGGCAGGCGCGGCGCGGCATCGGCGTTCTGTTGCCGCGCTGCGGCACGCGGGCGATAGTCCGCGTCCGGTCACGATCCTGCGCCGATGTCGCGCTTGGGAGAGAGTATGAGCGTCGGCCTGATCGCGCTGCTCGACGATATCGCCGCATTGGCGAAGGCGGCCGCCGCCTCGCTCGACGACGTGGCGGCGCAAGCGGCCAAGGCCGGCACGAAGGCCGCGGGCGTCGTCATCGACGATGCGGCCGTGACGCCGCGCTACGTCACGGGACTCTCGCCGAAACGCGAATTGCCGATCGTCGGCAAGATCGCGCTGGGCTCGCTCAAGAACAAGCTGCTGTTCCTGCTGCCGGCCGCGCTGGCGCTGAGCCTCGCGCTGCCGCAGGCGATCGTGCCGCTGCTGATGCTCGGCGGGTTGTATCTCTGCTACGAGGGCGCGGAGAAGGTGTACGAGCTCATAGCGCCCCACGACGCCCATGCGCACGAAGCCGAAATCGAGTCGATCAACGTCGACGCGCGCACCTTCGAGGACGAGAAGGTGGCGAGCGCCATCCGCACCGATTTCATCCTCTCGGCCGAGATCATGGCGATCACGCTCGGAACGGTATCCACGGCGAGCGTGTGGACCCAGGGCGCGGTGCTCGCCATCGTCGGCCTGCTGATCACGGTCGCGGTCTATGGCGCCGTGGCGCTGATCGTGAAGGCCGACGATTTCGGCGTGATGCTCGCCAGTATCGCCTCGCGCTCGCCGTTCGCGGCGCTGGTCCGCGCGCTCGGCCGCGGCCTCGTCAAGGCGATGCCGTATTTCCTCAAGACGCTCGGCCTCGTCGGCACCGCGGCGATGGTGTGGGTCGGCGGCGGCATCGTGCTGCACGGCCTCGAGGAATACGGCCTCGGCGGACCCGCGCACGCGCTGCACGATGCCGGCGCGTGGGCCGCGCGCGCGGTTCCGGCGATCGGCGGCTTCGCGGCGTGGCTCGTGCAGGCGGCCGGTTCGGGCGTCGCCGGCATCATGCTCGGCGCGCTCCTCATCCCGCTCACGTCACACGCCATCGCGCCGCTGTGGGGATGGATCAAGAAGCGGCTGCGGCGGCGCGCGATTTAGGCGCGCCGCGCGCGTCGCGATCCCGCTCAGCAGTGGCGGCGGCGACACCCGCCCGTGCAGTCGCGGAAGCGCGGCACGCAGACGTTGTCGTTCTGAACGACCTTGCAGGCGTCGTAGCGCCCGCGGCATTCGTCCATGCACACGCTGTAGCCATGCCGCTGGATTGGGCGAGCTGGCGGTCCTTCGGCGCGGGGTGGGACAGGATCGTTTCGACCGGATCGGAGCGGACGCCGTCACCGGCGGCCGTCGCCGCCGGCGGCATCGAAGCGAAAGCGAGCAGGGCGAGAAGCAATGCGATCATGCGCATAAGTCTTGGTCTCCATCGTGCGGCTGAGGTTCAGGTGCCCGCTCCCACCGCAGAACCCTAGCCCCGCGCTCCGGAGCGCCGCATCACCCGGCAGGGTGATGGTCCACGTCCCTTCGCGGCGCCGCCGCGCCCGGAAAAGAAGAAGCGCGCCCGGTTTCCCGGGCGCGCTTCATCGTGGACGTCGCGAAAGTGAGTCGCTCACTGCCCGCAGCGGCCGACCTTCAGCTCCTTGCAGGCGTCTTTCACGTTCGGGATCATGCCGATGTTCTTCATGTAGAGGCGCCCGTCCTTCATCACGACCTCGGACAGGTACTCGTTCATGATCACGTCGCGCGTGACGGGATCGATCATGATCGGTCCGCGCGGGCTCTTCTCCCACTTCCAGCCCTTGAGCGCTTCCATGGCCTTGTCGGGATCGATCTTGCCCTTCAGCGTCTGCACGACGTGGGCGATCGCGGCCATGCCGTCGTATCCGCCGACGACGACGAAGTCCGGCACTTCCTTGGCGCCATAGGCCTTCTTGTATTCCGCGACGAAGGCCACGTTGTAGGGATTGCCGAGATCGGCGTTGTAGTGGTGCATCGTCACCATGCCGACGGCGGCTTCGCCGAGTTCCTGCAGCTTGCTGTCCTGCGTGAGGTCGCCCGGGCCGATCAGGCGGATGCCGGCCGCGCGCAGGCCCATCGCGCCATAGGCCTTGCCGATCGCCGACATGTGCGCGCCGCCCGGCACGAAGACGAACAGCACGTCGGGCTTCTTGTCCTTGATGCGCTGCAGGAACGGCGTGAAGTCCGGCACCTGCGCGGCGCTGCCCATCGGCACCTCGTCCACGATCTTGCCGCCGGCGGCCTCGAAGCCGCGCTTGAACGCGTCGCGGCTGTCGTGGCCCGGCGGGAAATCGGTGTAGCCGATCGCGGCCGTCTTGGCCTTCAGGATCTCGACCGCGGCCTTGCCCATCGCGAAGCCGGCGTGCCACATCGCGAAGGAGACGCGCGCGATGTAGGGCGAGAGATTCGGAATCCAGGCCGTGCCCGCGTTCATCAGCACGAGCGGCTTCTTGCCGGCGTGCACCAGCGGCGCCACCGCGATCGCGTTCGGCGAATAGATGAAGCCGGTGATGATATCCACCTTCTCCTGGACGATCAGCTCCTGCACCACGGTCTTGGCCGTCGCGCCGCCCGGATCCTTGTAGTCGCGCTTGATGAGCTTGATCGTGTAGGGCTTGAACGCGTCCGGGTTCATCTTGAGGAACAGCTCGATGCCGCGATCGACCTGCTGGCCGAGCTCGGCGCCGACGCCGCTGTAGGGGAGGGCGACGCCGATCTTCACTTCCTGCGCGGCGGCAGCGCCGCCGATGAGGGAGAGTGCCGCTGCGGCCGCGGCGATGCGCATCTTCATGGTTTCCTGCCTCGACTTGTTGTTGACGATCCCCACCCCAAGACGGGTTCGCGCGGTTTTACGGCCTTGTCGAGAACCCGCGCAAGCTGGGCGCGGCGCATGCGGGCGGTGCGCTCACTCCGGCAGGCCGGCCTTCGCCAACCCGGTTATGAGGCGCGCCGCGGTCTTCATCGCGGCCGGTTCGTTCGATGTCGTGAACTGCCGGTAACGGGCGACCGTCATGCCGGGCTGCACGCGCTGGAATTCGCGCAGCGCCGCCTTCGCCTCGTCCATGCGTCCCAGATGAGCGAGCGCCGCGGCCAGAACCGCGTAGTTGTGCGGGTGGTCGCGATTGTCGGCGATGCCCTGGCGCGCGGCCTCGATGGCGAGCGTGTCGTCGCCGATGGCGATCCGCGCGCGCGCTATCCCGCTGTAGAATACCGAGCGCAGCGGATCGCGCGGGCTCAGCGCGAAGGCGCGCTCGATCCAGGAGATCGCATCGCGCGGCTGGCCGAGCCGAATGAGATTGTTGCCGTAGAAGAAATAGGCGGGCGCATGGTTGCGGTTGATCTCGATCACCTGCCGCGTCAGGCTCTGCGACTTCTGGAAATCGCCCGCCAGCGTGTAATTGAACGCGAGCCCGTAAAGCGCGTCGGCGTTCTTGGGATCGAGCGCGATCGCTTTTTCCCCCGCCGCGATCCCGAGGCGAATCGCTTCGGCGCGCGTGAATCCCCAGCCATAGGCGGCGGCGCGCGCATAGGCGTAGGCGGCGACCCCATACGCTTCGGCGTTGGCGGGGTCGATCGCCAGGGCCTTCTTGACGAAAACTAGCGCCGCGTCGTTGGTCTCGCGCGTCTGCGGTTTGGTCCATAGCTCGGCCCAGGCGCGCAGCGCGTAGTCGTCGGCGTCGAGATTGCCGGCGTTCTTGCGCGCGGCCTTCCGGCTCGAAGCGTCCTTGAGTTCGAGGTTGAGCGCGCGCGCGATGCGGCCGGTCACCTCGCTTTGGAACGCATACATGTCGCTCGCGCTCTTCTGATAGCGCTCCGACCAGATCTGCTGGCCGCTCTCGCCATCGACGAGGCGCACGTTGACGCGCACGTCGTTCCCGGCTCGGCGTACGTCGCCTTCGAGCAGGTAGCGGACGTTGAGCTCGCGCGCGATGCGCTTCGATTCGGCGTTCTGGCCGCGATAGGTGGCCGCGGTGCTGCGCGAGATCACGAAGCTGCCGGCGATGCGCGAAAGATCGGCGGTGAGATCCTCGGTCAGCGCGTCGGCGAAATAGTCCTGGTCCCTGTCGCCGCTGAGATTGGCAAAGGGCAGCACCGCGATCGAGAGGCGCGGCGTGCCGAGGCTCGGCGGACGGTCGGCGCCCATCGAGGAGAAGATCGGCAGCGCGAACCACGTGCCCGCGGCGGCCACGGCCACGAGCAAGGCGGCGGCGGCGAAGGCGGCGAGGCGCTTGCGCGGCCGCGGCGGGGCCGCCGCGGCCTCCGGCACGGACGCCAGCGGCGCGACCGTCACGCCCTCCGCCGCGAAGCGATAGACGCGGATCGGCCGCGCGATGTTCTTCACCGTCTGCTGCCCGCAATCCTGGAACTTGAAGGCGAGCTTGTCGCGCACCTGCTCGTAGGCGCCGCGCGAGACGCAGATGCCGCCCGGCTCGGCAAGCTGCTCGAGCCGCGCCGCGATATTGACGCCGTCGCCGAACACGTCGCCGCCCTCGATGATGACGTCGCCGACATTGATGCCGATGCGGAATTCGATGCGCTTCTCGGGCGACACGCCGGCGTTGCGCGCGCGCATCGCGTCCTGGATCGCCACCGCGCATTGCACGGCATCGACGACGCTCGGGAACTCGATGAGGATTCCGTCGCCCGTCGTCTTCACGACGCGGCCGTTGAACTGGGCGAGCCTTGGGTCGATCGCCTCGGCGCGATGCGCCTTCAACGCCGAAAGCGTGCCCACCTCGTCGGCGCCCATGAGCCGGCTGTAGCCGGCCACGTCGCCGGCCAGGATGGCGGCAAGCCTGCGTTGGATGGGTTCGGCGCCCATGGGTCCCCGGCAGTCCACGTCCCGATTGCGCGCGACTATAGCAGGGCGGAGCACGCTGGTATATCAGCGCCCGGCGGCCCTGCCTCACTCGGGGAGGCCGGCCTTGGCCAATCCCGCGATGAGACGCTCGTAAGTCTTCACCGCGACGGGCTCGTTCGAGGTGACGTTCCGCCGGTAGCGCGCCACGGTGAGGCCGGGCTGCACGCGCAGCAGATCGGCGAGCGCGGCCTTCGCCTCGTCCATGCGCCCGAGATGCGCCAGTGCGCTCGCCAGCACGGCGTAGTTGTGCGGATGATCGCGGTTGGCGCCGATGCCCTGGCGCGCCGCTTCGATCGCGCGCGCGTCCTCGCCGTTCACGACGTGCGCCCGCGCGATGGCGCCGTGCCACACCGAGCGCAGCGGATCGCGCGGGCTCAGCGCGAAGGCGCGCTCGATCCAGGCGACGGTCTCGCGCGGCCGGCCGAGCCGGATCAGGTTCTGGCCATAGAAGAAGTAGGCCGGCGCATGATTGCGGTTACGCTCGATGACCTGGCGCAGCAGATCCTGCGACTTGGCCACTTCGCCGGCCTGCGTGAAGAGAAAGGCGAGGCCGTAAACGGCGTCGGCGTTCTTGGGATCGAGCGACACGGCCTTCTCGCCGGCCGCGATGCCGAGGCGGATCGCTTCGGCGCGCGCGAAGCCCCAGCCATAGACCGAAGCGCGCGCATAGGCGTAGGCGGCGACGCCGTGCGCCTCGGCATTGGCGGGGTCGAGCGCCAGCGCCTTCGCGACGAAGGCCAGCGCGGCGTCGTTGGTCTCGCGCGTCTGCGGCTTGGTCCACAGCTCTGCCCAGGCGCGCAGCGCGTAATCGTCGGCGTCGAGATTGCCGGCGCGGGCGCGCGCGGACTGGCGGCTCGAGGCGTCCTTGAGCTCGAGGTTGAGCGCGCGCGCGATGCGGCCCGTCACCTCGTTCTGGAATGCATACATGTCGCTGGCGCTCTTCTCGTAGCGCTCCGACCACACCTGCTGGCCGCTCTCGCCGTCGACGAGCTGCACGGCCACCCGCACCACGCCGCCGGCGCGGCGCACGCTGCCCTCGAGCAGGTAGCGCACATTGAGCTCGCGCGCGATGCGCTTGGCTTCCGCGTTCTGGCCCTTGTAGGTGGCGGCCGTGCTGCGCGCGATCACGAAGCTGCCGGCAATGCGCGAGAGATCGGCGGTGAGATCCTCGGTCAGCGCGTCGGCGAAATAATCCTGGTCCTTGTCGCCGCCGAGATTGGCGAAGGGCAGCACGGCGATGGAAAGCCGCGGCGTGCCGAGGCTGGGCGGACGGTCGGCGCCCATCGAGGTGAACACCGGCAGCGCCAGCCAGGCGCCGGCCGCAACCGCGACGGCGAGCAGCGCCGCGGCGGCCATGGCCGCGAGGCGCCGGCGCGGACGCGGCGCCGATGCGGCCGTCGGGGCAGGGGCGAGCGGCGCCACCTCGACGCCCTCCGCCGCGAAGCGATAGACGCGGATCGGCCGCGCGATGTTCTTCACCGTCTGCTGCCCGCAATCCTGGAACTTGAAGGCGAGCTTGTCGCGCACCTGCTCGTAGGCGCCGCGCGAGACGCAGATGCCGCCCGGCTCGGCAAGCTGCTCGAGCCGCGCCGCGATATTGACGCCGTCGCCGAACACGTCGCCGCCCTCGATGATGACGTCGCCGACATTGATGCCGATGCGGAACTCGACGCGCTTCTCGGCCGGCACATCGGCGTTGCGCGCGCGCATCCCGTCCTGGATCGCCACCGCGCATTGCACGGCATCGACGACGCTCGCGAATTCGATGAGGATTCCGTCGCCGGTCGTCTTCACGATGCGGCCGTTGAACTGGACGAGCCTCGGGTCTATCGCCTCGGCGCGATGCGCCTTCAACGCGGACAGCGTGCCGACCTCGTCGGCGCCCATCAGCCGGCTGTAGCCGGCCACGTCGCCGGCCAGGATGGCGGCAAGCCTGCGTTGGATGGGTTCGTCGCCCATGGGTCCCCGGCGGCTCCTATCCCGTTCCGGCCGACTATATCAGGCGCACCGGGACCGGGTACATCGCCGACACGGAGGATCGCGGGAAATGCCCGCGAGGGAGATTGCCGAGATTGCCGTGTCCGCTTACCTGCTCGGCCACTCATTCGTGATCGAGCGCCGCGCGCCGCGTGTTGACTTTGATCGCCACGTTTCTTTTATTCGGGGGCGGAAGCACGAGGGCTGATGAAAGGCTGTCGCACAATCGGGATCGTGGCCATTGCATTGCTGGCCGTGATTCTCCTGGCGGGCGGGGCGCAGGCGCACGGGGCGCGCGCGCATCAGCATGCTTCCGGGTCAAGCGCGGCGGCCGGAATCGATTCGGCGGGCGATAGCGCACACGATCGCTTCGCCGTCTGGGAAGCGGTCGATATCGAGCCCGCTTCCGACCTGTGCCCCCAGAACGCCGCGGGCTGCTGTTCGCAGCACTGCTGTGTCGGCGACATGATCGCCGTCCGGACGTCTGCGCCCGCGCGGCAGAGCGGCCGACCCGCGGACGCCGGCCCGACCGAGACACCACACGAGCAAACGCTCGACAGGTTGCTGCGACCACCCTGCCGATAACGCATCCGTCGCCCTCGCCACGAGGGCGCTGAGCCGGCGCGTCCGCGCCGGATCGATGCGACATGGCTTGCCCGCTTCGCGGCGGCGCAGCCCAAGCAGGGAATCTTTGTCAGATGCACACGAGGCCCATGGCCGCGGCGTTGGCGCTCTGCGCGCTCGCGGCTCTTCTGTCCGCCTGTAATGGGTCGCCACCCGCTGGCCCTTACTCCGGCGCCGATCCCGCGCTGCCGGAGGCGCCGGTGCGCGCCGTGACCGACATCGGCGTGGTGGGTGCGTATCAGAGCTTCAGGCCGGTCGCGCCGCGCGGCTGGCGCGAGCAGAACGAGCGGGTGGCGCCGCAGCGGCGTCCATGATGTTCCGCGCGCTTTTTCTTCTCGCCGTGCCGCTCTTCGCCGCCGCCTGCCAGACTCTGACCAAGGACGGCGGCATGGACGCCGTGACGACGTTCGCGAAGGCGGAACTCAAGGCGGAGGTGGCGGCTGTCCGAACCGAGGAAGACGCCCGGCTCGCACGCGGCCGCCTCTCGGAATTGTTGGCGCGGCCACTCATCGCGGACGGCGCCGTGCAGATCGCGCTGCTGAACAACCGGGGCCTGCAGGCCGCGTTCAACGATCTGTTCGTCGCCGAGGCGGCGGCGCTCGAGCAGAGCCTTCCGCCGAATCCTTCGTTCTCCATCGCGCGGCTGGCGAGCCGCCCCGAGCTCGAGATCGAGCGCCAGATCGTCGTCAACGTGCTTGCGCTCGCAACGCTGCCGGCCCGGTCGGAAATCGCGCGCGAGCGTTTCCGCGCCGCGCAGATGCGCGCCGCCGAAGGCGTGGCGCGGCTCTCGGCCGAAACGCGGCGGGCCTACTATCGCGCCGTCGCCGCGCAGCAGACGGTCAATCTCCTGGCGCAATCGCAGGCCGCCGCGCTGACGGCGGCGCAACTCGCCCGGCGTCTCGGCGAGACGGGCGCCATGAACAAGCTCGATCAGGCGAGGGAGCAGGTATTTTTCGCCGAGCTCACGGCGCAGCTCGCCGCGGCCCGGCAACGCGCGCGCGGCGAGCGGGAGCGGCTGGCGCGCCTCATGGGGCTGTGGGGAGGCGATCTCGACTTCCGGCTGCCGGGCGCGCTCCCCGCGCTGCCCCGCAAGGTCGAGAGCCTTCCGCTCGTCGAGCAGGAAGCGATCCGCCGCCGCGTGGACCTCCAGATCGCGCGCCTCGAGCTGAACGTGCTCGCGAAATCGCTCGGCCTTACCCGCGCGACGCGCTTCATCAACATGCTCGAGATCGGCGGGCGCTTCGATTCGATCCGCGAGCGCGAGACGGGCGAGCGCTTCTCGCGCACCGGCTTCGAAGCCGAGATCACGATTCCGATCTGGGATTTCGGCGAAGCGCGCGCGCGGCAGGCGGAGCAGACCTATCTGGCGGCGCTCAACCGGCTCGCCGATCGGGCCGTGAGCATAAGGTCCGAAGCGCGCGACGCGTATCGCTCGTACCACGCCACCTACGCGATCGCGCGCCTGTATTTCGGCGAAGTTCTGCCGTTGCGGAAGATCGTCTCCGACGAGCTGCTGCTTCGCTACAACGCGATGCAGATCGACGTGTTCGAGCTGCTTTCGGAAATCCGCCAGCGCATCGGGTCGCACGTCGCCGCGATCGAAGCGCAGCGCGATTTCTGGCTTGCGGAGGCCAATCTGCGCGCGGCGGTGATCGGCGGCGGCGCGGCGCCGGGAGAACCGCCGGAGCGCACGGGCGCGCCGGCGTCATCCGGCGCGCGGGAACATTGAGAAGGAGAATGCCCATGGACGTATCACGCAGACGATTGATCGCCGCCGGCGCGCTCATCGGCGCCGCCGCGGTCAGCGGACGGGTGCGCGCAGCCTCCATCCCCGAAGCGCCCACGATGGACAAGCCGGCGATGCAGCCGCCGCTCTTTCCCAAGAGCGGGCCGGACTACCAGCCCGTCGCGACTCTCAACGGCTGGACGCTGCCGTGGCGGCAGAACGGGGACTGGAAGGAGTTCCACCTCGTCGCCGAACCGGTCGTGCGCGAGATCGCGCCGGGCATGAAAGCGCACCTCTGGGGCTACAACGGGCAGTCGCCGGGCCCGACGATCGAATGCGTCGAGGGCGACAAGGTCCGCATTTTCGTGACCAACAGGCTCCCCGAGCACACGACGGTCCATTGGCACGGAATTCTGCTGCCCTCGGGGATGGACGGCGTCGGCGGTCTCACCCAGCCGCACATCAAGCCCGGCAAAACCTTCGTCTACGAGTTCGCGATGACGAAGAGCGGGACGTTCATGTACCACCCGCACGCCGACGAGATGGTGCAGATGGCGATGGGGATGATGG
>CAYZSG010000083.1:0-20196 GCA_964481045.1 uncultured Candidatus Odyssella sp. | reverse complement strand
GCAACGTCGAGGAGGCCATGGGCATCCCGCTGCGCGAGCTGATCGACAAGCATTGCGGCGGCGTGCGCGGCGGCTGGGACAATCTGCTCGCGATCATTCCCGGCGGCTCGTCGGTGCCCTGCCTGCCGAAGGAGATCTGCGACAACCAGCTGATGGATTTCGATTCGCTGGCGGCGGTGAAGTCCGGCCTCGGCACCGCGGCCGTGATCGTCATGGATCAATCCACCGACATCGTGAAGGCGATCGCGCGGCTCTCGAAATTCTACATGCACGAGAGCTGCGGCCAGTGCACGCCGTGCCGCGAGGGCACCGGCTGGATGTGGCGCGTGATGGAGCGGCTCGTCACCGGCAATGCCGAGATCGAGGAGATCGACATGCTCCACGACGTGTCGAAGCAGGTGGAGGGCCACACGATCTGCGCGCTCGGCGACGCCGCCGCGTGGCCGATCCAGGGCCTCATCCGCCATTTCCGGCCCGAGCTCGAGCGCCGGATCCTCGCGCGCAAGACGGCGAAGGCGGCGTAGCGATGGCCAAGCTCACGATCAACGGCCAATCGGTGGAAGTCCCGAACGGGATGACCGTGCTGCAGGCATGCCAGACGATCGGCGTCGAGATTCCGCATTTCTGCTACCACGAGCGGCTTTCGATCGCCGGCAATTGCCGCATGTGCCTCGTCGAGGTCGAGAAGATGCCGAAGCCGGTCGCGTCGTGTGCGCAGCCGGTGATGGACGGCATGGTGGTCCACACCGACAACGACAAGGTGAAGAAGGCGCGCAACGGGGTGATGGAGTTCCTGCTCATCAATCACCCGCTCGATTGCCCGATCTGCGACCAGGGCGGCGAGTGCGACCTGCAGGACCAGGCGATGGCCTACGGCTTCGACAAGAGCCGCTATCACGAGAACAAGCGCGCCGTGGACGAGAAGTTCATGGGGCCGCTGGTCAAGACGATCATGACCCGCTGCATCCACTGCACGCGCTGCATCCGCTTCGCGACCGAAGTGGCCGGCGTCGAGGAGATCGGCGCCACCGGGCGCGGCGAGCACATGGAGATCACGACCTATCTCGAGCGCTCGCTGACCTCCGAGCTTTCGGGCAACGTCGTCGATCTCTGCCCGGTCGGCGCGCTCACCTCGAAGCCCTACGCGTTCACCGCGCGCTCGTGGGAGCTGCGCAAGACCGAATCGATCGACGCGATGGACGCGCTCGGCGCGAACATCCGCGTCGATGCGCGCGGCAACGAGGTGATGCGCATCCTTCCGCGCCTCCACGACGACATCAACGAAGAGTGGCTCTCGGACAAGTCGCGCTATGTCTATGACGGGCTGAAGCGCCAGCGCCTCGACACGCCCTATGTGCGCCGCGACGGCAAGCTCGAGCCGGCGAGCTGGGGCGAAGCCTTCGCCGCGATCGCCGCGCAGGTGAAATCGCTCGGCGGCGACCAGATGGCCGCGATCGCCGGCAACCTCGCCGATTGCGAATCGATGGCGCTGCTGAAGGATCTGATGGCGTCGATGGGCTGCCGCAATCTCGATTGCCGGCAGGATGGCGCGAAGCTCGATCCCGCGCAGCGCGCCTCGTGGCTGTTCAACAGCACGATCGCCGGCATCGACCAGGCCGATGCGCTGGTGCTGATCGGCACCAACCCGCGCACCGAGTCGCCGGTGCTGAACGCGCGCATCCGGAAGCGCTGGCTCGCCGGCAAATTCGCGGTGGGCGTGATCGGCGAGCGTGCCGATCTCACCTATACCTACGACTATCTCGGCGCTGGCCCGAACACGCTGCAGGACCTCATCGACGCCAAGAGCCGCTTCGCCGAGGTGCTGAAGAAGGCGCAGCGCCCGATGCTGATCCTGGGGCAGGGCGCGCTCGCGCGGAAAGACGGCGCGGCCGTGCTTGCCGCCGCGCGGCGCCTCGCCGAATCGTCGGGGATGATCAAGGACGGCTGGAACGGCTTCAACGTGCTGCACACGGCCGCCGCGCGCGTGGGCGGACTGGAAGTGGGCTTCGTTCCGGGCCAGACGGGCCGCGATCTCGAAGGCATCCTCGCGGGCGCCGAGAGCGGCGCGATCAAGCTCGTCTATCTGCTCGGCGCCGACGAGATCGACATGAAGCGGCTCGGACGCGCCTTCGTCGTCTATCAGGGCCATCACGGCGATGCCGGCGCGAACCGCGCCGACGTGATCCTGCCCGGCGCCGCCTACACCGAGAAGGCGGCCACCTACGTCAACATGGAAGGCCGCGCGCAGCGCACGAAGCTCGCCGTCTTTCCGCCCGGTGACGCGCGCGAGGACTGGACGATCATCCGCGCGCTCTCCGACGCGCTCGGCCACACGTTGCCCTACGACACGCCGGCCGGCGTGCGCACCTGCTTGACGGCGAAGAGCCCCGTGTTCAGCGCGCTCGACCGCATCGTGCCGGCGCAATGGGGGCCGTTCGGCGCCGACGGCGCCATGGATGCCGCGCCGTTCAAGTCGCCGATCGCGAATTTCTACATGACCGATCCGATCAGCCGCGCCTCGCACATCATGGCGCAATGCACGCAGATGCGCCGCGACCTCGACGCGGCGGCGGCCGCCAAAACCGGGACAGGCGACTGAGCCATGGAAGGCGGCTTCTGGATCGATTACGCGTGGCCGGCGGTCTTGCTCGTCATCAAGATCGTGGCGGTCATCGTGCCCGTGATCCTGGCGATGGCGTGGCTCACCTATGCCGAGCGCAAGGTGATCGCGGCCGTGCAGCTGCGGAAGGGGCCGAACGTCGTCGGCTGGTTCGGGCTGCTGCAGCCGATCGCCGACGGCATCAAGCTCATCTTCAAAGAGACGATCATCCCGTCAGGGGCCAACAAGGTCGTCTTCATCATCGCGCCGCTGATGACGTTCGTGCTGGCGCTCGTCGGCTGGGCGGTGATTCCGTTCGGCACCTGGGACGGCGCCAAGATCGTCGTCTCCGACATCAATGTCGGCATCCTCTATCTCTTCGCGATCTCCTCGCTCGGCGTCTACGGCATCATCATGTCGGGCTGGGCGAGCAATTCGCGCTACGCGTTCCTGGGCGGGCTGCGCTCGGCGGCGCAGATGGTGTCGTACGAGGTCTCGATCGGCTTCGTTCTGATCACGGTGCTGCTCTGCGCCGGCTCGCTGAACCTCTCCGAGATCGTGCTGGCGCAGAAGGAGCGCGGGCTCGCGACCGTGCTCGGCGTGCCGGCGCTCACGTTCCTCAACTGGTACTGGCTGCCGCTGCTGCCGATGTTCGTCATCTTCTTCATCTCGGCGCTGGCCGAGACGAACCGGCACCCGTTCGACCTGCCCGAAGCCGAGGCCGAGCTCGTCACCGGCTACAACGTCGAGTATTCGGCGTTCACCTTCGCGCTGTTCTTCCTCGGCGAATACATGAACATGATCCTGATGTCGGCGATGACATCGATCCTGTTTCTGGGCGGCTGGCTGCCGCCGCTCGACGTCTCGTGGCTGAACTGGATTCCGGGCCCGATCTGGCTCGCGCTCAAGATCTCGTTCTTCCTGTTCCTGTTCATCCTCGCGCGCGCCGCGTATCCGCGTTACCGCTACGATCAGCTCATGCGCCTCGGCTGGAAAGTGTTCCTGCCGATGACGCTGGTCGCCGTCATCATCTATGCCGGCGTGCTGCTCTACGCCGGCTGGCTTCCGCAATAGGGGAAGGGAGGACCGCATGGCACTGACCGCCCGATCCCTGCTGTTGACCGAGCTCGTGAAGGGCCTCGGCATCAGCATCAAGTACATGCTGAAGCGTCCCGTGACCTTGAACTACCCGCACGAGAAAGGGCCGCTCAGCCCGCGTTTCCGCGGCGAGCACGTGTTGCGCCGCTACCCGAACGGCGAAGAGCGCTGCATCGCGTGCAAGCTCTGCGAGGCGATTTGCCCCGCGCAGGCGATCACGATCGAGGCCGAGCCGCGCGAAGACGGCAGCCGCCGCACGACGCGCTACGACATCGACATGACGAAATGCATCTATTGCGGCTTCTGCCAGGAGGCGTGCCCGGTCGATGCGATCGTCGAAGGCCCGAATTTCGAGTTCGCGACCGAGACGCGCGAGGAGCTGATGTACAACAAGCAGAAGCTCATCGATAACGGGGACCGCTGGGAAGCCGAGATCGCGCAGAACCTCGAGCTCGACGCGCCGTACCGGTGAGCGGCTGACGATGGTCCTGCAAGCCCTCGCCTTCTACGTCTTCGCCGCGGTCGCGGTGGCCGCCGGGATCATGGTGGTCACGGCGCGCAACCCGGTGCATTCCGTGCTGTTCCTGATCCTCGCCTTCTTCAACGCGGCGGGGTTGTTCGTGCTGATGGGCGCCGAGTTCCTCGCGATGATCCTGATCATCGTCTATGTCGGCGCGGTCGCGGTGCTGTTCCTGTTCGTCGTCATGATGCTCGACATCGATTTCGTCGAGCTGAGGCAGGGCTTCGTCAAATACCTGCCGGTCGGCGGGCTGATCGGGATCGTTCTACTAGTAGAGTTGTTCATCGTCGTCGGCGGCTGGGTCTCGCTGCCGGAGACGAAGTCGGCGATCACCGAGCCGGTGCGCGAAGGCGTGAGCAACACCGCCGCGCTCGGGCGGCTGCTCTACACGAAATACGTCTATCTGTTCCAGGCGGCCGGCATGATCCTGTTCGTCGCGATGATCGGCGCGATCGTGCTGACCTTGCGCCAGCGCGAGGGCGTGAAGAAGCAGCGCATCGCGCAGCAGCTCAGCCGCACGCGCGCCGAATCGGTCGAGCTCGTCAAGGTCAAGCCGGGGGAGGGCATCTGACCCATGTGGGAAATCGGCCTCGGCCACTATCTCACGGTCGCCGCGATCCTGTTCACGATCGGGATCTTCGGCATCTTCCTGAACCGAAAGAACGTTATCGTCATCCTGATGTCGGTCGAGCTGATGCTGCTCGCCGTCAACATCAACCTCGTCGCGTTCTCCTGGGCGCTCAAGGACCTCGTCGGCCAGATCTTCACGATGTTCGTGCTGACGGTCGCCGCGGCCGAAGCGGCGATCGGCCTCGCGATCCTCGTCGTCTATTTCCGCAATCGCGGCTCGATCGCGGTGGAAGACATCAACGTGATGAAGGGCTGACCCCTTGTACACCGCCGCCGTCTTCCTGCCGCTTATCGGCGCGATCGTCGCCGGCCTGTTCGGGCGCCTGATCGGCGAGCGCCTGTCGCAGATCGTCACGACCGGGCTTCTGTTCGTGTCGGCGATTCTCGGCTGCATCATCCTGTTCCAGTTCGCCTCGACGCCGAACCCGACCGCCAACACGATTCAGATCTTCACCTGGATCGCCTCGGGCGAATTGCGCATCCCGTGGGCGCTGCGCTTCGACATGCTCTCGGCGGTGATGGTGTTCGTCGTCACCTTCTGCTCGGCGTTCATTCACCTGTATTCGATCGGCTACATGCACGGCGACCCCGGGGTGCCGCGCTTCTTCGCCTATCTCTCGCTGTTCACCTTCTCGATGCTGATGCTCGTGACGGCGGACAATTTCGTGCAGATGTTCTTCGGATGGGAAGGCGTGGGCGTCTGCTCCTACTTCCTGATCGGCTACTATTTCGACCGCGATTCGGCCAACGCCGCCTCGATCAAGGCCTTCGTCGTCAACAGGGTCGGCGATTTCGGCTTCGCGCTCGGCATCTTCGCCGTGTTCATGCTGTTCGGCTCGCTCGATTTCGGCACCGTGCTGCCGGCCGCCCAGGCGCTCGTCGGCAAGCAGGTGGCGTTCGCGGGCGTGAGCGTGGATGGCCAGTACGCGCTCACGATCACCTGCATCCTGCTGTTCATCGGCGCGATGGGTAAGTCGGCGCAGTTCCTGCTGCACACCTGGCTGCCCGACGCGATGGAAGGTCCCACGCCGGTCTCGGCATTGATCCACGCCGCCACGATGGTGACGGCCGGCGTGTTCATGGTCGTCCGCCTCTCGCCGATGTTCGAATACGCGCCCGATGCGCTGGCGATGGTCACGATCATCGGCGCGATCACCTGCTTCTTCGCGGCCACGGTCGGCCTCGTGCAGAACGACATCAAGCGCGTGATCGCGTATTCGACGTGCTCTCAGCTCGGCTACATGTTCTTCGCCGCCGGCGTCTCCGCCTATCCGGCCGCGATGTTCCATCTGATGACGCACGCCTTCTTCAAGGCGCTGCTGTTCCTCGGCTCGGGCTCGGTGATCCACGGCATGCACCACGAGCAGGACATGCGGAAGATGGGTGGCCTCTGGAAGAAGATGAAAGGCGTGGCGATTCTGATGTGGATCGGCAGCCTGGCGCTCGCCGGCATCCCATTCTTCGCCGGCTACTATTCCAAGGACATCATCCTCGAATCCGCGTTCGGCGCCGAGACGAACATCGGCTACTTCGCGTTCTGGATGGGCATCGCCGCCGCGCTGATGACGGCGTTCTATTCGTGGCGCCTGCTGTTCATGACCTTCCACACGCCGTTCCGCGGCGACCATCACACCTACGATCACGTCGAGAAGACGCCGTGGACGATGATGGTGCCGCTGATCGTGCTCGCCGTTGGCGCGGTCTTCGCCGGCTTCATCGCGCACAAGGCCTTCGTCGGCGAGCACTGGCAGACCTTCTGGGGCGAGGCGATCCGGATCGTGCCGCAGCACAAGGCGCTGGAGCACGCGCATCATTCGCCGCTCTGGGTGGCGCTGCTGCCGGCCGTCGCCGGCGTGGTCGGCATCGCGCTCGCCTGGTATGCCTACATGACGACGTCGCGCCTGCCCGAGCGCCTCGTGGCGCAGCACGAGCCGCTGCACAAGTTCCTGCTCAACAAGTGGTACTTCGACGAGCTCTATAACGCGGTCTTCATCCGGCCGGCGTTCTGGATCGGCCGCCAGCTCTGGAAGAAGGGCGACGGCAAGGTCATCGACGGGCTCGGGCCGGACGGCGTCGCCGCCACCACGATCAAGGCCGCGAAGCGCGTGGCCGCGCTCCAGACCGGTTACGTCTATCACTACGCGTTCGCGATCCTCGTCGGCGTCGTCGTGTTCGTGACGCTTAAGCTCACTGGCGTGCTGAGGTAGCGATGGCGAACTGGCCGCTCCTCAGCGTCGTCACCTTCCTGCCGCTCGTCGGCGTGCTGTTCATCCTCGCGCTCGTGCGCGGGGACGAGGAGGCGACGAACCGCAATGCGCGCTACATGGCGCTGTGGACGTCGCTCGCGACGTTCCTCGTCTCGCTGCTGATCTGGATCAACTTCGACAAGTCGAAGGCCGGGTTCCAGTTCGTCGAGCAGCTCAAATGGTTCGATCTGCCCGGCGGCGCCGCGCTCAACTACAAGATGGGCGTCGACGGCATCTCGATGTTCTTCGTGCTGCTCTCCACCTTGCTCACGCCGGTCTGCGTGATCTCGTGCTGGTCGGCGGTGAAGGAGCGCGTGCGCGAATACATGATCGCGTTCCTGGTGCTCGAAACCCTGATGGTCGGCACCTTCTGCGCGCTCGATCTCTTCACGTTCTACGTCTTCTTCGAGGGCGTGCTGATCCCGATGTTCCTCATCATCGGCGTCTGGGGCGGCGAGCGGCGCGTCTATTCCGCGTTCAAGTTCTTCCTCTACACGCTGCTCGGCTCCGTGCTGATGCTGCTGGCGATGTTCGCGCTCTACTTCGAAGCGGGCACCGCCGACATCCCGGCGCTATTGGCCTTCGCGAAGGATAAGGGCTTCGGCGAGGGCCTCCAGATCTGGCTGTGGCTGGCCTTCTTCGCGAGCTTCGCCGTGAAGACTCCGATGTGGCCCGTGCACACCTGGCTGCCCGACGCGCACGTGGAAGCACCGACCGCGGGCTCCGTGATCCTCGCCGGCGTGCTCCTGAAGATGGGCGGCTACGGCTTCCTGCGCTTCTCGCTGCCGATGTTCCCCGAGGCGTCGATCTATTTCGCGCCGCTGGTCTATGCGCTCTCGATCGTCGCCATCATCTACACCTCGCTGGTGGCGCTGGCGCAGGAGGACATGAAGAAGCTCATCGCGTACTCCTCGGTCGCGCATATGGGCTATGTGACGCTCGGCATCTTCGCCGCCACGCACCAGCTCAAGGACAAGGCGGTGCTCGGCGAGCAGGCGGTGCAGGGCGCCATCTTCCAGATGCTGTCGCACGGCGTCGTTTCGGCCGCGCTGTTCCTCGTCGTCGGCGTCGTCTACGACCGCATGCACACGCGCATGATCGCGCGCTATGGCGGGCTCGTGGAGCGCATGCCGCGCTACGCGTTCGTGTTCATGGTCATGATGCTGGCGTCGGTCGGCCTGCCCGGCACGAGCGGCTTCGTCGGCGAGTTCCTCGTTTTGCTCGGCGTGTTCCAGGCCAATGTCTGGGTCGGCGTGCTGGCGACGAGCGGCGTCGTGCTCGGCTGCACCTACATGCTCTGGCTCTATCGCCGCGTGATCTTCGGAAAGCTGGTGCGCGCCGACCTCAAGAACATCACCGACCTCAACGTCCGCGAGATCGTCGTCTTCGCCCCGCTGGTGGTTCTCGTGATCTGGATGGGCGTCTATCCCGCGTCGTTCCTCGAGATCATCGAGCCTTCGGTGAAGGCGCTGGTCAGCGACTTCAAGGCCGGCATCTGCGCGCGCGATGCCGCGTGCTTCCCGGGCGTGGTGGGTGCGCGATGAATTGGGTGCAGATCCAGCCGGCGCTGCCGGAGATCGTCCTCGCCTGTGCCGCCATGGCGCTGCTGATGCTCGGCGTGTTCCGGGGCGAAGGCTCGGCGCGCCTCGTCTCGTGGCTCGGCGTGATCGCGCTGGCCGTGACGGCGATTCTCGTCGCGAGCCTCACGCCCACCTCGGGCCGCCTGCTGCTGTTCGCCGACATGTTCGCCGTGAGCCTCTACGGCGCGTTCGTGAAGATCATCGTGCTCGGAGCCTCGGCGCTCGGCCTTGTCATGGCCATCGGCTACAACCAGCGCGAAGGCATCGCGCGCTTCGAGTTCCCGATCCTCATCATGACCGCCACGCTGGGCATGATGATGATGATCTCGGCCAACGATCTCATCGCGCTCTATGTCGGCCTCGAGTTGCAGAGCCTCTCGCTCTACGTCGTCGCCGCGTTCCGCCGCGACTCGGTGAAGAGCACCGAGGCCGGCCTCAAATACTTCGTCCTCGGCGCGCTCGCCTCGGGCATGCTGCTCTACGGCGCCTCGCTGGTGTACGGATTCGCCGGGTCGACCAATTTCACGCAGCTCGCGACGATCCTGACCGCGAAGGAAGCCGGCAATGTCGGCATCATCATCGGCCTCGTCTTCCTGATGGTGGGGCTCGCGTTCAAGGTCTCGGCGTTCCCGTTCCACATGTGGACGCCCGACGTCTATGAGGGCTCGCCCACGCCGGTGACGGCCTTCTTCTCGGCGGCGCCGAAGCTCGCCGCGATGGGCCTGTTCGTCTCGGTCCTCGTCGGGCCGTTCGGCAAGCTCGTCGGCCAGTGGCAGCAGGTGCTGATCCTGATCTCGATCGGCTCGATGGCGCTGGGCGCGTTCGCGGCGATCAACCAGAGCAACATCAAGCGGCTGCTCGCCTACAGCTCGATCGGCCATGTCGGCTACGCGCTGATCGGCCTCGCCTCCGGCACCGAGGCCGGCTATCGCGGCGTGCTGATCTACATGGCGATCTACGTCGCGATGACGCTCGGCGCCTTCGCCGTCGTGCTGTGCATGCGCCGCGGCGGGCAGATGGTCGAGACGATCCCCGATCTCGCCGGCCTCTCGAAGACGAGGCCGGGCATGGCGCTCGTGCTCATGATCATGATGTTCTCGATGGCCGGCATCCCGCCGTTCGCCGGCTTCTGGGGCAAGCTCTACGTCTTCATGGCCGCGATCGACGCGAAGCTCTACACGCTCGCGATCCTCGGCGTGCTCACCTCGGTGGTGGCGGCCTACTACTACATCCGCATCGTGAAGCTCATGTACTTCGACGAGCCGGCGGATGCGTTCGACCGCATGCCGGGCCGCGAGCTCGGCCTCATCCAGGCGGCGGCGGCGGCGTTCACGCTGTTCTTCTTCCTGTTCCCGGGCCCGCTGGTGCGCGCCGCCGAACAGGCGGTGAAGAGCCTCGCGGGGTGACGATCGCAGCCGCGCTTCCGGCCGGATACCGGCGGATCGCGTTCGACCGCGTCGCCAGCACCAATGACGAGGCGCGCCGGCTGGCCGAGGCGGGTGCGGCGGAAGGCCTCGTCGTCACCGGCGGCATCCAGACCGCGGGCCGCGGCCGCCAGGGCCGCAGCTGGGTTTCGCCTGAGGGCAATCTCTATTCGTCGTTCCTGTTGCGGCCGAAGGTGAAGCCGGCGGAGGCCGGCGCGTTCGGCTTCGGCGCCGCCGTCGCGGTCGCGGAGACCGTCGAGCGCCTGGCGCACGGCATCGACGCGAAGTGCAAGTGGCCCAACGACGTCCTCGTCGGCGGGAAGAAGATTGCCGGCATCCTGCTCGAATCGCGCGGAACGCCCGAGACGCTCGATTGGCTGATTGCCGGCATCGGCGTGAACGTCGCCCAGGCGCCCGAAAAGGCCACATGGCCCGCGACGAGTGTTGCGCTCCTCGGCGGCGATCCCTCGGTCGAGCGCGCGCTGGAAACGCTGGCGGCGCGGATCGATCGTTGGTACCGCCTCTGGCTGGCCGAAGGCTTCGCCGCGCTGCGCCAGGCCTGGCTCGCCCGCGCCCACGCGCTCGGCGCGGACATCAGGATCAAACGCAACGGCGACGAACGGGAAGGCAAGTTCGTCGGCCTCGATCCCAACGGCGCGCTGGTGCTCGAACTTGCCGGCGGACGCCGCGAGACGATTTCATACGGCGAAATAGCCGTCCGTGAGCAACCTTAGAATGCTAAAATCCAGCGTCATCCCGACCGGAGAACGGCGCTCTCGCGCCGTGCGCAGTGGAGGGATCGCGCGGCAGCTGTCCTGCGATCCCTCCACTTCGCGAGCCGCAAAGGGCGGCTCGCCACGGTCGGGATGACGTGTGTTTTAATGGCTGGAACGCTCTGATGCTCCTCGTCATCAACTCGAACAACACCAACACCGTGTTCGCCGTGTTCGACGGCGAGACGCGGCAGGGAAGCTGGCGCATCTCGACGCAGCCGCATCGCACCGCCGACGAATACATGGTGTGGCTGACCCAGCTCATGGCGCTCGAAGGCCTCGAGCGGAAGCACATCACCGGCGCGATTCTCTCCAATGTCGTGCCGCAGGCGAGCTTCAACCTGCGCAGCCTCTGCCAGCGCTATTTCGGCGGCGAGCCGCTCGTCGTGGGCGATCCGGCGCTGCAATATGGCCTCAAAGTGCTCATCGACCGGCCGGAGGAGGCGGGCGCCGACCGCATCGCCAACGCCGTCGCCGCCAAGCAGCGCTACGAGATGCCCGCCGTCGTCGTCGATCTCGGCACCGCCACCACCTTCGACGTGCTCGACCGCGAGGGCAATTATGTGGGGGGCGTCATCTCGCCCGGCATAAACATTGCGTTCGAAGCCCTATATATGGGCGCGGCCAAGCTGCCGCGCATCGAGATCCGCCGGCCGCCGCGCGTCATCGGCCGCGGCACGGTGGGCGCGATGCAGTCCGGCATTTACTGGGGATATATCGGTTTGATCGAAGGTTTGCTCGCTCGCATCCAGGAAGAACAGGGCGGTCGCCTCACGGTGATCGGCACCGGCGGCCTCGTGCCGCTGATCGCCGCCGGCTGCCCGGCCATCCAGCACGTCGACCAGGACCTCACGCTCCGCGGCATCGCCGACATCTATTACCGGAACAAGAGCTGATGGACGCGCGCGCGAAATCGGGCAAGAGCGACGAGCTTCTGTTCCTGCCGCTGGGCGGCGCCGGCGAGATCGGCATGAACATGAACCTGTTCGGCTATCGCGGCCGCTGGCTCATGGTCGATTGCGGCGTGACGTTCGCCGACGAGCAGGTGCCGGGCGTCGACGTGCTGATGCCCGATCCGGGCTGGATCGCCGACCGCGTGCACGAGCTCGATGGGCTCGTGCTCACCCACGCTCACGAGGATCATATCGGCGCCGTGCCGTATCTCTGGGAACGGCTGCGCTGCAAGATGTGGGCGACGCCGTTCACCGCCGCGGTGCTGAAGCGCAAATTGCAAGACGTCGGCCTCGATCAGGCGGCGCGCATCACGGTGCTGAAGCCGGGTTCGCGCTTCAAGGTCGGCAGCCATTGGGACATCGAGATGGTGACGCTCACCCACTCGATCCCCGAGCCCAACGCATTGCTGATCCGCACGCCGGCCGGCACCATCTTCCACACCGGCGACTGGAAGCTCGATCCGACGCCGCTCGTGGGGCAGCCGGTGGACGAGGACCAGTTGAGGAAAATCGGCGACGACGGCGTGCTCGCCTGCGTCGGCGATTCCACGAACGTGTTCCGCGCCGGCGTGGCCGGTTCCGAAAAAGAGGTTCGCGACAGCCTGATCGAGCTGGTGAAGGGCTACGAGCAGCGCGTCGTCATCGCGTGCTTCGCGAGCAACGTGGCGCGGCTCGAAACCGTCGCCGCCGTGGCCAAGGCGTCGAAGCGGCAGGCGGCGCTCGTCGGCCGCTCGCTCTGGCGCATGTATGAAGCGGCGAAGGAAACCGGCTATCTGCGCGATATCGCGCCGTTCATCTCCGAGCAAGAGGCGGGGGATCTGCCGCGCCACAAGGTGCTGATCGCGGCCACCGGCAGCCAGGGCGAGCCGCGCGCGGCGCTGTCGCGCATCGCGGCCGGAACGCATCCCAGCGTCTCGCTCGAGCCGGGCGACACCGTGGTCTTCTCCTCGCGCATCATTCCGGGCAACGAACGCGCCATCAACCGGCTGCACGACGCGCTGGCGATGCTCGGCGCCGAGGTCGTCACGGAGAAAGACCATTTCGTCCACGTCTCCGGCCATCCGGCGCGCGACGAGCTGGCGCAGATGTATCAATGGATCCGCCCGAACATCCTCGTGCCGGTTCATGGCGAGGCGCGGCACATGATGGAGCACGAGAAGCTCGGCAAGTCGCTGCAGATCCCGAACACGATCGTGGCCACGAACGGGCAGATGGTGCGCCTGGCGCCCGGTCGGCCGGAGATCGTCGACGAGGTGCCCTATGGCCGCCTCGTGCTCGACGGCACCCAGCTTGTGGCCATCGACGGCGCTGTGATCAAGGAGCGCAAGCGGATGCTCTACAACGGCTCGGCCGTGGCCACGGTGGTGCTCGACCGGAAGGGCAAGATCGTCGCCGACCCGCAGCTTGCGCTGTACGGCCTGGTGGAGGAAGGCGACGAGCGCGAGCTCGAGGACAAGCTGATCGACGCCATCGAGGCGGCGCTGGCCAAGCTCTCGGGCCCGCAGCGCGGCGACGACGGCGCAGTGGAGGAGGCCGCCTATCGCGCGATCCGGCGGACGATCCTGGATACCAAAGGCAAGAAGCCGTCGACGGCCGTTCACATCGTGCGGGTTTAAGCAGGCGCGAGGATAAACGGGTAAGGCTATGATCGGACGATTGAATCACGTCGCCATTGTGGTCCCGGATCTGACCGCGGCGAGCAAGACATATCGTGAGACGCTCGGTGCCAAGGTGTCGGCCCCGGTCGATATGCCGGCGCATGGCGTGACGACCGTGTTCGTGGAGCTTCCGAACACCAAGATCGAGCTGCTGCATCCATTCGGCGCGAACTCGCCGGTCGCCAAGTTCCTGGCCGATCATCCGTCAGGCGGCATGCACCATGTGTGCTTCGAGGTCGACGATATCCTGGCCGCGCGCGACAAACTCAAGGTTGAAGGCGCCCGCGTGCTCGGCGACGGCCAGCCCAAGATCGGCGCGCACGACAAGCCGGTGCTGTTCCTGCACCCCAAGGATTTCTGCGGCACGCTCGTGGAGATCGAGCAGGCCTGAGCCGTGACGTGGACCTCCTCCATCGTGTTGTTCGTCATCATCTGGTGGATGGTGTTCTTCGCCGTGTTGCCCTGGGGCATCCGCCGCGCGGGGGACGAGGCGCTCGGGCATGACGCCGGGGCGCCGCTGCGCCCGCGGCTCGCGCTCAAGGCCGCAATCACCACCGGCATCGCCGCGCTGCTGTTCGGCGTCGCCTATTGGCTGGTGCAGTCGAAGTCCCTGACGTTCCAGTAGGGGCTCAACGCGCCGCGCCCTCGTCGGCCGGGCGGCCTTGGGTGTCGATCACGCTTCCGGCCGCGGCCAGCTCGGCCTCGAGGTCCTGCGCCTCTCTGGCGCGCGGCTTCGAGAAGCCGGCGAGCAGCGAGTAGAAGACCGGGATCAGGTAGAGCGTGAAGATCGTGGCGAAGCCGAGCCCGCCCACCACGATCCAGCCGAGCGCCTCGCGCGCCTCGGCGCCGGCGCCGAAGGCCAGCACCAGCGGCAGGCCGCCGATCACGGTCGAGATCATCGTCATCATCACGGGCCGCAGGCGGATGCGCGCGGCCTCGCGGATCGCGCGCGCCACCGGCAGGCCCTGGTCGCGAAGCTGGTCCGCGAACTCGACGACGAGGATGCCGTTCTTGGCGATGATGCCGACGAGCAGCACGAGCCCGATCTGGCTGTAATAGTTGATCGAACCGCCGGTGAGCAGGATCGCATAGATCGCCGCCGCGAGGCCGAACGGCACGGTCAGCATGATGACGGAGGCGCTGACGAGGCTCTCGAACTGCGCCGCGAGCACGAGGAACACGATCACGATCGCGAACGCGAACACGATGAGGCCGCTCTGCGCGCTCTGTTCGAGCGTCAGCGCCTCGCCGAGCAGCACGATGCCCATGCCCGGCGGCAGCGTCGTCTGCGCCAGCGCGCGCATGTCGGAGATTGCCGTCGAGAGCGGGTAGCCCTCGGCGAGCCCGGCGCGCAGCGGCACGGCGCGGCGTTGGCCCTCGCGCCCGAGCGCGGGCGCCACCGCGATCTCTTTCAGCTCGGTCACGGACGAAAGCGGGATGAAGCGGCCGTCGCGCGCCTTGATGAACAGGTTTTCGACGTCGGTGGGGTCGTTCACCGGCCGCGCGCCCGAGGTGAGCACGACGTCGATGACGCGGTCTTTCACGAAGAGCTGGGCCGCCTTGTATTCGTCCACCATCGTGCGGACGACGGTCGTGATCGCGTCGATGGAGATGCCGAGCTTCGTCGCCGCCTCGCGGTCGATGCGCACGTTGAGCTGCGGCTGCGTCGTGTCGTAGGCGAGCTGTGGGTCGGTGAAGTTCGGGTTCTGCGCCATCGCCGCGACCAGCTTCTCGGCGGCGTCGGCCATGCTGCCGTAGTCGGCGCCGGTGATCGCGAAGTTGAGGCCGGTGCCGGCGCCGCGGATGCCGAGGCTGTTGGCCGCGCGCGTCGAGAGGCGCAGCGCCGGGATCGCCTGGAAGCGGCGCTGAAGCTCGGCCTGAATCTGCTGCTGGCTGCGCTTCCTCTGCGCCCACGGGGCCAGGCGCATGATGACGAACGCCGAGTTCGTGCTGCCGCGGCCGATGAACGAGAGCACGCTCGTGGCCTCGCCGGAACGGACGTACTCGTCGAGGATCTCCTCGACCTTCGCGGTCTGCTCGGCCATGTATCCGAGATTGACGCCTTGCGCGGCGCGCGCCTGGATCGAAACCACGCCGCGGTCCTCCGGCGGGGTCAGCTCCTGCGGCAATGCGAGGAAGATCGTGTAGGCGAGGACGGCGAAGGCAATGGAGGCGGCGATCACGACGAAGCGCAGCCGCAACGCCCATTCGAGCGAGCGGTTGTAGAAACCGCCGGCCGCGGCGCCGACGCGGTTCCAGGTCCGCGCGAAGAGGGCGGGCGGCCTGCCTCTGCGCGCGGCGCCCCATTCCGGCAGCTTCGCCGCCAATACCGGGCAGAGCGTGAGCGCCACGAAGGACGAGATCGTGACCGCGAAGGCGAGCACGAAGCCGAACTCGGCGAACATCTTGCCGGCCGTGCCGGGCAGGAACGAGATCGGGATGAACACGGCCGCGAGCGTTGCCGTGGTCGAGATCACGGCGAAGAACACCTCGCGCGTGCCGAGCACGGCGGCCGCGCGCAGGCCGAGCCCCTGGTGCCGCCGCCGCTCGATGTTCTCGAGCACGACGATCGCGTCGTCGACGACCATGCCGGTCGCCAGCACGAGCGCGAACAGCGTGAAGATGTTGACCGAAAAGCCCGCGATCCAGATTCCGGCGATCGTGCCGAGCGTGCAGACCGGAATCGTGATCGCCGGGATCAGCGTCGCGCGGACCGAGGTGAGGAACAAGTAGATCACGAGGATGACGATGGCGGTGGCGATGAACAGCGTCTCCACCACCTCGTCGAGCGCCGCGCGCACGAACACCGCGTCGTCGGACACCACCGCGAGCTCGGTGCCCTGCGGGAGATCGCGCTTCAGGTCGGCGACGGCCGCCTGCACGCCCTCGGAGATTTGGAGCGTGTTCGACTGCGCCTGGCGCACGATGCCGATGCCGATCGCGAGCCGGCCGTTGAAGCGCGTGATCGAATCGGGCGTCGCCGACGCCGCGCGCACCTGCGCGATGTCGCCCACGCGCGTCACGTCGTTGATGTAGAGCGCCGCGATCTCGGCGGCGGTGGAGATCGGCGCCTCGGTGCGCACGATCAGCGACTGCTGGCGGTTCTCGAGCGTGCCCGAGGGCGTGTCGAGGGCGGCGCGGCCGAGCGCGGTCACGACGTCCTGCATCGATAGGCCGCGGCTCGCGAGCGTGACCTGGTTGACCGCGACGCGGATGACCGGCGCGCGCGTGCCGTAAACCTGCGCGTCGGCGACGCCCTTGACCGCGGTGAGCCGCTGAACGATGCGGTCCTCGACGAGGCGCGTTAGCTCCTCGATCGAGATCGTCCGCGAGCTGATCGCAAGCCGTATGATCGGCGAGGCGTCGGCGTCGGCCTTCACGACGCTCGGCGGCTCGATCTTCTCGGGCAGCCGTCGCGTGATGCGTGACACCGCCTCGCGCACGTCGCTGGCGGCGATGTTGAGGTCGGTGCTGCCGGAGAACTCGATCGTGATCCGGCTGCGCCCGTAGGACGACTGCGACGAGATCGAGACGACGCCCTGCACGCGCGAGACGGCGCTCTCGAGCACGCTCGTGATCTGCGTGTCGATCGTCTCGGGCGCGGCGCCCTGATACTCGGTCGTCACCGTGACGACCGGCTGGTCGACGTCCGGCAGTTCGCGCACCTCGACGCCGCTCAGGGCGGCGAAGCCCGCGATCATGATCAGCAGGTTCAGCACGAAAGCCAGAACCGGCCGCCGGATGAAAAGCGCGGTAGGCCCCGCGCGCGCGGTTTCCGGGCCGACGGAGCCGCTCATCAGTTCTGCACCACGGTGACGCTCGCGCCGTCGCGCAGCCCCTGCGAGCCTTCGATCACGACCTGGTCTCCGTCCTTGAGCGCGGCCTCGACCGCGACGGTGTCGTTCTCGCGGCGGCGGATCGTGACGCCCACGCGCTTGACGACGCTGCCCTCGGCCAATGCCCAGACGAAGGCGCCCGCGCGATCCCATTGGATCGCGAGGCCGGGCAGCACCGGCAATTTCTCGCCCGGAATCTGCACCTGGACCGAAAACGTCATGCCGGCGATGAGCCGGTTCTGATCGTTGGGGATCGTCGCCTCGACGCGCAGCGTGCGCGAGGCGGCGTCGACGCGGGTGTCGAGCGCCGTGATCTTGCCGCGGAACACGGCGCCCGAAAGCGCCGGCGTGGTGACGCGCACGTCGTGGCCGAGCGTGAACGCGCCCGCCACGCGTTCGGAGACGACGAAGGCCACGAGCAGGCTCGATCGGTCGTCGATCGTGGCGATGGCGGCGCCCTGCGTGAGGTAGTCGCCCTTGCCCAGGGTCGTGAGGCCCATCACGCCGTCGAACGGTGCGCGCAAGAGGCGGCGCCTCAGCTCGTATTGCTTGGCATCCAACTCGGCGCGGGCGAGCGCTACCGCCGTGCGCGCCTGATCGACCTGGACGGTCGGCACCGCATTCCGCTCGACGAGTCCCTGGAGCCGCTTCAGGTTCGTATCGGCTTCGTCCACCTTCACCTGCGCGAGCTTGACCGCGATCTCCTCGGCCTCGCTCTTGAGCTTCAGCAGCTCTTGCCCCGCCTTGACGGCTTCGCCGGGTCGGAAGCGGATCTCCTCGATCACGCCGGCGACCTCGGCCGAAATCGTGAGGCTGCGAATCGCGCGCCCGGTGCCGATGGCGGCGACGAGGTCGCCGATGGTCTGCACCTGCACCTTGGCGAGCACCACGCGGTTCGCCGCCGCGCCGCGCTGGCGCTGCTGGCCGCGCTGGGGACGCGCGGCGTCCGGCCGGGCCGTGTCCGTGCGCTGATCGGTGCGCTGCTGCGCCACCGTCGTCGGTCCCGAGGGGCCACGCAGAAGGAAATACGCGGCGATCCCCGCGGCCACCACCGCGACGGCGCCGATGGCCGCGATGCGCCTGCTTCCCGTATTCATGCCTTCACCCGCCGGATGGTGAACGATGCGCGATCCCTCGCGCACCGGACTAGACCTTGCGATGTACGGCAAAGCAATGGGTTTCGGTTTGATCGCGCCGCATGTCCGGCTAGTGTGCGCGCATGAGCACCTACTGCGATTTCGCGCCCGGCCATCCGCTGCACGGACCTTATCACGAAACCGAGTACGGCTTCCCGCTTCGCGGCGACGACGCGCTGTTCGAGCGCCTGATCCTCGAGATCAATCAGGCCGGCCTTTCTTGGGAGCTGATGCTGAAGCGGCGCGAGTCGTTCCGGCGCGCCTATCACGGATTCTCCATCGCCAAGGTGGCACGCTACGGCAAGCGCGACGTGACGCGCCTGCTCGGCGATCCCGGCGTGATCCGCAATCGCCTCAAGATCGAGGCGGCGATCGCGAATGCGCGGACGATCGAGGCGCTTGCGGCGGAGCACGGCAGCTTCGCCGCGTGGATCGATGCACAGCATCCGCTCGGCAAGCCCGAATGGGTGAAGCTGTTCCGCAAGACGTTCCGCTTCGCGGGGCCCGAGATCGTGGGCGAGTTCCTGATGAGCATCGGCTATCTGCCCGGCGCTCATCGCGAGACCTGCCCGGTCTACAAGCGCATCGCGAAACTCAAGCCCGCGTGGGCGCGCGCCAAATCGTCATCTTGAGCGAAGCGAAGGATCTCTTGACGCGCGAGACGGCGTTGAGCGCGAGGCGATGCGTTTGCGGCAAGAGATGCTTTGCTCGGCATGATGGGCAAAACGAATAAGGCCGAGGCGTTGCCGCCTCGGCCCTGTTTCGGTCCCCCTGCTTATCTTTCGGCGCCGGAGCCTCCCCCTCGGAATGACCGGCGCTGAGGTGCTTGGTACCGCGTTCCTCCCCAACGACTTGGGCGCAGACTTTGCGCAACAAATCTGCCCAAATGCATCCCAATCCGCAAGCATTTTGCTTACAGCGCGGCACTTTTGTGATTGGCAATCCGTTCCGCCTGCGGGCTACGGCGCCCTCATCCGAGCGCAAAATGCAGAACAAACACGGCACCGATAAGTAAAAGTGCGGGTGACAGGTGGGAGAAGCGGCCGCTCAGCGCCTTGACCGCGATGAAGGTGATGAGGCCGAGCCCGATGCCGGTCGCGATTGAATAGGTGAGCGGCATGCCGAGCGCGGTCACGACGGCGGGCGCGTACTCGGTCGGGTCCTTCCAATCGATCTCCGCCAGCGGCGAGGCCATCATGCAGGCGACGAACAGGATCGCCGGCGCGGTGGCGTAAGGCGGAATGGCGCTGGCCAGCGGCGCGAAGAACAGCGCGAGCAGAAAGAGTATGCCGACGACAGAAGCCGTCATGCCGGTGCGGCCGCCCGCTTTGATACCGGCCGCGCTCTCGATGTAGCTCGTCGTCGTCGACGTGCCGAACACGGCGCCGAGCGTCATCGCGCTGCTGTCGGCGATCAGCGCCTTGCCGAGGCGCGGAAGCTTGCCGTCCTTGTCGAGCATGCCGGCCTGGTGCGCGATGCCCACCAGCGTTCCCGCCGTGTCGAAGAACGCGACGATGAAGAAGCTGAACAGCACGATGAGCAAGGTGGGGACGGAGAGGGCGAACAGGCCGCCGAAATCCAGCTTGGCGAACACCGGCGAGGGATCGGGCGGCAGGCCGAACACACCAGCGAATTTCGTAACCGTCTTGCCGTCGGCATGCGGAATGGCAAAAACGATGCCGACAACAGTGACGGCGAGGATGCCGATGATGATCGCACCGGCCACGCCGAGCCGGTCGAGCG
>CAYZSG010000082.1:0-20241 GCA_964481045.1 uncultured Candidatus Odyssella sp. | reverse complement strand
CCGACGTGGTGATCTGCGACGACGTCGAAGTGCCGGGCAACTCCGATACGCCGGGGAAGCGCCACGCCTTGCGCGAGAAGCTCGGCGAGATCGAGTTCGTGCTCGTGCCGGGCGGATTTCAACTCTACGTCGGCACGCCGCACACTTACTACTCGATCTATGCCGGCTCGCCACGGCCCGAGATCGGCGAGACACGGGAATTTCTCGACGGATTCGATCGCGAGACTTTCCCGATTCGCGACGCGCAGGGAAAGCCCGCCTGGCCGGACCGCTACGGCAAAAAGGAGATCGCCGACCTCGAGCGCCGCAGCGGGCCGATCAAGTTCGCGAGCCAGATGATGCTCGTGCCGATGCCGCCCGAGAAATGCCGCTTCGATCCGGCGAAGCTGCTGCGCTATGCGGACGATCCGGAGCGCCGCCAGTCGCATGGCCAGGAGAGCCTGTGGCTCGAGGGCAAGAAGCTGGCCTCGGTCCGCGTGTGGTGGGATCCGTCGCTGGGCCGGACGGACAAGAACGACCGCAACGCGATCGCCGTCGTCTATCAGGACACCGGCGGCGGCTATTGGCTGCACCGCGTGCATTACTTCGCCCACGATCCCGATCTGGCGAAGCGCGATCCCAAAAACCATGCCGAGGCCGACCAGCTCTGCCGCGAGGCCGCGCGCGTCGTGGCGGAAACCGGCGCGGCGTCGATCACGGTCGAGGACAACGGCGTGGGCGCGATGCTGCCGGGCCTTCTCCGCAAGGCCCTGCGGCCGTTTGATCCCGCGATCGGCGTGATCGCCCATCATTCGACGCGGCCCAAGGCCGAGCGCATCCTCGCCGCGCTCGACGTGCCGCTCGCCGCCGGCCTGCTGCACGCGCACGAGAGCGTGTGCGACGGCCCCTTCGCGGAAGAGCTGCGCAACTGGTCGCCGCTCGCCGGCGCCGGCCACCGCGACGACGGACTCGACGCGGTGGCCTCGGCGATCCTCGCCGAGCCGGTGCGCCTCGGCCCGTTCCCGCGCGCGGCCGGCACGCACGGCGCCTGGCGCCCCGGCGCCACGCCGCACCGCGCCGAGACCGAGTTCGAGCCTTAGGCAGTCACAGTAGGTCCTGTCGTCCCCGCGAAAGCGGGGACCCATCTCTCCGCGCGGCGGATCGGCGCGAGATATGGCGATGGCTCGAGCAATCGGCGTCGCCGAGGTGCTTCGCGCAAGGTGGCCCGGTGGCGTTGACGTGGGTCCCCGCTTTCGCGGGGACGACACGATCGGAGAAGGGGCGTGACCCCTTTTCCGCGACTTCGATCACTCAACCCAAGGAGAACGACCATGACGCTGCGCAAACTCGCGCTGGCGGCGGCCTTTGCCGTCGCCGCTTGCACGCCTTCCCACCCTGCGTTCGCCCAAGGCGATCAGGCGCCCGCCGCTTGCGCCCCCTACGGCGAGATGGCCGAGACGCTGCGCCGGCGCTTCGGCGAGACGCTGCGCTTCTCCGCCGAGGAGCAGCGCGGCTTCGCGCTCGAATTCTTCGCCAACGCCGACGGGAGCTGGACGCTCGTGATCCGCCGCGACGGCCAGGCTTGCGTGATCGCCTCCGGCACCGCCTGGCGCCCCGAGCCGCAAGGCTCGCTCTGAGCGGAGAACGCGCATGACCGATGGACTCACGTTCTCCGCCTGGATCACGGCGTTCGAATTGCCGGCGCTGGCCGGCCTGTTCTGGCTGGCCTGGCGCATCAAGCGCGACGGCGAGGCGGCGCTCGCGCGGCTCGCTGCGCGGCTCGACCGCGAGCTGGATCGCCTGCGCGAGGCACTGGCCCAGCACAAGCTCGACGTCGCCACCGGCTACGCCTCGCTCGCGGCGCTGCAGAGCGTCGAGGAGCGCCTCACCGCGCACCTGCTGCGCATCGAGGCCAAGCTCGACGCACGGGGGCCGGCATGAGCGCGCGCAATCATCCGGCCGCGCGCGCCTTGATTCGGTCCGCGGAGCGCGATGCGTTCGCGTCGCTGCTCGCGCGCCACGCGCCGCGCGGCGCCGTGCGCGCGGCCGAGGCGCTCGCCGCCATGGCGATGAACCGCCGCCGGCGCCGCGCGACCGTGTGGAACGGCATTTTTGCCGAGACGCCGTTCGCGCTCGAAACCGCGTTCGCCGGCCTGCCCGAGCAGCCATTGAGCGCGCGCGCCGACGCCGCGTGGGCCGCGATCTGCCGCCGCATCGCCGCCCGCGCGCTGGCCGGCGCCGCCCCCGATTCCGCGCGCGGCGGCTGGATGGTCGTTCCGCTCGGCGCGCCGGCCCCCGAGCAGGCGCCCCGCTTCACCGCGCGCGTCGGCGCCTTCGCGTTCTGGCGCGATGGATGACGCGAAGATTGCGTGGGATTTCCCCTCTCCGAGAATCTAATCTGCGCGCTGAAGAGGGAGCGAAACGCGATGAAGGCGATCCAGATCAGCCGCACCGGCGGCCCCGAGGTGCTCGAGCTCGTCGAGCTGCCGGTGCCCGAGCCCGGCCCCGGCGAGGTGCTCGTGCGCACGCGCGCGATCGGCGTCAATTTCTTCGACCTGCTGATCCGCACCGGGCGCTATCGCTGGATGCCGAAGCTGCCGTTCATCCCCGGCAACGAGACGAGCGGGCAGATCGCCGCCATCGGCCCCGGTGTCCGGAAACTGCATTCGGGGCAAAAGGCGTTCGTCGCCGGCTACGACCTCGGCAACAGGGGCGGCCTCTACGCCGAATACGTGACGGCGCCGGAAGACGCGGTGTGGCCGCTGCCCGAGGGCATCGATTTCGACGAGGCGACGGCGCTCACCAACTATCAGCTCGCCTGGATCCTGCTGCACAAGGCGGCGCGCGGCGTCGAGCCCGCCACCGTCGTCGTACTCGGCGCGGCCGGCGGCGTCGGCTCGGCGCTCATGGACCTCGCGCGCCTCGAGCACGCGACGGTGATCGGCGTGGCCGGCGGGGCCGAGAAATGCGCGTTCGTGCGCGCGCGCGGGGGAACGCCGGTGGACCACCGCAGCGAAAATCTCGTCGAGCGCGTGCGCGAAATCACCAACGGGCGCGGCGCCGACATCGTGTTCGACCACCTCGCGGGGAAGGAGCTGCCGGGCCGCGTGAAGATGCTGGCGCCGCTCGGCATGCTCGTCTCCTACGGCCTCATCAACGGCATGCCCGACGCCGATCTGTTCGCGGCGATGCGCGGCCATCTCGAGGCGAGCCCGGCCGTGCGCTGCTTCACGATGCACACGCTCGACCACTGGCCCGAGCCGCGCCGCGAGGCGATGGAGAACGCGATCGAGATCCTCGCCCGCGGCCAGGTGAAGCCCGCCATCGCCGCCCGCCTGCCGCTCGCCGACGCGGCCAAGGCGCAGACGCTGATCGAGGAGCGGAAGGCGATGGGGAAAGTGGTGCTGATACCGTAGCGGCGCGCTGCCCTAAACCACTTCGATCCGCGCCTTCTCCACGAACACGGCGCCGCTTTCGTCCTGCCAGCGGAAGGCGATCTCGCCGCTTTCCTCGGCGCGCAGCCAGAACGAGAAATAGGGATTGCGCGAGATGCCGCGCCTGAGGTCGCCCCTGATCACCTCGACGCCGCCATAGGTGCACAGAAACGAGGTGAGGATGTTGCGCGGGTAGATCTTGCCCTCGTCGTCGCGCCGCCAGCCCGATTCGTTGAGGTGCTCGAGCAAGGTGCGGATCTCGACGACCTCGCCCTTCTTCGCGATCTTGGGGACGCGAATGCGCGCGGTCATTTCACGTCGATCTCCACGCAGGCGGCGAGCGTCACCTCGACGTGGATGCTGCCGATGCAGAAGCCGCCGTCGCTCATCGCCGCGAGCGCGTAGACCTTCTGCGGCGCGAACATGCGCACGCGCGTCGAGAGCTCGGCCTTGCCGCAGCGCGGGCCGAGATGGAACGCCGCCGCCTCGGCCTCGGGATTCTGCTCGAGCAGGATGTGGATCGCGTTGACGCGGTCGTGCGCCGTCATCGGGCTTTCGACCGTGATCGTGACCGGCACCGCCGTGCCGGTTTCGGCGAGCGGCGGCGCGTCCACCTTCACCCGGTCTTCGATGGGGCGCACGCCCTTGGTGATCGCGCGGATCGCGGCCTCGAGATCGGCCTGCGCCGCCGCCGCGCGGTTCGCGTGCAGCAACGCCGGCGCCGCGAGCGCGCCCGCCGCCGCCCCGGCGACGAAGCGCCGCCGGGTGGTTCCGCCACTGCGTGATCGGTTCGATCTCATGCCGTCAGTCTAGCAGGGAGGCGGGGAGACGGGGAGAGACAAGGAAGATTCGCCTCCCCGCACCTTCCGTTTTACACCTTCACCAGCCCGTGCTTGACGAGCGGCAGGGAGCGGATGCGCTTGCCGGTCGCCGCGAAGATCGCGTTGACCAGCGCGGGCGCCACCGGCGGCACGGCCGGCTCGCCGGCGCCGCCCCAGAACCCGCCCGAGGGCACGAGCGCGGTTTCCACCACCGGCATGCGGTCGAGCTTCAGCATCGGGTAGTCGTGGAAATTGCTCTGCGCCACGCGCCCGTCCTTGATCGTGATCTCGCCGAACAGCGTGGCGCTGAGCGCCCACACGACCGAGCCTTCCACCTGCGCCACCATCGCGTCGGGCGAGGCGACGTGGCCCGAATCGAGTGCCACGACGATGCGCTTGATCCGCACCTCGCCGCCCTCCATCGCGATTTCGGCGACGGCGGCGGCCCAGCTTCCGTAAGACGCATACACGGCGATGCCGCGATGCAGGCCCGCGGCAAGCGGCTTCTCCCATTCGGCCTTCTTCGCCGCGGCATCGAGCACGGCGAGATCGCGCCGCGCCTTCTCGTGCTGCAGCATCTTGCGGCGATACTGGTAGGGATCCTGCCCGGCCGCCGCGGCCATCTCGTCGACGAAGCACTCGCGGTAATAGGCGTTCTGGTTGCTGTTGACGCCGCGCCAGAAGCCCGGCGGCACGTGCGTGTTGCGCATCGCGTAGTCGAGCTGGAAGTTCGGCACCGCGTAGGTGCCGTCGTAGAGGCCGGAGAGGAAATGCAGATCGACGCCGTCCTTGATGTTGGCCGGGTTGACGAACTGCATGATCGAATTGCCGGTGAGGCGCGTGGTCCACGCGCCCGGCATGCCGTCGGGCCCGAGCGCCGCGCGCTGGCGCGACATGCTGACCGGCCGGTAGCGGCCGTGCTGCATGTCTTCCTCGCGCGACCAGATGAGCTGCACCGGCCGGCCCGCGGCCTTGGCGATCAGCACCGCCTCGCGCACCGGCTCCTGATGCGCGCCGCGCCGGCCGAAGCCGCCGCCGAGCATCGTCTTGTGCACCTCGATCCTGTCGAGCGGCATGCCCGAAGCGGCCGCCGCCGCCGCCGCGGACGCCTCGCTGTTCTGCGTCGGAACCCAGAGGTCGATGCGTTCGGCCGTCACCGACGCGGTGCAGTTCTGCGGCTCCATCGGCGCGTGGTTCTGGAACGGCGCCTCGTATTCCGCCTCGATGACCTTCGCGGCCTTCGCAAGCTCGGCCTTCGCGTCGCCGTCGTTGCGCGCGAGCGGAACGTCCGTCGCATCCAGCCCGGTCTTGAGGAACGCGCGGATCGTGTCGCTCGAAACCTTCGCGTTCGCCTCGGTGCCGGCCCAGGTGACCGGCAATTTCTCGATCGCCTGTTTCGCGCGCCAATAGGTGTCGGCGACGACGGCCACCGCGTTGCCGAGGTGCACGACCTGGAGCACGCCCTTCATGCCCATGACCGCGGCTTCGGCGACCGTGCCGACCGTGCCGCCGAACACCGGGCAATGCTTGATCGCCGCATAGGCCATGTTCGGCAGGCGCACGTCGATCGCGAACACCGGCTTGCCCATCACCTTGTCGGGGATGTCGAGCCGCGCTACCGGCTTGCCGGCGATCTTCCAGTCCTTGGGGTCCTTGAGCTTCACATTCTTCGGCGGCTCGAGCTTCGCCGCCTCGGCCGCGAGCTCGCCATAGGTGTGCGTGCGTCCCGAAGCCTTGTGCGAAACGACGCCGCTTTCGGCCGAGCATTCCGCCGCCGGAACCTTCCAGCGCGCGGCCGCCGCCGCCACCAGCATCTCGCGCGCCGCCGCGCCGGCCTGGCGAACATAGCCCTGCGAATCGCGCACGCCACGGCTGCCGCCGGTGGCCATCGTGCCCCAGACCCGCTTGCGGCGGACGTTCTCGTTCGTGGAGGCGAATTCGGCGCGCACGTTCTTCCAATCGCATTCGAGCTCTTCCGCCACGAGCTGGCAGAGCCCGGTCATGCTGCCCTGCCCCATCTCCGAGCGCGCGACGCGGATCGTGACCGCGTTGCTCGGCTCGATGACGATCCAGGCGGTGACTTCGCTGCCCTTCGTCGACGCCTGCGCGAGGCGCGGGCCGCCCGCGGGCAGATGGAAGCCGATGGCGAGGCCGCCGCCGGCCGCCGCCGCGGTGACGAGGAACGAGCGGCGCGAGAGTTTCGGATCGATCGCGTTCATTGCCGCCTCCCCTAAGCCTGTGCCGCCGCGTGGATCGCCTTGCGCACGCGCGCATAGGTTCCGCAGCGGCAGATGTTGGTGACGGCCGCATCGATGTCGGCGTCGGTGGGCTTCGGCTTCTCCTTCAGCAGCGCCGCCACCGCCATGATCATGCCGACCTGGCAATAGCCGCATTGCGGCACCTGCGCGTCGATCCAGGCCTGCTGCACCTTGTGCAGCTTGCCGTTCTGCGGCAGGCCCTCGATCGTCACGATCGCCTTGCCCTCGGCGTCTTTCACCGAGACCGAGCAGGAGCGCATCGCGGCGCCGTCGACGTGCACCGTGCAGGCGCCGCATTGCGCGACGCCGCAGCCGTATTTCGTGCCGGTCAGCGCGAGATGATCGCGCAGCGCCCAGAGCAGCGGCGTATCGGGCTCCGCATCCACATCGACCGTGCGGCCATTCACATTCAAGCGCGCCATATTTTCCTCCCACCATGTCCGCTTCCGGAACGCGTCCATGCTAATCCGGATCGCGTCGGGATTCAGTCGCCGCGGCCGATCACCTCCCCGTGATCGAGAGCGTATGAAGGCGTCGCGTTTCCGCATGGAAAGTGGAGGGTGTGAACGATGGCATGGATACTTCTCGCGATCGCCGGCGTGTTCGAGGTGGGCTGGGCGATCGGGCTCAAATACACCGAGGGCTTCACGCGCTTCTGGCCCTCCATCGGCACGATCGCCGCGATGGCGCTGAGCCTCTTCTGCCTCGGCCTCGCGCTGCGCACCCTGCCGGTGGGCACCGCCTATGCGGTGTGGACCGGCATCGGCGCGGTGGGCACCGCGATCCTCGGCATGATCCTGTTCGGCGAATCGGCGGCGGCGGCGCGGCTTGCCTGCATCGGCCTCATCGTCGCCGGCATCGTCGGGCTGAAGCTGTTTTCGGCAGCCTGATCGTGCGTTGCGCACGTGCCGATGCCGCGCGCCCTTGAAGCGCCGCGATTTGAGGCGACATTAGCAACGGCCGCGCGAGCCTGTCGCTTGCCTTGGCCTTCGGAATCGCGTTGACTTTCCGCGTGACCACGACGCGGCGCAGGAGCCAGCATGAGCGACCTCGGCGATTGGGAATTTCCGGAACCACTGCGCCCGAAGAGCGAGGGCTGGGCGTTCGATGTCGGCAACGCGCTCGACTCCGTGCTTAGCCTTTCCGCCGAAGTGCCGGCCGATGCCTTCACCGCCTCGATCCTCGGCACCGAGCGCGCCGGCAACGGCGTGCTGATCGACCGTTCCGGTCTCGTGCTGACGATCGGCTACCTGATCACCGAGGCCGAGCACATCTGGCTCGGGCAGAATTCGGGCAAGGTCGTTCCCGGCCACGTCGTCGCCTACGATTTCGAAACCGGCTTCGGCCTCGTGCAGGCGCTGGCGCCGCTCGACGCCGAGCCGCTGCCGTTCGGCCGCACGCGCGATCTCGCGGTGGGCTCGTCGGTCATCGTCGCCGGCGCCGGCGGGCGGCGCCGCGCGCTGGCGGCCAAGATCGTCGGCAAGCGCGAATTCGCCGGCTATTGGGAATACGTGCTCGACGAGGCGATCTTCACGACGCCGGCGCACCCGCATTGGGGCGGCACCGGCCTGCTCGGCCCCGACGGCAAGCTTTACGGCATCGGCTCGCTCTATGTGCAGCAGGCGCGCGGCGGCGACACCAAGGCCGAGGGCAACATGATCGTGCCAATCGACCTGCTGCCGCCGATCCTCGATGCGCTGTGCAAAACGGGCACGAGCGGAAAGCCGCCGCGGCCCTGGCTCGGCTTCTATGCCACCGAGGCCGAGGAGCGCCTGCTCGTCGTCGGCCTCTCACCGAAGAGCCCAGCCGAGAAAGCCGGCGTGCGGCCCGGCGACATCGTCATCGACGTGGCCGGCGCCCCGGTCGGCAATCTCGCCGATCTCTGGCGCACCGTGTGGGCCTACGGCAAGGCGGGCAGCGACGTGCCGATGACGTTCCTGCGCGACGGCAAGGCGCGCCGCTGCACGCTGAAGAGCGCCGACCGCGCGAGCTTCCTGAAATCGCCGCGCCTGCACTAGGCGCCCCGCCCGCATGAACCGCGAGCCGCTGCGTCCGATCACCGGCGAAGAGATCGCGCGCTATCGCGAGGACGGCGCGGTGTGCCTGCGCGGCCTGTTCGACCGCGAGTGGATCGCGGCGCTGGCGCGCGACGTGGATGCCGACATGGCGGCGCCGGGGCCGATGGTGCGCATCAACACGCCGGCCGGAAACCCGGGGCTGTTCTTCGTGGATTTCCAGCTTTGGCGGCGCTGGCCGGCCTGCCGCGATTTCGCGTTCAACTCGCCGGCCGCCGCGATCGCCGCGGCGCTCACCGGCAGCCCGACGATCGCCTACTACCACGATCATCTGCTCGTGAAGGAGCCCGGCACGCTCGAGCCGACGCCGTGGCACCACGACCAGCCCTATTATCCGGTGGACGGCGACCAGGTGATTTCGCTGTGGCTGCCGCTCGATCCGGTCGCGCGCGAGACTTCGGTCGAATACGTCAAAGGCTCGCATCGCTGGGGCCGCTGGTTCCAGCCGCGCTTCTTCAAGCAGGCGACGGATCTCGCCGTCGCCGATCCGCGCTTCGAGCCGGTGCCCGACATGGAGAAAGAGCGCGGGCGCCACGAATTGCTCGGCTGGTCGCTGGAGCCCGGCGACGTGATCGCGTTCCACGGCCTCACGCTGCACGGCGCGCCCGGCAACGCCTCGCTCGCGCGCCGGCGCCGCGCCTATTCCACGCGCTGGCTCGGCGCCGACACGCGTTATGCGAAGCGCGTCGGCCAGGTCTCGCCGCCGATCGAGGGGCACGGGCTTTCGCCCGGCGACCGGATGGACTGCGAAATGTTTCCCCGCGTATGGCCGCGCGCGGCGGCCTGAGCTAGACTCGCGCGCGTCATCGCCGGAGCGCCCATGCGAATCGCCGGTGCCCTCGTTCTCGTTCTCGCGCTTTCCTTCGGCGGCGCGCGCGCCGGAGAACGTTGCGCCACCGCGACTCTCGACGCGGCGCGCGAACTGGCCGAGCGCGCGGCGGCCTTCCTGTCCGCCTCGGGCCCCGCGGTCGCCCTGCCCCGCTTCATGAACCGGTCCGGCGGATTCGTCACCGGCGATCTATACGTGTTCGTATTCGATCTCGAAGGCAGGCTGCGCGCGAGCGGCGGCTGGCCCGAGACAGTGGGTGCGCGCGTCGGACTCGGGGATGGGGCGAGCAGCGGCATCTACGCGCGCATGCGCCGCCTGGCGCTCGACGCCGGCGCGGGCTGGATCGAGTATTCCTGGTACAACCCCTGCACCCGCCAGATGGAGCCCAAGGCCAGCTACATCGTCCGCGTCGGCGACTTCATCGTCGGCGTGGGGGCCTACAAGAAGCCGGGAGTGTGAGCGGCTGCATCCATCAACGCGGCTCGCGCCCTGGTTGAACGGAGCGGCAACGGGCACGGCGCGCCGCGCGGTTCGCCTCGGCGATTGGTTGTGCTAATCTGAGCGATACGAGCGCCGCGTAGGACTACGGCGACGTCCGGGGGAGGCTTCCATGCCGTGCATCCGCCCGATTTTTCTGCTCTCGATTCTTCTGATTTCGCCGGGGGACCGCGCGCACGCGCAGGGAGGATGCGTCCAGGCCGCAATCGAGCCCGGCCGCAGCGAGACGTTCATCTTCGGCATCGCGCCGCCCGAGGACATCGTCTGCTACACGCTCGCCACGACGCCCGGCCAGACCTTCGCGCTCAAGGTCGTCAACGGCAAGAACATCATCCTCAACGTCGTCGGGATTCGCGACGGCGTGGATGAGGTTACTTTCACGGCGCGGCGGCGCGCCTACGAAGTGCGGGTTTCGCAGCTGATGCGCTCGATCACGCGCGAGGCCTTCCGCATTCGCGTGAGCCTGGGCGCGCCCGCAGCGCGCCCGGGGCAGCCGCCCGCCGGCCGCGCGGACGAAAACCGCGGGGACAGGGCACAAAAGCGCGCCAAGGTGTTGCGCTTCATACAGGGATGGCTAAGGGCGCAGAACGCGCCGGAAGAGAACATGCGCCACTACCCCCTGGAACTGCAGTTCGTCGATCTCGATGGCGACGGCATTTCCGAGGCGCTCGTGATCGTGCGCGATGACGTCCAGTGCACGGCGGGCGTCTGTCCCGCCTTTGTCCTCGATCTCCGGGAAGCCAACGCCCGCAGCCTCGGCGACTTCCGCGCGCATGGCCTGAAAGCGCTGCCCACGAGCACCAATGGCTGGCGCGATCTTTCCGCCGGCGAAAAGCGCGTGACGTTCCGCGACGGTCGCTATCGGTGAGCCGCGGACGCCGCGATCGTGCATGCATCCATCCTTCGCGCCCGCCGCACCCTTCGCCAAGAGCTCAGGGGCGGCGGCACCTCAGGATGAGGCTGTGTTGCTGCATCAAATACGCCTCATCCTGAGGCGCCCGCGCGACTTCGCGCGGGCCTCGAAGGATGGACGCGAGCTCGATGCTCACACGGCCGATACTTCAACTCGAACGGCCGCCCCTCAGCTGAAAAACGTCGGCGTGACCGGCGGGCCCCATTGGGCGAGGTTTTCGGGCAGGGCCGGATAGTTGCCGGGCTGCGACGACGCGGTGAGCAGGTCACCGTCGGCGTAGTGCTCGAACATGTGGCCCCAGGGATCGCGCCAGTAATCGAACACCTGGCTGCCGAGCACGTGGCGGCCGATGCCCCACTCGCGCTTCCAGCCCTTCTCTTCCAGCCACTGGCCGCCGATGTGGACCGCGTCGTAATCCTGCACCTCGAACGAGCAGTGGTGGATCTTGACCTCGTCGGGGCTGTGCAGGCAGAGGATCGAGTGGTGGTCCGACCAGGCGTCGCCGCGGTCGAAGCGCAGGAACGTGCCGAGCGTCTGCTTCTCGTTGTCGGGCAGATAGAGCCGGTCCGAGACCAGCATGCCGAGATTCTCGCGGAACCAGGTGATGGCCTTGTCGGCGTCGGACACCTTCCAGACGCAGTGGCCGATCTTGTTGATGCGCGCCGGCTCTTTCGCCGGGCGCTGGAGATCGCCGTGGCGGTTCTTGGCGCGCGCATAATTGAGCTTCAGCGGATCGCGCATCGGCAATTCGGGCACCGTTGCCATGCCGTGGCAGATATCCACGCGGAAGCCGTCGGGCCCCGCGAGGCGCACGCGCTTGCCGCCGCCGGGGCCGTCGATGTCTTCGATGGCGGAGGCGCCGTTCCTGCCGGCGATCTTCTCGAGATCGGCCATCGACGGGGCCGCGAAGCCGCAGGCGACGAAGCCCGGCGCGCCCTTCTCAGTCATGTGGATGAACGGGCGCGTGCCGGCGCCGCGCATGAACAGCCGGTCGGCCCGGCGCTCGGCCTTCACCATGCCGAAATCGGTGAGAAACGCCTCCATCCGGTCGAGATCGGGGACGCGGTGGGCGACGTAGATGATGTCCTGCACCTTGATCATCGCGGGCTCCTCCTCCTGCATGCGGCTTTTGCCAATGACATGCAGGCAGCGCGCCCGCGCGTCAAGGCACGGCGGCGGCAGGTGCGGGCGGCGAAACCGGGAACCGCAGCGTGACCGTTGTGCCCTCGCCGAACTTGCTCGCAATGGCCAGCGAGCCGCCATGCGCCTCGATGAGGCCGCTGGCAATCGAGAGGCCGAGGCCGGCGCCGCCGGCGGCATTGCTCGTATAGACGTCGCCGGCGCGGAAAAACGGCTCGGTGACGCGCGGAAGGTCTTCCGGCCGTATGCCCGTGCCGGTATCGGCGATGGCGATAGCGACGGCCGCCGGCTCCGCCTCCGCCCGGATCGCGATCGAGCCGCCCGAGGGCGTGTATTTCACCGCGTTGGACACGACGTTGATCAGGATCTGCTTGATCGCGCGGCGGTCGCCGCGGATCGGCGGCAGCCCCGCCGCGACCGCGCGCTCGAGCCGCACGCCGCGCCCGGCCGCGAGCGGCGCCACGATGCGGTGCGTCTCCTCGATCACCTCGGCCGCCTGGAGCGGCGCCAGCACGAGGCGGTAGCCGCCGGCCTCGATGCGGCTGGTGTCGAGCACGTCGGTGACGAGCTCGAGCAGATGCCGCCCGGCGCGATGGATGTCGCCCACATACTCCGCGTAGCGGGCGTTGGCGATCGGCCCCATGATCTCGCTCTCGATCATTTCCGAGAGGCCGATGATCGCGTTGAGCGGCGTGCGCAGCTCGTGGCTCATCGTGGCGAGGAACTGCGACTTGGCGGCGCTCGCCGCCTCGGCGCGCGTGAGCGCGGCGCGCAGCTTCGCATCCGCCTCGACCGTCTCGGTCACGTCGATGATCTCCGACACGATCTGCGCGCCGTCTGAATCGGGCGCGCGGAACGGCGAGGCGGTGACGCGGGCCCAGACGATCTTGCCGTCCTTGCGGATCAGCCGGTGCTGGCGGCGGAACGGCTCGTTGCCGCCGTCGCGAACCGTCGCGCGCCACGCCTGGCCGTAGTCCCTATCGTCGGGGTGCATCGTCTCGAACACGTTGAGCGCGAGAAGCTCGGGCTCGCTGTAGCCGAGAATCCGGCACAGCGCGGGATTGACGCGCGTGCGGCGGTGCGTGGCCGGATCGGAGACCGAATAGCCGACCGACGAGTGCTCGAACCAGAAGCGGTCGCGCTGCTCGGCGCTGAGGCGCTCCGAAAGGTCGCGCAGCGCGCCGATGAAGATCGTGTCGCCGCCGAGCACGAGGGAAGTGAGCGTGAGCTCGAACGGGAACGTGGTGCCGTCGCGGCGCAGCGCGAGCAGCCCGCCGTCGGCGCCCATGACGCGCGGGTGCAGCGCGTGCGACGCGCCCTCGAGCCCGGCGCGGTGGCGCGCGCGGAATTGCTCGGGGACCAGCCGGTCGACGTTCTGCCCGACCATCTCGGCGGCATGGCAACGGAACAGGCGCTCGGCGCCGGGGCTGAAATCGAGAATCGTGCCGGCGCGGTCGACGACGATGAGTCCGTCCTGCGTCGCGTCGAGGATCGCGCGGAGCTTCGCCTCGTTGTGGCGCACGCGGTCCATGTGGCGACGCTCGGCGAGGCGCGGCGCCAATTCGTCGGCCAGCGCGGCCACTTCCGGCGCGATCGCGAGATCCGCGGCATCCCAGCGCAGGGCGTGGCGTTCGCGCGCTTTGCACCAGGCCGCGGCGCGTTCGCGGATGCGGCGATCGGCATGGCTTTCGGACACCGCCGGACGCGCTTCCGCGCGTAGGAACAGCAGCGCGCCGCGCGACCGCGGCAGCGCCACATACAGCGCGCCCGCCGCGGTTTTCGCGGCGTCGGCGAGCGCCGGATCGAGCGCCGCGAGGTGATCGGTGGCGAAGACGCCGCCGGCGCCGCGCAACCGGCACGCGGCAGCTATGCGCCGGACCGCCTCGGCCGCGGGCACGTGCCCGATCGCGACGTCGCCTTCGGGAAGGTGGCAGACGGCGCCCGAGGCGCCGACGATGCGCATCAGACCGCGCCCGTGGCGGCGCAGGATGGCGCCGACGCTTTCGCCGCTCTCGCGGTCGAAGGCGCCGCGCAGCGCCGCGAGCGCGCGGCGGCGGCGCGTCAGCTCGCGCTCGCGCTCCTGGCTCTCGGCGGCCGCAAAGCGCACGGCGATCGCGTCGGCCATGAGCTGCAACGTGAAGCGATGCGGCAGCGAAAGGCGGCGCGGCGCGCGGTGCAGGAAAACGATGAGGCCCCAGAGCCGCCGGTCCCAGACCAGCGACATGAGCAGCGCCGCGCGCGCCCCCAGCCCCGCCAGGAGCTGCACCTGCGACTGCGCCGGCGCGCGCAGGATGGCCTCCGACAGATCGAGCGGCGCATCCGGATTTTCGGGCGGAACGAGCGGCGCCGGCGGCGCCGTGACGTCGTTGATCATGCGCACGGGATTGCGCAGCGCCAGCGCCCGCGCCCAAGCGGGAAACTCGTCCGCGCTGATATGGACTCCCAGCAACGGCGCGCCCGCCGCCGGCGCCTTGCTCTCCGCGATGACCTCGCCGTGCTCCTCGGCGTCGAAGCGGAGAACCATGACGCGCTCGTAGCCCGTCATCTCGCGCAGGCGCCGCGCGACCGTCGTCGCCGTGGCGTCGATGCCGGCGTGATCGCGGACGGCGCGCAATGCCGCATTCGCCTCGAACATGAATCCGTCGAGGTCGGGGCTGTCGGCCGGCACCGGCGCGAGCTCGAGCGTGATGGTATCGCCGTGGCGGTGGCTGACCCCGCGCCAACCCGGCCCGTCCTCCGCGCCGCGCAGCGCGATGCGTCCGAATGGACCCACGACACCGCCGGGCGCCGCGCCGAACGCCCGGAGCGCGCGCACGAAATCCGCATCGACATAGTCCGCGATGGAGCCGCCGACGATCGCCTCGGGCGGCTTGCCGAGCAGCGCGCGCGTGTTCGCGCTGACATGCTCGATCGCGAGCGTTACCGCATTCAGCGCGAAGAGGAGACCGTGCGACTGGATCGCGGCGGCCGGAGCCGAGAGGGCTTTCGCCGGCGAACCCGCGCGCCCGCGCGCCGCTTTGCGCCGCACGGTCATGGGCGCCCCGCCCGGCCCTGCCGGCGGCCGCGCGCTCGACTGCCCCATGCGAAGCCAATGACCGCCAAGGGTTGCACGTTCCGCCTCGAAAGATTGGGCTGCGTGCCGGATCAGGCCGCAGGATGAACCCGCGGAACCTCCCAAATAATCCCTAACGAACTGATAGTGGGCGCCGCACGGCGCGGCTTACTCACTGAGATTCCCCGATTTTAACCCGCGTTCGAAGTGGCGCGCGGGGCGCGCACCGGCGCCTAGTGGCCGCCGGGACGGGCGAAGCGCAGCGGCAGCTCGGCCGGCTCGGCGGTTCCGGGCGCGGCGAACGAAGCCTGGGCGCCATGGCTGTTCCCGCCCGCATCGGCGATTTCGAGCCGCTCGGCAACGGCTTCGGGCTGCGCGGGAAGCTGCGGGCGCACGGCGCGGCGGTCGCCCGGCTGCGCGGGCGGCGTGCCCTCGAAAGCCTGGACGGGCGCGCCGTAGGCCACCTGGTTGCGGCCGTCGCGCTTGGCCTTGTAAAGCGCGGCGTCGGCGCGCGCGAGCAGCTGATTGAGCGAATCGCCGTCGTGCTGGAGATCGGCCACGCCGATGCTGACCGCGAAGCCGAACGGCTCGGCGCGGTCCGGAATCTGGAGCTTGATCGTCTCGACCATCTGGCGCAGGCGCTCGCAGAGGCGCAGGCCGTCGCCCAATTGCGTCTCGGGCAGCAGCAGCACGAACTCCTCGCCGCCGAAGCGCGCGAACAGGTCGCTGCGACGCAGCCGGTTGCCGACCGCGTGCGCCAGCGTCTTCAGCGTGTCGTCGCCGACCGCGTGGCCGTAGGTGTCGTTGATACGCTTGAAGTGATCGATGTCGATGAGCGCCAGCACCAGCGGGCGATCGTAGCGGCGCGCGCGATAAAGCTCGGCCTCGGCGGAGTGGAAGAAGCGGCGGCGGTTGACGACGCCGGTGAGCGGATCGGTGGAGGCGAGCAATTCGAGCTGGTGCTGCAGCGCCTTCCTGTCCGAGATGTCGCGGATGCTGGCGCGGAAGCCGACGTTGCGCCCCTGCGTGTCGATCGCCGGCTGCGAGACCGCGGCGCACCAGCGCACGGTTCCGTCCTTGCACACGACGCGGAACTCGATCTCGGTCATCGTCGGCGCCTTGCCGGCGGAGGCCATCGCACGCGCCAGCGTCTCGCGGTCTTCCGGATGGACGATCTCCATCGGATGGCTGCGCTGGTTCATGCACTCCTCGGCATTGTAGCCGGTGAGACGCTCGACGCCGGGATTGATCCACAGCAGCCTGCCGTCGCCCGAGAACCACGATTCCCAGCTGTGCGAGTAATCGGCGATGACGCGGAATTTCTCCTCGCGGTCGCGCGTCTCCGCCACCGCGTATTCGAGCGAATCGACGAGCTCGCGGTTCTTCTCCTTGAGCGCCACCTCCTGGATGAGGTTCTGCTCGAGATTCTGCGTGATGCGGTTGATGAACGCGAAATAGATCAGCGCGAACGCGCCGAGCGCCCAGTCGGTGAAGCCGGAGCGGCTGAAGAAGTAGAATGCGAGGCCGCCGAGGATCGGCGCGATGAAGCCGACCACGGCCGGGCGGTATGCGGCCGACGAGGCGACGGCGGCGGCCGTCATGCCGGCGAGCAGGAAAATGATGACGACGAGGCTCGCGCTGTCGACGCCGCGGTAGATGTAGAGGATGGTCGCGGCCCAGATGAGGCCGGCCATCGTCTTGCCGAACGCGAAGCGCTTGAGCCAGCCTTCGATGCGATGACGCTGCACCGCGCGGTCGTAGCCGCGCCAGAACATGTAGGTGAGCGTGACCGCGAGCATCAGCAGCGTGTACCAGGACAGCACGGCTTCGCGCTGGATCCCGGCCGCCCACAGCACGCAGGCGAGGATCAGGCCGTTGACGAGATTGGCGAGCAGCGAGATGGGGCCGTTCTTGTGCAGCGAGGCGGCCTGGGCCGCGTGCATCGCGAGATTGGGCACCGCCGGCTGGTTCGAGCCGGCGACCATGTCGCGCATGCGCCGGCGCAGCAGCTTGCCGAAAGCGCCGGCCTGGCGCTCGCCCTTGGGCGATTCTTTGGCTTCTTCTTCCCGCAGCATCGCGCCGTAGCGCTCCGGATAAATCCCTGTCCCGCGCGCGGACGCGCGCGGGGTGTCCGGCCCCTCGAGCCGGTTGGTACGCGCCTAACTTAGGGCGGCAAGGTTAACCCCGTCTTAACGACGCCGGTGCGGCCTGCCAGGGCGCGTACTCATAAAATCGTTGTGCCCGCCTACCTCTCGAAAGCGGACAATCGCGGTACGGTGAGCAACTTCAGCTATTGACCCAAATCGGACATGCGCGCCAACAAAGATGCCTAAGCCCTCTTCAGGACCTGTCTAATCCAAGGTGGTCGGAGTAATTCATTGCGTCGTCAGCAGCGCAGATTGCCGCCGCAAAGTGCGAAGCATCCGGCCGACTTCATACCTGCTCGACTAGTTGCGCTACATTGGATATGAAATCCTCGTACTTGCCGCCCGCCGAGCGAGGGATCGTCTCGACGTAGACGAAGCTGATCGCGCAATCCGTGGCGCCGCACGGCCCCCGCAGCGTGGCCCTGATCGCCGCCTCCTCGTCAACGGTGAGTGGCCGCACGGGAACGATGCGGACTTCGATGCTACCATAGGTTCGCTGGACGAGTTGGTACTGCTGAACTGGAAGATCGCGCACCCGCTTTTCGAGCGGCTCCATCGCGATCCATTTTCCATTTCCGCCCGGCAGCCGCAGCATGTTGCGCGCACGACCGAAGATGCGGCGCAATACCGGAAGCCCCCGCCCGCACGCGCAGGGCGGGCCAACCTCCGCATAGTCGCCGAGAGCATAGCGGATCAGCGGCATTGCGAAATTGTGCAGTGGCGTCACGACGACACGGCCGACCCCGCCGGCGGCGCAGGGGCGATCCTGCTCGTCGAGCACCTCGATGAGCACCGTCTCAGCCTGAACGTGATAGTGCGCCTGATCCGGGCATTCGAGCGCCAGGTAGCCGATTTCGCGGCAGGAGTAGAGATCCTTGAGCGGCACGCCGAGGCGCACGCTGCATTCTTCGCGCAGGCCGGCCGGGACCGGCTCAGCGAACGTCGAGATGCCTTTTAGGCGCTCGAAGCGGATCGGCCGCCGCTCGATCACGCGCAGCATTTCGCGCAGCATCGTCGGCGGCGTCAGCAGATAGTCCGGCTGCACGCGCTGCAGCCATGCGATGCGTTCCTCGGTCGTGCGCGGGCCGTCGAGCATCAGGCCCGGCCCAGTCCGGAACGCCGCATTGACACCCCAATTCCAGATCGACGAGGTGATGCCCTCCTGCGTACTGCCCTCGATCTTGCGCGTGCGAAACGCCGCGATACTGCCGGCGAAATCGCGTCGATGCCAGAGGTGATCGCGCAGCGTGATCGCTTCCCAAAGAAAGCCGCCGAGATCCGTCTTCAGCGCGGATATCGGCACGCCGGTCGAGCCCGAACTGCGATACTCGTGCGCCGCGCCATGCTCCGTCGGATAGGCGGCGGCGCGCAGATCGTCGTACCGAGATTGCAACGTCGGCCGGCTCAAGATCGGCAGGCGGCTCCAGGTCTCGTGTGAGAGCGCGAGCTCGGGATCGTAGCCGGCGCGCGAGAGCACTTCGCGGTAGTACGGCACCTCCCGCACCGCGTGGCGAAGCAGAAGGTCGAGCTGGCCGAGCTGGCGGCGCAACAATTCCTCAGGCGAAAGCCGTTCGCACTGCGCAAAGACGTACTGCATCGCCAGCATTCGCGAGCCAAGCGGCGTCTGCGGTTCGTGCAGCTGCGCCGCGCGGCGCTGCCCGGCTAGCTCAAGCCGGAACAGCACATCGAGCGGTCGCGCTTCGGCGGCGTTGGGTATCGTCGGGAAGGCAATGCCGGCCAGAGACGGCATGCGCGAACGTCAGTACGCCCGCAGCTGCCGCGCGCCCGCTCTTGCACGAGACAGCCGATGTTCGCCCACCGCCGCGGTATCACCGCGCCTTCTGCGCTGCGCGGCGGCAGCTAATGCAGGGCGCATCCAGCGCACGTCACTCTTGACAGAATGGCGGACATCCTTCGCCGCCGCTGACCGGCACCTGCGGGATGATGCCGGTGGCACCCTGCTGGAACCCCTGCGTCGCGTTCTGGGTGAGGAACGGCGGATCGTCTTCGCGGTGACGGCGAATGAGCGGCTTCGATGTAAAGCCGCTTTGCATGCCAAAGTAGAACCTGATTCCGGCAGTGACGATGTGATGCTTGTAGGTACCGACATCGCCTTCGACGAACAGCGTGAGGCCGCGGATTGGCGAGAACTCCGGCTGGTACTCGGCGCCAAACCGGACAATGCCCTCGTACCTGCCTTTGCGCAGCGGAGCGAAGCCGCCGCCTACATGCAGCATCAGGTCGTTCAGCGGATAGTAGCGAAGATCGAGCAGGCCGTAGGCGCCCTGACCGGGGCGAATCGTGCTTGAGCTGTTGGGGTTGCCGCCTTGGTATCCGACCTGTCCCGCCAAGGTGAACTTGCCGAGGTACCATTCTCCTTCACCACCGAAGCGAAGCACGTTGGCGCCGGCGAGGCCCTGATATTGGAACGTGGCACCGAGCAGCGCGATATCGGGATCACGCCAGAACGCATGGACGCCTGCGCCGTGCAGGAAACGGCCTTGCAGTTGGCCGAGCGCGCCTTCGACCTGGACGCCGAACGACTTGCCGATCGGCAGTGTGAACGCGCCTTGTCCGTACCAAGTGAAGCCGTTGCTAGTATCTCCGGTCACCTGGCCATGGCCAAAATGAATACCGCCCTTCAGGTTTGGCTCTGAAACTGCAGGCTTGCCTTCTTGCGCTGCCGCGGGCGGCAACATGGCCATGACGCCGGGCAGCGACGCGAGCGCCATCGTCGCTGGTGAAAACTTGCGCAGAGGCCGGGCCTTTTTTCGGGTCGCGCCCATCCAGCCCCTCCCTCGCCGCAGGCAGTCCGCGGCTACGAGTTCAAGCGAATCCCCCAACTGAAAAAGTACACTATCGAAGTTGCCGTCGTTCAGCAATGTGGGCAAGGGCTATGGAACGCAGATCGCGACGGATCGCTTCGCACATCGTGGCCCACGCCCGCCCTAGCATATCCTAAACGCCAACTGCGTTGGGGATGGTGACCTAAGCGGCGATCGGTGGGCGCAACGTAGATTGAGCATTGCAGGGACAACGGCTTAGCGGGAAAAGCGAATTGTAGAGCCCTCCCTGCGGTACGTCCCCTTCTGGCA
>CAYZSG010000081.1:0-20432 GCA_964481045.1 uncultured Candidatus Odyssella sp. | reverse complement strand
TCGGCACCGCGGCGCTGGTGGCGATGGGCTGCATCATGGTGCGCCAGTGCCACATGAACACCTGCCCGGTGGGCGTCTGCACGCAGGACGAGAAGCTGCGCCAGAAGTTCACCGGATCACCCGAGAAGGTGATCAACCTGTTCAGCTTCGTGGCCGAAGAGGTGCGCGAGATCCTCGCCTCGCTCGGCGCGCGCTCGCTCGCCGAGATCATCGGCCGCACCGATCTGCTGACGCAGGTGAACCGCGGCGGCCAGCTCGTCGACGATCTCGATCTCAATCCGATTCTCGTGCGCGCGGACACCGGAGGCGGCGCCCGCTATTGCACGATCGAAGGCCGCAACCCGGTGCCCGACACGCTCGACGCGCAGATGATCAAGGACGCGAAGCGCGCGCTCGAGGCCGGCGAGAAGGCGCAGCTGCAATACAACGTGCGCAACGTGCAGCGGACCATCGGCGCGCGCCTCTCGTCCTACATCACGCGCAAGTTCGGGATGACGGGGCTGCCGCCCGACCACATCACGATCCGTTTGCGCGGCTCGGCCGGCCAGTCGCTCGGCGCCTTTGCCGTTCAGGGCATGAAGCTGGAAGTGTTCGGCGACGCCAACGACTATGTCGGCAAGGGGCTTTCGGGCGGCGCGATCGTGGTGCGCCCGCCGGCGACCTCGCCGATCGAATCGCACCGCAACGTCATCATCGGCAACACGGTTCTGTATGGCGCCACGGCCGGGCGGCTGTTCGCGGCCGGGCAGGCCGGCGAGCGTTTCGCGGTGCGCAACTCCGGCGCCGTCGCCGTCGTCGAGGGCTGCGGCTCGAACGGCTGCGAATACATGACCGGCGGAACGGTCGCGATCCTGGGACCGGTCGGCGACAATTTCGCGGCCGGCATGACCGGCGGCATGGCCTTCGTCTACGACGCGGCGGAGAACATCGCGAACGTCATCAATGGCGACACCGTGGACTGGCAGCGCGTGGAGACCGAGCATTGGGAACGGAGACTCCGCGCGCTCGTCGAGGAGCACCTGCGCCTCACCACCTCGAAATTCGCCGAGGCGCTGCTGCGTGACTGGGATCGCGAACTGCCGAAATTCTGGCAAATCGTGCCCAAGGACCTCGTGACCATCGGCGCGCTCGAAGCGCCGACGAAGAAGCGGGCACGCGCCTCGGCCTGAGGCGGGAGCTGCGACGGGACGGCGGGATCGATAGGGCGCCGGGGCTGGACGCCTGCGGTACGCAAGCGTACAAAGTCAATTCGCCGCATGTGTCAGCCGGCGTTACCCTGTAACCAGCGCTGGCGCCCATGCCAACCCGGCGCATGTTCCGCGACATCGCTGCTGGAAGGCGCCCCACTCAATGAACGCACCGGAACCGCTTCCCCGTTCCCGCCCTGCGGCGAAAGCCGTCGCGGTGACGGGTGTTCGGCTGGAGTGGCCGACCACGGTCGCGCGCGGTCCCTTGCTGTGGCGCTACGTGATCTCCCTCGCGGTGACGCACGCGTTGGCGCTGCTCGTCCTGCTGCCCTGGCTGTTCAGCTGGTCGGGCGTCGTGCTCTTCGCCGTCGGCGTCATTTTCTTCGGCCAAGGCATCAATCTCGGCTACCACCGCCTGCTCGCGCACAACAGCCTGGCCGTGCCGAAATGGCTGGAGCACGCGTTCGTCGTGCTCGCGCTGTGCAACAGCCAGGACACGCCGGTGAAATGGGTGACCAGCCACCGGCACCATCACAAATACTCCGATGTGCAGGCCGACACGCATTCGCCGCTGGCGGGCTTTCTGTGGTCGCACGTGGGCTGGCTGTTCTTTCACAATTCCGCCACGCGTGGAGTCCTGGCCTACAAGACCTACTGCCACGACCTGATCGACGATCCGTTCTATCGCCGCCTCGAGCGCGATTGGCGCGCGCCGGTCGTTATCTATCTCGCGCACGCCTTCCTGATCTACGCGATCGGCGTTGCCGTCGGCTGGATCGGCTCGGGCAGGCTGGTCGACGGCATCCAGCTCGGGCTGAGCCTCGTGGTCTGGGGCGTTATACTGCGCACCGTCGTGGTCTGGCACATCACATGGTCGATCAATTCGCTGACCCACCTGTTCGGCTACCGCTCCTACGAGACGCGCGAGAACAGCCGCAACAATTGGCTGCTCGGATACGTTGCATCGGGCGAGGGCTGGCACAACAATCACCATCACGATTCGGCCAGCGCCTCCAACCGGCATCGCTGGTGGGAGTTCGATCTCACCTGGTGCGTGATCTGGACGCTCGAGCGGCTCGGCCTCGCGACGAAGGTGATCCGCCCGCGCGCCGTGCGCCACGCCGCGCGCGGACGATAACCTTCCCCCTACACATCGGGCCGCAGCGCGCCTAGCTTCCCGGGTTCAACGACAGGCCAGCCCGATGAACCCGCGCGACACCGCCCTGCCCGCGCCGCCGATCGCGAAGCGCGTTCCGAAGACGACCGAGATCCACGGCGACAGGCTCGTCGACGACTACGCCTGGATGCGCGAGCGCGAGAATCCGGACGTACGCGCCTATCTCGAGGCCGAGAACGCCCACACCGACGCGGTGCTGAAACCGCTCGAAGGCTTCCGCGAGGCGCTCTACAAGGAAATGCTCGCGCGCATCAAGGAAACCGACCTTTCGGTTCCCTACCGGAACGGCGGCTATTTCTACTACTCGCGCACGGTCGAGGGGCTGCAATACCCGATCTTCTGCCGCAAGCGCGGCAGCCTCGACGCAGCCGAGGAGATCACGCTCGACATGAACGAACTGGCCAAGGGCAAGCCGTTCATGGCGCTCGGCGCCTACGACGTGAGCGAAGACGCACGTCTCCTCGCCTATTCGACCGACGACACCGGCTATCGCCAGTTCACGCTCGTGGTGAAGACGCTGGCGACCGGCGAAGTGTCGGCGCCGCTCAGCGCGCGCGTGACCTCGGTCGCCTGGGCCAACGACCACCGCACGGTGTTCTACACGACCGAGGACGAGACGACGAAGCGCTCGAACAAGCTGTTTCGTCACGTGCTCGGCGGCGCGCCCGAGCTCGTCTACGAGGAGACCGACGAACTCTACACGCTGCACGTCGGCAAGACGCGCAGCAAGGCCTTCGTCTTCGCGACATCGTCGAGCTCGACGACATCGGAAGTGCGCTGCCTTTCGGCCGACGCGCCGGCCGCGCCGCCGCGGCTTCTGCTGGCGCGCCGCGAGGGCCACGAATACTACGCCGATCACCACGGCGCGCGCTTCTTCTTTCGCACCAACGACAAGGGCCGCAATTTCCGCCTCGTCGAGGCGCCGGTGGACGCGCCCGCCGAGGCGAACTGGCGAGAGGTGTTGCCGCATCGCGACGCGGTGATGCTGGAAGACATCGACCTGTTCGCCGGCCATCTCGTCGTCTCCGAGCGCGAGAACGGGCTGCCGCGCCTCGCCGTGACGGAGCTTGCGACCGGGCGCGCGCACGCGATCGAGTTCCCCGAGCCGGTCTATTCGGCCTATCCGCACGTGAACGCCGAGTTCGACACGGTGAAGTTCCGCTTCGGCTACGAATCCTTCGTGACGCCGCGCTCGGTATTCGAATACGACCTCGCCACGCGCGAGCGCACGCTGTTGAAGCAGACCGAGGTGCTCGGCGGCTACGACGCCTCGCTCTACGCCTCCGAGCGCGTCTACGCCACCGCTGCGGACGGCACGCGAATTCCGATCTCGCTCGTATTCCGGAAAGGCGCGCCGCGCGACGGCAGCGCGCCGCTGCTGCTGAGCGGCTACGGCTCCTACGGCTTTCCGATGCCGATCATGTTCAACTCCAACCGCATGAGCCTGCTCGACCGCGGCATGGCTTTCGCAATGGCGCATATCCGCGGCGGCGGCGAGATGGGGAAGATCTGGCACGAGCAAGGCCGGATGATGGAGAAGAAAAACACGTTCACCGACTTCATCGCCGCCGCCGGGCACCTCATCGCCGGCAAATGGACGGCGCCCGACCGCCTCGTGATCATCGGCGGCAGCGCCGGCGGCTTGCTGATGGGCGCGGTCGCGAACATGCGGCCCGATCTCTTCCGCGCCGTCGTCTCGCAGGTGCCGTTCGTCGACGTGATGAACACGATGCTCGACGCCACGCTGCCGCTCACCGTCGGCGAATATCTCGAATGGGGAAACCCCAACGAGAAAGACGCCTACGCCTACATGAAATCGTATTCGCCCTACGACAATCTGGCGGCGCAGCGCTATCCCGCGATGCTCGTGAAGACGTCGTGGAGCGACAGCCAGGTGATGTATTGGGAGGCCGCGAAATACGTGGCGAAGCTGCGCACGCTGAACGCCGGCGGCGATCCGATTCTCCTCAAGACGAACATGGAGGCCGGCCATGGCGGCGCCTCGGGCCGCTACGACGCGTGGCGCGAAACGGCGTTCGACTATGCGTTCATACTGAGCCAGGCGGGCATCGTGCGCTGAGCCGGCACACGGACCCACCCGCCCCTACGCTTTCGAGATTCCCGCCTTATAATCGCCGCATGACCGGGCGCCTGCACCAGCTTCATGTCGAGTACGCGTCGGCGGAAGACCGCATCCTGCTGAAGTTCAACACCGTGGACCGGCAGGAGCTGCGCTTCTGGCTGACGCGGAAATTCGTGAAGTCGTTCTGGGACCAGCTTCAACTTCTGCTCGCCAGCCTCGGCCGCGCCGGTGCGCAATCGGATCCCGCGGCGAAGAAGGCGATGGTCGGCTTCGAGCAGGAGAAGGCCGCGCCCGAGGAGCGCTTCGCGCAGCCCTTCGAGGACGACCCGGCCGCGTTCCCGCTCGGCGACAAGCCGCTGCTCGTCACCGGCTTCTCCTACAAGGCACCGAAGCGCGCGGGCGGGGCGGGACGGGTCGCCTTCGAGACCGAGAGCGGCCACGAAGTCGGCCTGCCCGCGAGCCCGGTGCTGCTGCACTCGCTCTCGAAGATGCTGATCGACATCAACCCGCGCACCGGCTGGGACCTGAAGCTCGCCCCCGGCTATTCGCTCGGCGAAGAGCCCGAGCGACCGGCGCGTATGCATTGATCAGGGCGCGTTCTCAAAAAACGTTTGGTTTGAGTCCAACTCGCTCCAAATGTGTTCGAACCAATGCGTTGCCGCGAAGTGACGCGTTGTGCCGCTGCCGGAAACGGTCAGTTATTCGATGACCTCGTCGGCGCGCGTGAGCAAGGTCGGCGACACGGCGATGCCGAGCGCCTTCGCGGTTTTCAGATTGATGACGAACTCGAACTTCGTCGGCTGCTCGATCGGCAGGTCGGCCGGCTTGGCGCCCTTGAGGAGTCTGTCGACGTAGGTGGCGGCACGACGATGCATCACGGTCGTGACCGCTGCATAACTCATCAATCCACCGGCCTCGGCCATAACTTTGAAATGGTGCACACCCGGCAGTTTATGACGCAGTGCCAGCTCCGCAATCCGGACGCGATTGACCACGAAAATGCTTTCGCTGGTATTGACGACTCCTTGCGCGCGCTCCTTGGCTCCCGCATCGAACGCAGCCGGAAGATCGCCGGAAGTCCGGATGTCTCGAACCTGCAGCTTGATGCCGAGCGAGTGTGCCGTCTCTTCAAGCGCTTTCACCTGAGGCGCCGCCGTCGGGTCGGACAAGTGCGAAATCACAAGCACGCGCGAGATTTGCGGGACGAGCTCCTTCAGCAGCTCCAGCCGCTTGACGGCGAGAGTGGAAGACATTTGAGACAGCCCGGTTACGTTTCCCCCGGGACGGGCAAGGCTATCGACCAAGCCGGTCCCTACAGGATCGCCGAGGCCGATCATGACAATCGGTATGTCGCGGGTCGCATTCTTCGCGGCCTGAGTGGCTGGCGTTGTCGACGTCACGATGACATCTGCGCCAAGGCGCACGCATTCGGCGGCAAGAGTCGAATAGCGCTCGGCCCGACCATCTGCGGTCAGATAATCGATGATTATCGTTTGCCCCTGGACATATCCCATATCGCGCAATCCCTCGAAGAACGGGCCATATCGCGTCGATTGCAGTGATCCCGGATCAAACGTCAGGAAGCAGAGTCTCGGAAGCTTTTTTGGCTTCTGCGCGCGAGCGGCGATCGGCCACGCCATTGCGGCTCCGCCGAGTACGGTGAGAAGAACGCGCCGTCTCATGTGCTCCTCAATCTCTACGTCCTAATCCCCCATCGCGACGCCTTCGCGCCTTGGATCGGCGCCGCCGATCAGCGTGTCTTGGGTGATCTGGATGCCGTGCAGGCCGCTGTTGAGCTCGCGCACCGCCACTTTGTGTCCGAGCCGTGCGAGGCGCTCGGCGAGCACCTCGGCATCGGTGCCCTTCTCGAGCTCGGCGATCGTGCCCGTGGTCGCCACGTGCGGCGCGGCGACCGCGGCGGCGATATCCATGCCGCCGTCGAGCACGCGCATCAATGTGCGCGCGACATAGGCGATGATGCGCGCGCCGCCGGGCGAACCCACGACGAGGATGAGCCGACCCTCCTTGTCGAAGACCATCACCGGCGCCATCGAGCTGCGCGGCCGTTTGCCGGGCTCGACGCGGTTTGCGATCGGCTTGCCGTCGATGGCGGGCGCGAACGAGAAATCGGTGAGCTGGTTGTTGAGCAGGAAGCCGCCCGCCATCATTTGCGCGCCGAAGCCGTTCTCGATCGTGGTCGTGAACGAGACGGCGTTGCCCTCGCCGTCGACGATCGAGAGGTGCGAGGTGCCGGGGCTTTCCGCCCCGTCGCCGGGCGCGAATTCGCCCTTGTTCTCGGGTGGCGTGCCGGCTTCGACTTTCTCGAGCGCGCGGCGGACATCGATCAGACGCGCGCGGGCGGCGAGGTAGTCGCGGTCGATGAGGCCCTTCACCGGCACGCGCACGAAGGCGGGATCGGCGACATAGAGATTGCGGTCGGCGAAGGCGAGCCGCCCGGCCTCGACGAAAAGATGCGCGGCGCGCTCGTCTTCCGCATTGACCGCCTCGCTCGGGAAACGCTCGAGGATCGCGAGGATCTGCAGGACGGCGAGCCCGCCCGAGGAGGGCGGCCCGATGCTGCACACGCGGAGCCCGATGTAGAGGCCGCATAGCGGTTCGCGCTCCTCGATCTTGTATGCGTCGAGATCAGCGGCGGCGAGCGTTCCGCCTTCCGCGCGCACGCGCGCCACGATCGCCTCGGCGAGCGGGCCGCGGTAGAACGCCGCCGTTCCGCCGGCAAGGCGCGCCAGCGTCGCCGCGAAATCGGGATTCTTGAGCTCGGTTCCGACAGCGAGCGGCGCCTCGTCCGCGCCGAAGAAATACGCGCGCGTCTCCGCGCGGAGCTTCAGCGTCGGCGTGCCGGCGACGAGCTGCTGGAGCCGCGGGGTGACGCGAAATCCCTGCTCGGCGAGGCGCTGCGCGGGCGCGAGAAGCGCGGCCCATGGCTGCTTGCCATGCCGCTCATGCGCGCGTTCGAGCAGGGCCAGCGCGCCCGGAACGCCGACCGCGTGCCCGCTGCGCACCGCATCCATGAACGGCACCGGCTTGCCGTCTTTCAGGAACACGTCGGGCTTCGCGTCGACGGGCGCGGTCTCGCGCCCGTCATAGGCATGCAGGCGCTTCGCCTTGTTGTCCCAATAAAGAAGAAAGCCGCCGCCGCCGAGGCCCGAAGATTGCGGCTCGACGAGATTCAGCACGAGCTGCGCCGCCACCGCGGCATCGGCCGCCGAGCCGCCGGCTTTCAGCACGTCGTACGCCGCGCGCGTCGCCTCGGGATGCGCGGTGACGGCCATGAAGCGCTTGGCGAAGACCGCGGGCTTCTTCACGACGCCGGTGGCGCGCTCGGGCGCTCGCTCGCTTTGCGCCAGAGCCGGCGCCGCGGCGAAGAGAAACGCTGCCGTCGCGAAGCGGAGACTGCGGTTCATGGGGCCCTCCGTTCGCGGCGAGCCTAGCACAGGCTCAGCCGGGCTCCGATGGCGGCCGCGCTTCGGGCGCATGGCGCAGCATCGGCAGGCACAGAATGCCGACCACCGCGGCGCCGATCGTGAAATAGGCCATCGGCCACACCGTGCCGTCGGCGAGCACGGCCACGATCTGCGCGACGGCGGCGCTCGCCGCCATGCCGATGAAGCCGACGAGGCCCGAGCCCGCACCGGCATATTTCGGCTCGACGTTGATGGCGCTGGCCTGGCAATTCGGGATCACGAAACCCTGCACCAGCGAGAACGCGACCGCCGGAAGGAACAGCAGCGCCGGGGTGAGCGGCAGGAAATGGTAGAACGGCAGCGCCGCCGCGACGACGGCGAGCGTGGCGAAGGTGCCGAAACGAATGAGGCGGTCGGCCCCGTAGCGATCGAGAAAGCGCGTCGAAAGCCATGTGCCGACGATGAAGATCCCGGCCACCGGCATGAACCAGAACCCATAGTCGCGCGCCGGACGGCCCAGCACCTCGGCCATCAGATAGGGTGCCGATGCGAGGAACGAGAAGAACACGCAGAACGAGGAGGTCGAGACCAGCGCATAGCCGAGATAGCGGCGCGAGACGATGAGGCGGCGGCTGCCCTCGACGAGCCCGCGCCAGCCGCCCGGCGCGCCCGCGGGATTGGTTTCCGTGAGGCCAAGGCCGACGCCGAGCAGCGCCAGCGCGCCGACTCCGCACATGATCCAGAAGATCGCGCGCCAGCCGAAATTGTCGGCGACGAGGCCGCCGACCGCGGGCGACAGCGTTGGCGCCACGACCATCGCCATCGTGAGATAGGAGATGATGCGGATCGACTGCCCAAATCCGTAGACATCGCGCGCCATCGCGCGGGCGAGCACGATCCCGGCCGAAGCGCCGCCCGCCTGCACGACGCGCCCGGCGAGCAGCAGCGGGATCGAATCGGCCAGCGCCACGACGACGCTGCCCACGATGTAGAACACGATGCCGGCGAGCAGCACCGGCTTCCGCCCGAAGCGGTCGGAGACGGGGCCGAACACGAGCGTGGCCACGCCGATCGCGACCATGGCGAGCGTGAGCGTGAGCTGCGCGGTGCCGGCTGTGGTGGCGAAATCCTTCTGGATCGCGGGCAGCGCCGGCAAAAACATCTGCATCGCCAGCGGCCCCAGCACCGTGACGAACACGAGCAAGACGATGAAACGCGGCGAGCGTCTGAGCGACATCGATGGCGGAAAATGGAGGAGAAGCGGCACGCCGGCGGCGGACGCGCCAAGGCCGGCTCGTGCTACCTAGGCGCGGAGGACGGCAAAAGCCAGCGCAAAAACGGCGCGGCGGACCTGCGCGCGCCGTTGCGGTCCCGCGCTGCGCTCAGGCTTGTCCGGAGCGATCTGCGCGTCCGGCCGCGGCGTCGGTGGCGGGGAACCAGCCGCAGGTGCGGTTGGAGAAGGCAACGAGCGAAAGCATCACCGGCACTTCGACGAGCACGCCCACGACCGTCACCAGCGCCGCGCCCGAATTGAGGCCGAACAGGCCGATCGCGACCGCGACGGCGAGCTCGAAGAAATTCGACGTCCCAATCAGCGCGCACGGCGCCGCCACATTGTAGGGCACGCGCCACAGATAGGCGGCGCCGTAGCCGATCGCGAAGATGCCGTAGGACTGGATCAGCAGCGGAACGGCGATGAGCGCGATCAGCGCCGGCTGATCGAGAATCACGCGCCCCTGGAACCCGAACAGCAACACGACCGTGGCGAGGAGGCCGATGATCGAAAACGGCTTGATGCGCGCGGTGAAGCGCGCCACCGCGGCCTCGCCGCCGCGCGCGACGAGCCGCGCGCGCGTGAAGAGGCCGGCGGCCAGCGGAATGACGACGTAGAGCACGACCGAGAGCAGCAGCGTTTCCCACGGCACCGCGATGCTGGTGACGCCGAGCAGCAGCGCCACGATCGGCGCGAACGCGAAAACCATCACGAGGTCGTTCACCGACACCTGCACCAGCGTGTAGGTGGCGTCGCCGCGGGTGAGCTGCGACCAGACGAACACCATCGCCGTACACGGCGCCGCGCCGAGCAGGATGAAACCGGCGATGTATTGATCGACCTGCGCCGGATCGACGAGGCTCGCGAACAGGACCTTGAAGAACAGCACCCCGAGCGCCGCCATCGTGAACGGCTTGATGAGCCAGTTGACCACGAGCGTGATCACGAGGCCCTTGGGGCGCTTGTGGACGTGCCGGAGGCTCGTGAAATCGACGGCCACCATCATCGGGTAGACCATCGCCCAGATGAGGATCGCGACGACGAAATTGACCGATCCGTATTCGACCCGCGCGAGCAGATCGAACAGGCGCGGAAACGCATTCCCGAGCACGATGCCGGCGGCGATGCAGAGCGCCACCCATAGCGAGAGGTAGCGCTCGAACGGGCTGAGCGCGGGCCGGGCTTCCGCGACTCCGGCGGCGGCCGCTGGGCTCGTCATGCGCCGTCTCGCCTTCCCCGCGCCACCATTACGCCGCCGCGTTGCGCGAGCGGCCGATTTCGTCGAGGCGCTTCTGCAGCGAGAGCTTGTCGAGCGAGGCGAGCGGCAGGTTCACGAACACCGAGATGCGGTTGCTCAGCATGCGATAGGCGTCGGCGAAGGCCGCGCGCTTCTCGGCCTCGTTGCCCTCCACCGCCGCGGGATCGGGCAGGCCCCAATGCGCCGTCATCGGCTGGCCGGGCCATACGGGACACACCTCGCCAGCCGCGTTGTCGCAGACCGTGAACGCGAAATCGAGCTTCGGCGCGCCGGGCGCAGCGAACTCGTCCCAGCTCTTCGAGCGCAGATCCGCCGTCGGATGATTCGTGCGGCGCAAGAGGTCGAGCGCATAGTCGTGCACCGCGCCCTTGGGATGGCTGCCGGCGCTGAAGGCGCGGAATTTGCCGCGCCCCTCGCGGTTGAGGATCGCTTCCGCGAGGATACTGCGTGCGGAATTGCCGGTGCAGATGAAGAGCACGCTGAACACTTTGTCGGTCATCTCTCACTCCTGAAATCTGCACCGGCGCTTCCGATCGGCTAGCAGCAGGCGCCGCCGCCGCCGCACTTCGCTTCCTTCTTGTCGGAGATTTTCTCCGCCGCGGCGACGTTCATCGCGGTGAGCGCCGCGATTTCCGCTTCGGCTTTCGCCGAGCTCGCGCCGCGCGTCTTGGCCTGCGCCATGGTGCGGAACGTCTCCCACGGCGTGCCGGCCGGATCGACGACCCAGTGCTTGTCGGACACGGCGTAGCAGCAGGTGGTGCTCTTCTCGGGCTTCACCGCGTGGCCCGCGCTCTCGAGCCGCTGCGCGATCTCGCCGAGTTCGCCCTCGTCATCGACCTGGAAGCCCAGATGATCGATGCCGGGCTCCTTGCCCCAGGTGGAGATCGCGAAGTTCACGCGCGGGTCCTCGAGCATCCATTTGGCGTAGTCGGTCTCGCGCCGCGCCGGCTCCTGGCCGAACAGCGTCGAGTAGAACCGGATCGATTCGTCGAGATCGCGGACGGTGGTGTGAACATGGAGGCGCTTCATGACGGTTTCCTTTCACTTGCGTTTCGTGGATGTGGCATGCGCGAGGCTTCGCGCCGCTTTCGGCTGCGGCGCGCAGGCGGAAGGCCCGCACGCCGCTTGTTCCTTGGGAACGAGGCCGCCGCAGATCTCGGCGCGGCCTTGGCAGCAATCCTCCATCAGGAACGTGATGAGCTGACGGAGGCCCTCGAATTGCGCGGCGTAGATGATGCTGCGCGATTCCCGCCGCGAGGCCACGAGCCCGGCGCGCTCGAGGAGCCCGAGATGGGTCGAGAGCGTCGAAGGCTGCACGGCCAGGCGCTCGGCGATGGCGCCCGCCGCCAAGCCGTTGGGGCCGGCCTGGACGAGAAGACGCAGCGCGCCGAGGCGCGTGTCCTGCGAGAGAGCCTGGAAGGCTTCGAGAGCTTGCTTCGTTTCCATATTTTGATAAATACCAAAATATCGAATCGAAGTCAAGCCCACGATCCCGTGAACCTGTCCGCTGGAATCGCAATCTTGTCGGCCCCGCGAAAGCGGGGACCCATGTCTCCGGCGACGTACGTGCGCGCCGCCAAAATCGAACTCGCGGCAACGTCGTTTGGGTCCCCGCTTTCGCGGGGACGACAAACTCTTGGGAAGATTTGAACGTTAGGCGAGCGGCGCGCCTAAGCCCGCCAGCTCGGATCCTTCCGATCCAGCATCCGCAGCAGCGCGGGCCATTCGCGCGTATGCTCGTCTTTGCCGGTGCCGATGGCGGCCGCACCCTCGTCCCATTGCTTTAAGGTGTGTTCGCACACTTCGGGCGGCGGCGGCGCGAAGGGCCGGCCGGTGGCCATCACGTCGAGCTGCAGGCGGCACGCGATCTCGAGATAGTAGATGCGGCGGAACGCTTCCGAGATCGTGCGGCCGGTGGCGATGAGGCCGTGGTTGCGCAGGATCATCACGTCGTTGCGGCCGAGATTCTGGACGAGCCGCTCCTGCTCGCCCTCGTACACCGCGATGCCTTCGTAATCGTGATAGGCGACGCGGCCGTAGAACTGCAGGCCCTCCTGGTTCATCGGGATGAGGCCTTCTTTCATGCACGAGACGGCCACGCCGGCGCGCGTGTGCGTATGGATCACGCAGTTCACGTCGGGCCGCGCGCGGTGCACGCAGGAATGGATGATGTAGCCGGCGTAATTCACGTCGTGCTCGCCCTCATCGACGATCTTGCCGTCGAGATCGATCTTCACGAGGCTCGAGGGCGTGATCTCCTCGTAGGCGAGGCCGAATTCGTTGATCAGGATGTGGTGCTCCGGCCCCGGCACGCGCGCCGTGATGTGATTGTAGATCAGCATCGACATGCCGTAGTGGTGCACGAGCCGGTAGCACGCGGCGAGATCGACGCGCGTTTTCCACTCGGCGTCGGACATGTGGCTCGGGCGGACGGCGGGGCGCGGCGAGACGACGTTCATCGGGACCACTCCTGGCGGGCGGGACGTCGAAACTATACGCGGGCGGCCCGGCGCTGGCTATCGCAAGGCTGCAACCCTGCCGCGCCCGGCGCGAGGCGCTTCCGCCCGGCGCGGCGGCGTGCTTAAAGCGCTGCGCGCATCGCGACCGGGGCACGCATGTTCTTCCGCACCGACCAGAAGCACGGGCTGCCGCACAACCCGTTCAACGCGCTCGTGGCGCCGCGCCCGATCGGCTGGATCTCGACGCTCGACCGCGACGGGCGGCCGAACCTGGCGCCCTACTCGTTCTTCAACGGCGTCTCCTACACGCCGCCGCAGGTGATCTTCTCGGGCGGACCGCGCCCCGCGCGCCGCGGCGAGAGCGTGCCGATGAAGGACAGCGTGACCAACGCGCGCGAGACCGGCGAGTTCGTCGTGAACATCGCGACTTGGGAATTGCGCGAGCCGATGAACGTCACCTCGGCGCATTTCCCCGCCGATGTCGACGAATTCGAGAAGGCCGGCCTCACCAAGGAGAAATCCGAGCTCGTGAAACCGCCGCGCGTGAAGGAAAGCCCGGTGCATCTCGAATGCCTCACCGTGGCCGTGTACCCCACGCTGTCGGTGCCGGGCTATGCGCCGAACATGATCGTGCTCGGCAAGGTGATCGGCATCCACATCGACGAGCGGGTGCTGACGGACGGCATCGTCGACCAGAGGAAATTGCAGCTCATCGGCCGGCTCGGCGGACACGACTACGTGCGCGTGGACGAGGTTTTCCAGATGCGGCGGCCGGATTAGCGCGATGGCCAAGCTCGTGCTGAAACCGCACGCGCTGATCCTGGTGTGCGGCGCGCCCGGCGCGGGGAAATCGACCCTGGCGCGCGCGCTGATGTGCCGGCTCGCGGGCGCGTGGCTGAACAGCGACGCGGTGATCGAGCCGCACTTCCCGCACGACCGCGACAGCGCCGCCTTCAAGCGCGCGCGGCCGGATTTCTTCGAAGGCCTCTACGCGCTGGCACGCCTGAACCTCGCGGCCGGCAACACCGTGCTGCTGGATGTGCCGCACGTGACGCAGATGCGCGACGCCGCCTGGCGCCGGCGCATGCAGGCGATGGCGCGTGCGGCGGGCGCGCGGCTCGTGGTGCTGAAATGCGTGGCCAGCGCCGAAACGCTGAAGCGCCGCGTGCGCGCGCGCAAGGCCAAGCGCGACCGCGTGAAGCTCGGCCGCTGGGACGCGCACATGGCGGAGCACCCGCCCGACTTTCCGGTGCCTCTGCCGCACGCCGTTATCGACATGCAACAGCCGCTCGGCCGCGCCGCCCGCGCGGCGCTCGACCATATTCGCACAGCCTCGGCGCCGTAGGGGCGCGCTGCGCGCGCCCTCTCCTCGCGCGCGAGGCTTTCCTCGTGGAAGCAGGGCGCGCCCCTGAGCGAAGTCGAATGGGGCGCCCCTACGATTGCCCCGCCGAGAGATACTCCACGCTCTGCATCTCCATCAGCCGCGAGACCGTGCGGCGGAATTCCTGCGCGTGCTCGCCGGCGGGATGGATCTCCTGCGGCGGCACGGCAGCGGAGCAGACGAGCTTGATCTTGCGCTCGTAGAGCACGTCGATGAGCGTCGCGAAGCGCTTCACCGTGTCGCGCCGCTCGGGCACGAGGCGCGGAATCCCGGCCAGGATCACGGTGTGGAACGCGTTGGCGATCGCGATGAAATCGGTGGGGCCGAGCGGCTGCTCGCAGAGATCGGCGAAGCGGAAGCGGGCCACGCCCTTGGCCGAGGCCGGCACCGGCACGCGGCGGCCCATGACGTTGAGGACATCGGGGGCGCTCGGCGCATTGTCGGTGAGGTCGCGGAACGCAAGGTCGAGCGCGCGGTCGGCCGCGGGGCCGAGCGGCACGTGATAGACCTTCATCGTCATCAGCCGCGCCATGCGGTAGTCGATGCGGCCTTCGAGATGGAGGACGTCGAGTTTCTGCTTGATGAGGGCGATGAACGGCAGGAACAGTTCGCGCTGCAGGCCGCCGGAATAGAGATCGTCGGGCGGCCAGTTCGAGGTGGCGACGACGATGACGCCCTCGGCGAACAGCGTCTCGAACAGGCGCCCCAGCAGCATTGCGTCGGCGATGTTAACGACGTGCAATTCATCGAAGCAGAGCAGCCACGTCTCGGCGGCGATATCGCGCGCGATCGCGGGCAGAATATCGTCTGCGCGCTTTCCATTTGCCGTGCGCAGCGCATGCAGCCGCGCGTGGATCTCGAGCATGAATTCGTGGAAATGCACGCGGCGCTTCTTCTCCACCGGCGCGTCGGCGAAGAAGAGATCCATCAGCATCGACTTGCCGCGGCCCACATCGCCGAAGATGTAGAGGCCGGACGGCGGCTCCTCCGCGCGGCGCCCGAGGCCGAAGCGCTCTTTCCACGAGCCGGGCTGGCGCGGTCGGTAGCCCTTGAGCGCGTGATAGAGCGATTGCAGCTTCTCGGCCGCGAGCTCCTGCGCGGGATCGCCGGTGAGCGCGCCCTCGGCGACGCGCGCGCGATAGGCGAAGAGCGGTCCGCCGTTCATCTGGCCGCAGTGCGTCTCACGCGTGAGGGCGCGCTTCGCGCGCCCTTACGCAGCATACGTCGAGCCTCATTTGACCAGGCAGACCGGAATGCGGCAGCGCGCGATCACGTCCTGCGCCACCGAGCCGAGCAGCACGCCGGCGATGCCGGTGTGGCCGCGCGTGCCCATCACGATCATCGCGGCGCCGGTGCGCTCGGCGAATTCGGAGACGATCTGGCCGGGGCGGCCGACGCTGATGTGCTTTTCGCACGGCATGTCGGCATCGGCGGCGATCTTGAGGCCGCTCGCCAGCGCCTTCTCGCCTTCCTCGCGATGGTATGAGTCGATGTCGGCCTTGCGCACGAACGCGCTGACGCCGCCGCCGACCGGGGCCTGCACGTTCAAGAGGTGCAGCTTGCCGCCGCCGCCTTTCAGCATCTCGATCGCGAACGCCACCGCGCGGTCGGAGTTCTCGGAGCCGTCAACCGGCACCAGGATGTTGCCCGCCATGATGCTATTCCTTCCGGACGTCGCCGGGCTGCGCGAGATCGACGGCCGGGCCGCCATGGGCCGCGAGATCGACCGAGCGGCGCCGCGCCGCGCGGGCGAGAAGCCAGCGGCCGAGAACGATCGTGAGGAGCGCGCCGAACAGGCCGCAGGCGAGCTCGAAATAGTGCAGCGTGTGGTTGGACCACGCCGTGTAAGCCTCGGTGCCGGGCTGCGCCGCCGGCTGGAAGATGTCGGCGAGCACGGCTTCGAACCAGCCGCGGAGATCGCCCGGCCGCCGCTCGTCGCCGATCAGCGCCTTGTCCGTCACAAGCATCTCGCCGGCGACGAAGCCCAAGAGCGCGCCGCCGATCAGGATCACGATCGGGTAGCGCTGCATGATGCGCATGATGAGCTGGCTGCCGAAGATGATGATCGGGATCGTAATGAGCAGCCCGATGATGATCAGCGTCCACGCGCGGAACGAATCGCCCTTGGCCGCCTGCTCGGCGGCGGCGGCGATCGCGATCGCGTTGTCGAGGCTCATCACCGCGTCGGCGATGATGATCGTCTGGATGGCGCCCCAGATGTTGGCCTTGGCCGCGACGCCGTCTTCGCCGCCCTCCTCTTCGTCTTCCGTGATCAGCTTCACGCCGATCCAGAACAGCAGCAGCGCGCCCGCGATCTTGAGATAGGGGATCTGCAGCAGCCAGGCGACGATGACGCAGAAGATGATGCGCAGGACGATCGCGCCGGCGCTGCCGGCCAGGATTGCCGGCTGCCGGTATTGGACCGGCAGGTTGCGGCAGGCCAGCGCGATGACCACCGCGTTGTCGCCCGAAAGGACGATGTTCACGAGCATGATTTGGGAAAGTGCCACCCAGAAGGCACCTTCCAGCAGCATATCCATGCCGAGAGTCCTCGCGCGCGGTTTGATGGGAGGGGCGGCAGGGTTAATGCCGCCTCGAAGAGCGCGGAAATCTAGGCTGGCGGGGCGTCGATGAAAAGCGAAACCGGACAGTGCTTCGGGGGCGACGGGTTGTCCTAGAGGCCCACGTCTTGCCGGCCGTTCTCGCCGGCGCTGGTGACGCAGGAGACGCCGTCGGTGCGCACGAGCAGCGCGGTCCAGCTTCCGGTGGCACGATTGATGAAGAGCTGGAGCACGATGCCCTGCTCCACCATGCCGGTGAACATCGGCATTTCGCCGAAGCGATCGGCGAGATATTTGGCATGCACCTGGTAGGCGGCGCATACCGCCGGGCGCGCATCGGCCTCGGGCGCGGGGCGCGAGACCTCCTCGGCAAGGGCCGGAGCGGCGGCGAAACTGGCGGCGAAAGCGAACGGGACGAACAAGCGGCGCATCGGAGCCTCCTCATTCGGGAGGCCACCGGGCTTGGCTCAGCAGGCCGACCCGTCGGCGTCCCTGCATGACCGATGCTCCGGCATTAAGGTTAACATCGCCTTTAAATCCGCATAGGCCGGATTGACGACGCGGGCGCCTTAGAGGCCGCCGCCGGCCCGGAGCGTCGTGGCGGTGACGTAGCGCGCGCCGTCGGACATCAGCCACAGGATCGCTTCGGCCATTTCCTCGGGCTGCGCCACGCGGCCGAGCGGGATCATCTTGGCCATTTCGGCGAGCCGACCGGTGCCGCCGGCCGCCGTGTGAATGTCGGTCTCGGTGACGCCGGCGGCCATGCCGGCGACGCGGATGCCCTCGCCGGCCACTTCGAGGCCGAGCCCCATCGTGATCGCGTCGAGCGCGGCCTTGGAAGCGGCGTACCACACATAGGAATTGGGGCTGCCACGCGTGGCGGCGCCCGACGAGACGTTGACGATCACGCCACCCTTGCCGCCGCGCTTCGTCGACATGCGCTTCACCGCCTCGCGCGCGCAGATGAGCGCGCCGAACACGTTGAGGTCGAGCACCGTCTTGACCGTCTCGGCCGCCACGTCGGCGACGCGCCCGGACTTCACGAAGGTGCCGGCGTTGTTCACCAGCGCGGCGAGCGGGCCGAGTTTCGCGTCGACCGCCGCGAACATCGCGAGGATATCGGCTTCGCGCGCAACATCGCCTTGCACGGCCAGCGCGCGGCGGCCGGCCGCCTCCACGTCGCGGACGACCTCGGCCGCGGCCTTCTCATTGGCAACATAGTTCACCGCCACGTCCCAGCCGCGCCTGGCGGCGAGCCGCGCCGTGGCGGCGCCGATGCCGCGGCTGGCACCCGTGATCAAGACCGTGCCGGCGGCACCGCTCATCGTCCCCCTCCCACGCGCAATGTCGTGGCCGTGATATAGCCGGCCGCGTCCGACATCAGCCATGCAATCGCTTCGGCGATATCCGCGGGCTGCGCGACGCGGCCCATCGGCACCGCCGACGCGAGTTTCTTCGCGCGATCGGGCTCGCCGCTGGCGGCATGCAGATCGGTGTCGGTGAGCCCCGCCGCGACGCCGGCGACGCGGATGCCCTCGCGCGCCACCTCGAGCCCGAGGCCGAGCGTCATCGCGTCCACCGCCGCCTTGGACGCGGCATACCACACGTAAGTGGCGGGGCTGCCGAGCGTCGTGGCGACCGACGAGACGTTGACGATGACGCCGCCCTTGCCGCCGTGCTTGGTGGACATGCGCTTCACCGCCGCGCGCGCGCAGAGCAGCGCGCCGACGACGTTGATGTCCATCGTCGCCTGGAGATCGACCGTCTCGGTTTCGTCGAGCCGCCCGATGCGGCCGGTGATGCCGGCATTGTTCACGAGGCCCCAGAGCGGGCCCATGTGCTCGTCCACCGCGCCAAACATGCGCTCGACGTCGGCATCCTTCGAGACGTCGCCCTGCACCGCGATCGCCTTGCGGCCCAGCGCCTCGATCTCGCGCACGACCTTCTGCGCGGCGGTGATGTTGGATTGGAAGTTCACCGCCACGTCGTAGCCGTGCCGCGCGAGGAGCTTCGCCGTCGCGGCGCCGATGCCCCGGCCGCCGCCGGTGACGAGGACGATCTTCGCCATCCGTTATTCGGCGGCCTTCGCGAGTTTCGGGGCGTAGAGACGCTCCATTTCGCGGCGGACCTTGTAGGCTTCGACCGTCTCGTCGGCGGCGACGTCGGCCCAGGTGACGATCTGGCCCTCCTTCATCGGACGCACGACCTTGATCTTGTGCGCCAAGCCGATCGGCACCACGCCGCGCGCGACGGATTCCGCCGCCGGCATCAGCCGGCCCGCGACCGTGTAGCCGCCTTCGCCGTCGAGCAGCTCGCCGGGCTTCAGATCGCGCTTGGCGGCGGCGATGGCGTCGGCGTTCCAGGTGATGGGGCAGCCCGTGGCCTCACCGCGCACCGCGGCGGCGGCGATCGAGACGCCGAGCTCGAGGCCGATCAGGTGCCACTCCTTGTACATCATGCCGTAGCGGCCGGATGAGTCGGTCTTCATGCTGTATTCCTTGAAGCAGCGCTTCACGTAGTCGTTGCCGGCCTCGACCACGACCCACACGCCGAAGCGGATGTGATTCGGGACCGCCCGGCCATCGAGCTCGATCGACGACGTGCACTCGACGAGTCCCTTCCGCTCGAGGATGCCGCCCTCGCTGCGCGGCCGCATGATGTGCGGCAGGTCGTGAATGGCGCAGGGCGGAAACGCGAGGCCCTGGGAAGGCGCTTCGAGCCCGGTGGCGTTGGCGACCGCCGCCGTCTCGATCGCGGGCTTCGAACCGTCGAGGAAGCAGGTGAACATGCGCGGGTTCAGCCCGCCTTCCTTGGCGTCGGCTTCGCTGATGCCCCAATCGTTCCAGATCGTATCGGGTGTCGTCCTGGAATAGCGCGGGAGCCATTTGTGGCCACGGCCGGCCGCAACGACCTCGAAGCCGCAGGTGCGCGCCCAATCGACGAGATCGCAGATGAGCGCCGGCTGATCGCCATAGGCGAGCGAGTAAATGACGCCGGCTTCCTTCGCCTTCTGCGCCAGCAGCGGACCCACGAAGGCGTCGGTCTCGACCGTGACCATCACGACGTGCTTGCCGTGCTTGAACGAGGCGAGCGCGTGGCTGGTGGCGGCGATGGGATTTCCCGTGCATTCGGCGATGACCTCGATCGACGGATGCGCGATGATGGTCATCGCATCGTCGGTCAGGTGCGTGGCGCCCGTGTCCATCGCCTCGCCCATCGAGCGCGCGCCATATTGCGCCTTCTCCCAATCGCAGCGTGCGAGCTGCTCTGCCGCCCGGCCCGGCGCGATGTCGGCGATGGCGACGATGTGGAGACCGGGAATGCGCAACGCCTGCGCCAGGAACATGGTCCCGAACTTGCCGCAGCCGATGACGCCGACGCGCACCGGCTTTCCGGCGGAAGCGCGGGCGGAGAGGAGCTTGTGGAGGTTCATTTCTCGAATCCGTGGAAGCGGCGGGCGGCGGCGATCACTGGCGATGCAGCGGTGTCGGCGTGCCGGCCGGGCGCGTGCTGGCAGGCGGCGCCGTGACGGACGCGGGTGGCGTGCTCGTCGCGGGCGGCGTGGCCGCGGCGGGCGGTGTCGCGGCCGGGGGCGGCGTGGCCGCTGGCGGCGTACTGGCCGGCGGCG
>CAYZSG010000080.1:0-20542 GCA_964481045.1 uncultured Candidatus Odyssella sp. | reverse complement strand
GCGCGGTTGTGCTGGAGCACTTCGGCCGGTGCGCGGCTGTCGCTCGTATAGCGCCGCTGCGGTTCCTCGTTCACCGTGGCGCCGCCGAGCAGCACGAATGAAACGCCGTCGCGCGCGTAGAGAAAACCGCTGACCCGCTGCGAGCCCGTGAGCTTCTCGAAGAACAGCCCGTCGCCGGCCTGCCGCACGCGGCAGCGAAACGGCGGGTAGCCGAAGATCCCAAACTTGTCGATCTGAATCGAGCGGCAGCGCCAGTCCCCCATCAAATCGCGCTCGGCGAGCGGTTGCGCGACGGCACGCATAAGCTCCATCACCGCCGGAAGTGTGATGCCGTCCACCTTGCCCTGTTGCGCGGCAACTCCAACGTCCTCGGCGAGACGATTGGGGCCGGTCTCGAGCCGCTGAACGTCGCTCGGCGTGGCGATGCGTTCCCAAGGCTGGCCTGTCTGAGCCGCAGCTGAACCGGCGAGCGCCGCCGCGGCACCGGAAAGAAGCAGGGCCGCGGTCAGCGCCGCGCGGCGCGCCGCCTTTTGGTATTTGCGGAAACCAAGATCAACGGATCGAACGCTCTCGAGGCCGAACATGCGTCGCTCCCGAAATGCTGAGCGGCAAGTATCCGCCAATTTCTGCGCTCGTCCATCCGATCTCGTGGTTGACAAGAGTCGAACGGCCGGCGCTGCGATGAAGCCGACTACGCGCTCTGAGCGAAATCCGGGTCACAGTGAGATTTCGCGCAGAACAAAAAGGTCGGCGCCGTTCCAAGACTCGTATTTCCGGCCGCGAAGCGAAATCGGGGTCAGAGTTGCGAAATCGGGGTCAGAGTTGGGTTTCGCCCCGAAATTGCCGCGTTGTCGTCTGCACACGCGAAAATTATATTCCGACCCAGTATACCCGCGCCGCTTCCGGTTCGTGCCAGCGGCGGCGACTAGCGCTTTTGGACGACGACCTCGACGCGGCGATTCTTCTGTCGGCCGGCAGGATCGTCCTTGCCGTCGGGCTTGGTGTTGGGCGCAATCGGCCGTTGCCTGCCCCACCCCCGCGTCGTCATCCGCCTGGGTTCGATTCCAGCTTCTTTTGCCAGCCAGGCCTTGACGGATGCCGCGCGCCTCTCCGAAAGCTTCTGGTTATAAGCGTCCTTGCCCTTGGCGTCGGTGTGCCCCTCGATCAGCACCGGCGACTTGCTGTAGGCGCGCAGGATGACGGCGACATTGCGTAGCGCCGCATGCGCATCGGGCCGAATGTTGGCCTTGTCGAAGTCGAAAAGCACATCGGCCGGAAGCTGTATGCGGATTTCGAGGTCCGTCTGTTTGGCGTCGAGGTCCTTGATCGCCTTCTCGAGATCCTGCACCCGCGATTCGATCCCCCGGCCGCGGTCGGCAACGTCGCGGCTGAGCCCGGGAATGTCCCGCACGGTGGCGACGATGTCGCGGACGATCGCATTCGGCAATGCCGCACGCGCCGCCGCTTCGGTTTCGGGCGCGTCCGGGTCGGTGTAGGCCGCGAGGGCGGGGGCACCCATCGCCACGCCGACAAGCAGGGCCGAGAACCACCGCAGCAGGCGATGCCCGATCATGGCGCGTGCCGTCAGTCGCTAATCGGCACGTCTTCGAAAGGCGGGGCGATGCTCGTGAAGAAGCCGAATTTCTTCTCGCTCGCCGGCGGGGCCGGGAATTTGGCCCACCAGGTGAAGCCCTCGCCCTTCTTCAAAGACGTTTCGCCCTTGTCCGGCGTGGCGATCACCTCGCCCTTGCTGTCCCGAAGAATCAGGTATTTGCGGCTTCCGGCCACAACGTAATACTTGTCGAACTCGTTCGAACCGGAGGGAAAGCGGACTTGTTTGGTCGAATCGGAGGTGTTGCGCACCCGGAGCCGGATGGTGAGAACGCCATCCTTGCGCTGGGCTTGGGTGATGTCCCCGACCAATCCGTCGACGTTCAGATCCTGGCTCTGGATGGCCTTGGTCTGCGCTGTAGCCGGAGACATGAGCCCCGCGGCCGGAACGGCGGCGAGGCCGAGCATGCCGACGATGAACAATGGCGCGAGCCGTGTGTGCAACGAATTCATCGCGTCCCCCTCCGAAAGATGAGAACCGAATGGTCCGTCACGGGCCGGGCGAAGCAATGGTGCGGCCCGATAATGGGAACGGACCACCGGAAATGGTACGCCTGACGCGACGTAAGGTCAATTTTGCGGGTATACCAATGGCATTCCTCGCGACCTCGCGTGCCGCGTGTCGGCTTGTTCCCTGTTGCGTCGGGTCGTGCTCGCTCTTTTGTCCCGAAAAGCGCGCATGAGTCCGCAACGGGTCATGGGCGGTCGTAAACGCCCTTCGCGTCATTCGACCGGTTCTGCCCACAAAGCGGACGAGGCGCCACCGTCAATGCGCGGTAATGCGTACACGGCCTAGAGACGCCCGCCGGCACCCGGCGGAAGATCCGTCGATTCGGGTTTCAGCGGGTCGGGCTTGGGCGGATTCCAGAACGCTTTGACGAGCACCGCCACGACGATCACGCCGCAGATTGCAGGAATGAGCCAGTCCGGCATAGCTCCGCCCCTTCGATTGACTGAACGAGGATAACAGCGGCGATGCGGCGCCGCGCTGATGGCCGTCACACACCGACGTGAGAATCCCGAAATCCCGGTCGGGCTGAGATATCGCGCAGAGCAAACCGGTCAGCGCCCTTTCCGAACTCGTATTCCTGGCGGCGAAGGCGCCCTTCGGCGTCCGTCACCCTTCCCTTCGCTTCAACGCGACGAGCTCGCGCCGGATGCGGTCGGCGGAAATCGAAGTCAGTGTTGAATTTCGCGTCAAAATTGCCGACTGGCAGGCCGCACACGTGTAAAATTCAAATCCGGCCCAGAATACGAATCGGGGCGCTATGCGGAACCGGGGCGCGATTGAATCTTGCGCTTTCCGGCGCCGTTACGAAGCTGCCGCGCAATCCTTCGATGCCTGTTCCACAATTCGAACCCGGCATACTGAGCGGCATCGGCCAGCCGCGCCGCAAGCTCGAGCGCCTCGTAGTTTCGTACGGCGTAAAGAACCTTCTCGCCGAACACTTCGCCGGCTTGGCTCAAGAAACAAACTCTGTACATGCCCAAAAAAGACGTCCCCTCAATCTGCACTGCCTGTTGTCGCCACCGACCGAGCGCTCAACTCGATCAACTGACCCCCATCCGGCGCGGGTCGGCAGCGGCAGACGGCCGACGCGCCTCCAACGATGGCGAGATCAGGTCGGCCAAGTTGCGCAGAGATGGCGAATCGCCTGCTAATCCAGATTAGTATTGCCCAGTGTGCGCTATCGTACAAAAGAAGAATTGGGTACGGTCGCCACGTTGGGTACCTGCGCCAAAATCGACAGGGTTGGGAGGCAGAAAGTGTCCGATAGGAAGGTTCGGCCGGCGATCAACGATCGCGATCTGAGCACGATCAATGACCATGACCGTGAGTACGAGCTCGAGAAGGAAAACTCGCTGCTGCGAAGCGCTGCCAAGGAGCTTCGGAAAGATATCTCGGCCCTATCGTTCGCCAGACCGCGACGCCTTTTCTTGAGGTAGCTCTTCTCGCAGTCGCCGAATCTCCGGGGCAATATCCGGCACGACTTGCTCAATCGCGCGCTGGTCATGCGGAGATTCTGGGTCAGAGCCAGATTGCGCTCAGTGTGAAGAGCTTAGAGCCCGTCTGGTTCGTCTTGCCGCCAGCGAAGAAGAGATCAACCCTATTTCACCTCCGACATAGAGCAGTTGCAAGCTTGCAACCGCCCCACGTCCCGGCGCGAGCCACTTGACCGCGCGGCGGCGGTTCGGGTGGACCGTGTTCTTGCAAGCCACCGATGTCACAACTTGCATTTCGCCACGACGACACGGCCATGAAGTCCCTCGGCAAAATGCTCACCGCCGCGATCGTCGGCCTCGTGCTCGGCAGCGCCGCGCTCGCCGGCGTCAGCCCGGCCGATGCGTTCCCGCGCGGCGTGAAATCATTGTCCGGCACGGATCTCGGCAGCGGCCGCTGACCCCCGCGACACTCCGCGCTCGTCAGCCTTCCCTTCGCTTCAACGCGACGAGCTCGCGCCGCATGCGGTCGCGCTCGGCTTCCTCGAGCGCCACGCGCTCCTCGAGGATGCGGAGCAGCCGACGCGCTTCGCCGGCGTCATGTCCGTTGCGCGCCAGCGCGCCGACGAGCGCGCGCTGCTGATTGGCGAGGCGCTCTGCCTCCGTGGCGCGGCCATCCGCTTCTTCCATATGCGCGCGGACCTGCCCGCCATCCATGGCGCCGGATTGAGCCGGTGGCTGCGGTTCGGCCGCCGCCGCGACGGCGCCGCCGGGATTGCTCTTCTTCCAGCTCATCGCGAACGCTCCGCCCGCCTTCCGTCAGCGGCCATGCCGGAGCTTTGGCGCCGCGCGCATCGGGCGCAATCCGTAGAATCCGCATGCGCCGGCTGCGCAAAGAGGGCGTTGCCGCTTTTTTGCGCGTGCCCGCCTGGAAACACGGCTCCATCCCAAAAAGGCGACCGCCCCCATGATGCATCAACACGATCTCCGGCATCGCGGCGTCATCCGCCCGGGCCCGGGCCCGCCCGCCGCGTCAGGCCACGGCGATGCATTCGATCTCGATGTCGAATTCCATCGGCCACGAGCCCACGGCGACGAAGGTGCGCGTCGGCGGCTGGTGTCCGAAGTATTTGGCATAGACGCGGTTGATCGCCGCGAAGTAGCCGGCGTTGCTGGCGTAGATCGTGGCCTTCACCACCTTGTCGAGCGACGAGCCGGCGCTTTCGAGCGCGTGCTTCACCGCGCGGATCGAGGCCTCGGTCTGCACTTCGATCCCGCCCTGGATGAGCTTGCCGGTGGCCGGATCGAGCGGCGGCAGGCCCGAGACGAACAGGAATCCGTTCGCGCGCACGACGGCCGAAATCGGCACGTTCATCTTGCGCATCGTCTCGGAGAACACGGGAATTTCGACGATCTCTTTCGCCATGGCAGGCCCCTCCTTGGTTGCGCGGCGAGGCTAGCACGGAAGCGGGCGCGCGGCGCGGCCGGCACGCGAGGCTTTCGCGCATGGCGCCGCCGCGTTAGCCTCATCGGGCGCCACAAGCATGCGCGAGGGAGGAAGAAGAAATGACGTTCCTGAAGAAGCTGCCCGCCGACGCCAAGGTTTTCGACGCGTTCAAGACGTGGCCGCACATCTACGATGCGTGGACCGAAACCTGCCAGCAGATCCTGCGCGAAGCGCCCTCGACGCTGACGGCCGCGGAGCGCGAGCTGATCGGCACGTTCGTCTCGAAGCTCAACCAGTGCCACTACTGCTATTCGGTGCACAATTCGGCGGCCAAGGCCTATGGCTACGATCCGGCGCTCGTGACGAACCTCGTCGAGAATTTCGAGACCGCGCCGGTCACGGAGAAACTGAAGCCGCTGCTGCGCTATGTGCGCAAGCTCACGCTCGACCAGTCGCGCATGGTGCAGGCGGATGCCGACGCGGTCTTTGCCGCCGGCTGGAGCGAGGACGATCTCCACATCGCGATCGCGATCACGGCGCTGTTCAATTTCATGAACCGCTTCGTGCACGGCCTCGGCATCGAGGAGGATCCGGCCTACACGCTGGCCGCCGGCGCGCGGCTCAAGGCGCACGGCTATCAGGGCTCGAGCCGCCTGCGCAAGGACGAGCGCGACCGCGGCGCCGCCGCGGCGGAATGATCGGCACGAGGTATCACGATGGCTCGAGCGATCGGCGCCGCCAACGTGCTTCGCGCAAGATGGCCGGGTCGCGTTGACCTGGGTCCCCGCTTTCGCGGGGACGACAAAGATGGGGGATTTCTCCCGTAGGGCAGCGCCTTCGAGCGCGGCTGGTCGGGCCAACGTCTCGCTTGCCGATGGCGGCTACAGCCAGGTGAGCTTGCGCTCGCGGGCCAGTTCGTCGGGGCTCATCGGCGATCTCGGCGCGTCGCGCGCGATGGCCCCGACGAGAACGAGCCACGCGGGCGGCGCCTCGCCGCCGCCCGACTCGCCGCAGCGTTCGCGTAACGCGTGCGCCGTGCGGCGCAAGCGCCGCAACGCGCCGCGCAGCGCCGGATCCACCGCCAGCAGCGCGCGCAGGCGTGCGCGCTCGCCCGGCTGCAGCCGGCCCATCATGTAGTCGGCGAGGCGGTCGGCCGTGATCGCCGATGAAGCGGATCGAACCATGCCTATATCGACTGCCGGGCGGCCCAAGCGTTCCCGCCCGGTCGCGCATCCGTGAAGCGGCCGATCGCGCTTGACGGCGCGCCCGCCTCCTCCATCTCATAGGGGATGCGCGACAAGACCCCGATCCGCGAGCAGGTGGCGCGCCGCAAGCCGGCGGCGCCGCAGCGCGTGAAGCCGCTGACGCTCGGCGATCTCGCCGCGAACGGCGTGGCGGAGATCGAGGCCGAGTGCGAGTGGTGCCGCCATGCGGCGCGGCTTGCCGTGGCCGATCTCGCGGCGCGCGCCGGCGCCGGGGCGGCGTATCGCCATGTCGTGCGGCGGCTGCGCTGCTCGGTGTGCGGGTGGAACCGGGTCGAGGCGTGGCCGGTGCGCGCCGGCCGTGCGCCGGAGCGGCAGCGGCCCTCGGGCCTTCCGCCGCTCGACGAATGCCGGCGCTTCCTCGCGGCCTTGCCGATTCCGTCCAAAGCCTCGCTCGTGGAGCGCCGCGCCGCGCGCATCGGCGCATTGCGCGAGCGCTGGCCCGAGCTCACCGCCTCGGCGGCGATGTTCGTCGTGCAATCGGTGGAGACGATCCCGGAAATTGAAAAGCCCCGCGCGTGATCGCAGCGGGGCTTTTCGCGGCGCCGACGTTCCCCGTGGCAGTGCCGCCTGTCCGATGTGAGAAATCTACGCCCGCCGCCCGCCGCCTGCACTTCCGCATCCGGCTAGGCCTGACGGCCTAAAGGGATTCAGGGACCGGCGGCCGTGGCGTCGGCGTCGGGCACCAGCCGGCAGGCCTCGCGCCCGCGCAGCGCGCCGGCGCAAAGCAGGCGCATGGCGCCCTCCGTCTCGCGGCCCAGGCGACTCCCGGCAATCGCCTTCCGCGCCTCGAGCGCGGCCGCGAGCGCGCGTTCGGCGGTGTTGGCCTCGCCGGCCCCCGCCTCCCAGACCGCGAGGCGCACCAGCGTTTCGACGAGCCTGCGCGGCTCGGCCAGCGCGCGCCGGATGGCAATCGCCTCGCCGGCATGGACACGCGCGGCGGCAATGTCGCGCGCCGCGAAGCCCGCCTCGGCCAGGCCGAGCAGCGCCGTGGCCAGCCCGCTTTGCGTCGCGCGGTCGAAGCCGGGCTTGGCCTTGGCCGCCTTGCGCAGCGCGGCGACCGCGCGCGCGAGCAGCGCCGCCGCTTCGGACACGCGTCCTTCGGAAACCAGCAGCCGCGCCTCGACGGCATCGACCTCGGGCGCCAGCGCGGCCAGCGCCGGCTGGCGCAGCATCGCGCGCAGGCCGGCGATCTCGCCGCGCGCGGCTTCGCCGTCGCCGACCACGATCGCGAGCCGGGCGCGCGCTTCGATCACGTCGAACGCGCCGCGCTGGGCGCGCAGGAAAGCGTAGTGATTGGCCGCCTCGTCGATCGCCGCGCGGGCGGCGCGCGCTTCGCGGTGTTCGGTCTCGAAATGCGCATAGCGCAGCAGCGCCGAAGCGAGGCCGCCACGGCGTTCGGGCTCGGGCAGCTCGACGAGGCCGCGCTGGCCGTCGATGGCGCTGCGGTAGGCCGCGCGGGCGCCGCCGGTGTCGTCGTGCTCCTCGAGCGCGGACGCGGTGTGCAGCGCCGTCTCGACCCCGGCGCGGCGCGCCTGCGGATCGGCGAGGCGCGCGAACACCTCCTGCGCCGCGCGGTAACGGCGGAGCGCCGCGTCGATGCGGCCGTCGGCGCGGTCGAGCGCGGCCAGGCGCAGATCGAGATCGGCATCGCGGCGGCGCTGGGCCGGCGTGCGCTCGGCTTCCGGCGTGCGCCGGATCTCCGCGCGCTCGCGTTCGAACAACTGCCGCGACTCCACGCGTTCGAGCAGGCGCAGCCGCGCTGCCTCGACGGCGCGAGCCTCGGGCGACGGTCCCCGGCGGACCGTACGCTCGCGGTCGGCCTCCGCGGTCTGCTGCTGCCGCGCGATCCACGCTTCGAGGCGATTTCCGGCATTCGGCTGCGGCCGTGCTTCCGCCGATTGCGGCGCCGGCACGCCCTTGACCGCGACCATCGCCAGCGCGCCGAACGCGCCGATCAGCGCGAAGACTCCGAGGCGCACGAGGCCGCCGCGAACGCGCGCGCCGGCGTCGCCGATCGCGAAAGACCCGGCGAAGATGAGGACCAGGGCCACGGCGCCGGCGAGCGCAAAGCGGTTGAACGCCAGCGCTTCCAGCGTGTCGGCGGCATAGATCAGCGTTTCGGCGAAACCCATGGCGGCATCCTTTCCGTCGCAAATGGAAGGCGCGGCGGCGAAATGGCTACCCGAGTAAGAACGCTTAGAGTTGCCGAAATGTTAACGGCGATGACCGCGGGCGGGCGCCGCGTCCGGCGCCGGCAAGTGGGTTAACGAACCACCGCTTGTTGCCTAAATCCTAATTTAACCATAGGAGGTGAGGAATTCGGCTTGCCCGCGCCGGTTGCGAAGAGAAGATTGAGGAACGCGCTTTCCCAAGGGTTAGCGTGCCCCCGCCCGGTTGGCAGCAGGACAGGTTAATGACCATCGCATCGCCCGCACCGCTGGATTTCGTCCGCGCCCTCCCGCACGTGAGCGGCCAGACCCGCCGCGTGAAGGCCGAACCGACCAAGCTCACGCGGACCACCGCCGCGATGATGGGCGCCTCGGGCGTGCTCTCGACGAAAAGCCAGGAGCCTGCGTTCCGCCCGTGGCGGTTCGTGGCCGCGGCCGCGATCGTGCTCACGGCGGCGACGCTTGCCGTGGCCGGCGATCAGCGCCCCGCCGGCGACAGCGCGCGCGGCGCGCACCTGCTGATCGCGCATTCGGACGCGCTCCTGTCGCTCGGCGTCGGCGACTATGCCGGCGAACTCTCCGATCTCGCGCCGGCCGCGGCGCCCGCCGCCGCGCTCGACGACCAGGACCGCTTCGAGGTCGAGCGCCTGTTCCGCCTGTCCGGCGCGCGCTGAGCGGGGCGTCCCGCAAGGATTCGTTGACGACGCGGCGTAACCAAAGCTTCGCGGCGGCCGGCTAGGCTCGGTTCCGGGCCGATACCGCCGGGTGAGCCGCATGAAGAATCGCACGGGCCGCGCCACGATCATCGAATACGCGCTGACCGCACTCCTGTTCACCGTGGCGCTCGTCGCCGCGATCGAGGTCCTCGCGCCGCTCTAGGCCGGCCGGTCCACTCTGTCGCATTTGATCTGCCGCAACGACCGCGCGGCCGCGCGCGTGTATCGATTGCGGCATGGAAACGTGGTCCCCGCCGGTACGTCCCGAATCGCTGCGCGAGCGCGCGCAGTGGTATCGCGACTATGCGCAGGTCTGTGCCGGCGACAATGCCTGGGCCCTGCGCCTCGCCGCCCATTTCGATGCGATCGCCGACGAGCGCGAGCGGGCCCGGCCGTCCCATCCCCGACAGCGCGAGACCGCGGCGGCCTGATGCCCTTGCCTGAACGGCGCCATCCGGTTGCGACAATCGGAGCCGGGCGCCGGATTTGACCCAGGCCGGCGCCGCGTCCTCTTATGCGGCGATGAACCTTTGGCTCCCGATCGCGGCGGCGAACGGCCTGCTGGCGGTGGCGGCGGGCGCGTTCGGCGCGCATGCGCTGGCCGGCGCGCTCGATGCTCATGCGCTGCAGACCTTCGAGACCGGCGCGCGCTATCACATGTATCACGCGCTCGCGATCGGCCTGGCCGCGCTGGCGCTGCGCGAGAAGCGCCCCGCGCATCTTGCGGCGGCGCTGTTCCTCGCCGGCATCGTGCTGTTCTCGGGATCGCTCTATGCTTTGGCGCTCACCGGCCTGCGCCCGCTGGCCTATGCCACGCCGTTCGGCGGCGTCGCATTCCTTGCCGGCTGGGCGGCGCTCGGCTATGCCGCGCTCCGCGCGCGCTGAGCGCCGGGCAGGTCGCGATGTTCGAACAGCCGAAGGATTTCGCCGACGAAAGCGCCGCGCTGCACGCGCTGCTGGCGCCGCTGCCCGAGGCCGCGCTGGCCGAGCGCTCGGCGTTCAAGGGCTGGTCGCTCGCCGACATCGTGGGCCACCTGCATTTCTGGAACCGCGCTGCGCTGCTTTCGCTGGCCGAGCCCGAGACGTTCCGCGCGCTCGGCGCCAGAGTGATGGCGCATCTCGGCGGCGGCGGCACGCTGCGCGACTTCGAGCGCGCAGAGCTCGCGGGCCTTGCCGGACATGCGCTGCTCGCCGCGTGGCACGATTTCGCGCAGGCGATGGCGGTGCGCTTCGCCGCCGCCGATCCCTCGGCGCGCGTCGCCTGGGTCGGCCCCGACATGAGCGTGCGTTCGGCGATCACCGCGCGGCTCATGGAAACCTGGGCGCACGGCCAGGCGGCCTACGATCTGCTCGGCGTCGTCCGGACCAATACCGACCGCATCCGCAACATCGCCGTGCTCGGCGTGAACACCTACGACTGGTCGTTCCGCGTTCGTGGCCGCAAGGCGCAGCAGCCGAAGCCGCATCTCCGGCTCATCGCGCCTTCGGGCGCGCTCTGGACGTGGAACGATGCGAGCGAGACCGACCTCATCGAAGGCGCCGCCGAGGAATTCTGCCAGGTCGTGACGCAGGTGCGGAACGTCGCCGACACGCGCCTTGCCGTGCGCGGCGCCGCGGCCGAAGCGTGGATGGCAACCGCGCAATGCTTCGCCGGGCCGCCCGAGACGCCGCCCGCGCCGGGCACGCGCCGCTCCGGCACGCGCGACGCTTCCGCCGCGCCGCGTTGAGGGTCTCCGCCCGACGCATACTTGCCGCGCCCGCACCGCGGCGATAGCTTCGCGCGAACCGACGGTCTGCCGTAGCGAGGGAGCGACATGGCCGGATTCGAGAAGGAATTCGTGCTCGGCGAATCGAGCTGGCGCCAGCGCCTGGCGCGCGATTGCCGGCTCGCGGTCCACCTGTTGCGCGTGCTCAGGATGTGGGCGACGGTCGGCCGCAGGCTGCGCCGCGCTACGGCAGAGGCCCAACGCGCGGGCCGCCCGCTGCCGATCGACAGCCTGCGCCGCGGTCGCGTATGAGCGCGCGCCGGAAAGCCGCGAGCGCGCCGCCGCCGGCCGAATACCCGTTCGCCTACGAGGCGCCGCCGGTCTCCGGCAACGCGATCAACGGGCTGGGCGAAACGAAGTGGCGCCGCGCGCGCGAGGTGTTCCACGGCTCCGGCGCGCGGCCACTCGAATGGGAAGCACTGCAAAGTTATTTCGGCATGGTCGTGCCGCTGCGGTTGTTGCTGATCTGGATGACGATCCGCTGGGGCGCGCGCAATTCGAACGGCCCGGTCGCGAGACGCCGCCGCGAATTCGCCTCGCCGGCCGACGCCGCCGCCCACGTAAAGGAGATCGCGCGGATGTTCGGGGCCGAGCAGGTCGGCACCGGGCCCGTCACCGAGGATTGCGTGTACGACACCTTCACGATCACGCTGCCGCACGCGATCGTCGTGGCGGTCGCGCACGACCCGCGCGACATGTCGGGCTCGCCGGACATGGCCAGCGGGATCGGCACGATGCGCACCTACAAGAAGACGGGACGGGCGGCGACCCGCCTCGCCCGCTACATCCGCGGGATGGGCTGGCGCGCCGTGGCCTACGGCCAGAGCGCCGAGGTGCTGCACATTCCGCTGGCGATCAATGCCGGCATCGGCCAGCTCGGCAAACATGGGTCGCTGATCTCGAAGGAGATCGGCACCAGCTTCCGGCTCGCGGCCGTGTTCACCGATCTTCCGCTGGAATACGACCGCAAGGTCGACATCGGCGTGGAAGACCTCTGCGCGAATTGCCTCCGCTGCTCAACCGACTGCCCGGCCGGTGCCATCGCCAACACGAAGCAGACCGTGCGCGGAGCGGAGAAGTGGTACGTGGATTTCGACAAGTGCGTGCCGTATTTCGTCAAGACCTACGGCTGCGGATATTGCCTCGAAGTGTGCCCGTGGGCGGACGGCCAGCGCGCCGGCTGGCTCTCGGAGCGGCTGCTGGCGAAGCGCAAATAGTCGTTACCGCCTGGCGGTCGCCCGCCGCGGGGGTGTTGCCGGCAGCGCGCGGACGCGGCCGACCCGGCCGGCCTGGGCCGGCGCCGCTTAGTCGCGGCGCATCAGGCGATGCCGTTCGAGGTGGCGGTGATGCGGCACTTCGTGCGGGCTGACGCGCGGCTGGCGGTCCTTTGCCATATCGTCGAGGCCGGTGCAGCGGCCGCCCCGCTCGGTGACATAGCCGATCCAGTCGGTGTCCGGTTCGGCAAGATGATATGCGGGGCCGGTCGGCTTGCCGTCCGCGGTGTAGCATTGGCCGGATCGGGCGCTCGCGGCGCCCGCGGCCAGCGGAACCGCGGCGGCGAGTACGGCGAAAACGAGCAGTTTCGGCATGAGCATCCTCCTCGCGCCAAAGTCGGCGCCGAGGCTCGCGAGGCAACAACGTGCGAACCCGGCACCTTCTCCTTGCGGGGATTGCTTGCCACGACGCGCTTGAACCCAGCCTGATCGCGGCGTTCAGCCGCGGTTCAGCCGCACCGCCGCGCTTCAAGCCTTGGTGAGCCGGCGGGCGCGGGCGGCCGGAAACGGCGTTCCTTCTCCGAGCAGCAGTGGAGCGCCGCCATGAACTACCTCGTCTATCTCATCGGCCTCGTCGTCGTCGTCGTCGCCGTACTCTCGTTTGTCGGCATCGCGTAACGCCCATGTGATTCGGCGCTTGGGCGCGGCGGGGCGTTTTCATCACGGGCGACGCGCGGCGGCTCGAGCAGCGGCCGATGCGGCGCGCCCGCGAACACTAGCCACACGAGGACCCAGGACATGAAAAAGATCGTTCTTTCCGTCGCGGCGATTGCCGCCGCCGCCGCCTTCGCCGTCCCCGCCTTCGCGCAGGAGGTGATGGGCGTGATCAAGACCTATCGCCCCGCCGACCGGGTGATCATCCTCGACAACGGCACGCAGTACTACATTTCGGAAGGCGTGACCGTGAAGCAGTACGAGCCCGGCGCCCGCGTGAAGTTCTTCGTCGAGGAACGCGACGGGCGGCGCTACATCATGCGCGTCATCGAATAGGTACAGCGCGAGAGCGGACGTTACGGCGGGCCGCCCGGCAGAACACCGGGCGGTCCGTTGCTCTTCGCGCCCGTTTTGTCGCGGATGAGCGCCCAACCGATAACGAAAACGAACGGAAGGCGCGCGCCATCGTTAGCTGGCTATCCCTACCCTCATTTCGGAGCAACACATGGACGCGCACGTGAAGGAACTTCTGCAGCAGATGCACGAGACGGAGAAAGGCGGCATCCAGATCTATCGGACCGCGCTCTCCTGCGTGGTCAACGACGATCTCAAGAAGGAATGGACGGAGTATCTGGAGCAGACCCAGCGGCACGAGCGCGTGATGAGCAACCTGCTCGAGAAGCTCGGCGTCGAGCCAGAGGAGACGCCGGGCCGCAAGGTCGTCCGCCACATCGGCGAGTCGCTGGTGACGGCGATGAAGATGGCCAAGTCGGCCGGCGAGCCCGAGGCCGCGGAGATCGTCGCGACCGAATGCGTCGTGTTCGCCGAGACCAAGGACCACATGAACTGGCACCTGCTCAACGAAGTCGCGGCCGAAGCCAAAGGCGAAGAGAAGAAGGCGCTGACCGCGGCGTGCGAGGAGGTCGAGGATGAAGAAGACGAGCACATCTATCACAGCAAGGGCTGGTGCCGTGAGCTGTGGATGAATTCCCTCGGCCTCGACGCCGTGCTGCCGCCGCCCGAAGAGCGGAAGCACGTGAAGACGGCGATTGGCGCCGCGCGCGCGGAGCAGGCGCGTGACGAGATGAAATAACGCTGGCCGTGAACTGTGCCCGGGCGCCTTGGGGCGTCCGGGCGCGCCGCTGGAGCGTATCCCAATTTGATGCGGTCACTGCCGCGTAGGGGCGCGCTACGCGCGCCCTGTCTGCGCGTGTACAAAGCCGGAGTGCGGCGCAACCGGCCGCCCATATCTGCCAATTCTTGCGCGGTCTCGGCAGGGCGCGCGCAGCGCGCCCCTACGCTGCTGCCGCAGAGTCCATCCAATCGAAACGTGCTCTAGGCCGCGGCCGCCTGCGCCGGCGGATTGAGCTCGATCTCGGCGGCGAATTTCAGGCCGGCGAACTTGCCCTTCTGCCAGACGACGTTGACGGACATGAGGCCGATGCTGCGCACCTCGAGCTTCACGGGTTCGCGCGGCAGCACATCGGCGTTGTCGAGCAGGCGGATCTGCGCGCCGCTGCGCGACAGGTTCATCAGGATGCAAGGGATGAGCATGCGACCGTAGTTGATCGTGCCCACGGCGCGGATCGCATGGCGGCGGTGGCGGCGGCGCTCGCTGCCACGCTGTTCGTCTTTGGGTTCCATGAAGGCAGGCCTATCGCTGGCAAAGGGTCCCCGATCGGGAGACAAACTAGACCAGGACGCCCGGACCTTGCCATAAGCCGGAAGGGCTAGGCCGGAATGCCGCCTAAGCGTGTGGCCACTCGAACGACTTCACCGCCTTGACGAAGGCGGCGAGCGCCGGGCTGTGGCGCCGGCCCGAAACGCTGACCAGCGAGACCGTGCGCTTGATCTCGGGCTCGACATACGGCCGCGTCATCAGGCCGGGCAGCACGGGCGAGTATTCGGGCATGCTGGTGACGCCGAGGCCGGCCATGATCATGGCCTGCACCCAGTCTTCGCGCTCGCTCTGGTAGGTCACGTCGATCGCGCTGCCGTGCCGCTTCAGCGTGTCGGCGATATAGGCGCGGTATTCGCAGGAGAGGCGTCGCACATAGGGCGTGCCGTTCATGTCCTTGGGCCGAATTCCCTCGAGCTGCCCGAATTTGTGGCCAGGCGGGAACGCCACCATGAATCGCTCGCCGTAGAGCGGATCGGCGTCGAAGCGCTCGGGGTATTCGACCGGCTGCGCCATGATCGCGACCTCGAGCTCGCCCTGCTGCAAGAGATCGACGAGGCGCTGCGGCGAGCCTTCGGTGATGATGAGCCGGATGCCGGGATGGCGGTGATGGAAACTGCCCAGGAAGCTCGTGAAGTTCAGCGGGCCGATGCTGTTGAGCACGCCCAAGCGCAATTCGGCCTTGTCGAGCTTCAGGAATCCCTTCGCCTGGTTCTTGGCTTCCTCGGCCTGGCGCAGGATCTGCTCGAGATAGGGCCGCATCAGGCGGCCGAGATCGGTGAGATGCGTCAGAGTCCTTTCGCGGCGCAGCAGCAGGCCGCCCACCTCCTGCTCGAGCTGCTGGATCGCGCGCGACAGCGCCGGCTGCGTGACGTTGCACTGCTCCGCCGCCTTCGTGAAATTGAGCGTCTCCGCCACTGCCAAGAAGTAGCGGATTTGATGCATTTCCATGACGAGCCCCCTGCCCGCGCCGCACTAACCTAGACGGACCGACGCATCCGCGTCACCCCGCTCGTCGTCCCCGCGCAAGCGGGGACCCATCTCTCCGGCCACGGATGCCAGGCAAGAATACACCGTGCCGGCGCCTGCCGCTCCGCTGACGTGCGAAACACCGCGGAAGGTCGCTCGCGGCGGCATGGGTCCCCGCGTTCGCGGGGACGCCAAGAAGCGTTTGGGTGAAGCACGATCTCAAAGTGTCCAGTCATATGCCTTGATCGCCCGTGCGAAGGTTTGCGCGGCCGGCTGCAGTATGCGGCCGGTGGGCGACACGAGCGAGATTTCACGAACGACCTCCGGCTCCGTCATCGGGCGGACGACGAGCCCCGGCAGCATCGGCGAATGCTCGGGCATGCAGGCGATGCCGGCGCCCGACACGATCATCGTCTGCACCCACTCCTCGCGCTCGCTCTCGAACACGACATTGAGATCGATGCCGCGCTCGGCCATGAGCGTGTCGATATAGGGCGCGAACTCGCAGCTCGCGCGCGAAACGTAGTCCTGCCCGTGCAGGTCGCGGACCCGCACCGCCGGGCGCCCGGTGAACGCGTGCCCCATCGGCAGTGCCACCACGAAGCGCTCGCGATACAGCGCCGACGCGGCCCAGCGCGGCGGGAACGCATGCGGCTGCGCGAGCACGGCAAGATCGAGCGCGCCCGCATCGAGCTGGGCGCCGAGCCGCGCCGGCGTGCCCTCCGCGATCGCGAGCTTCAGGCCCGGGAAATCCATGCGGAGCTTCGCCAGGAACGGCGTAAAGCGCAGCGGCCCGATGGTGCACATGACGCCGAGGCGCAACGGCATCGTGCCGATGTAGTCCTCGACGGTGCGCGGGAATTCTAGGCTGGGCACGGCGGCATCGGGCGGCGGGAGCATGTAAGCGTCGATCCTTGCATTGGCGGCCCCCTGCGTTCGAAGACGCCACGCTATTTCCTGCGACCGGTCCGTGCTCATGCCGTTTGGGTATCGAATCAATTCCCCCTCGCCCTGCCGACGCGAGGCGTCGGCAGGGCGAGGGGGATAATCGATTCCATGATTACACGGCATTAGAGACGGCCCCGTCTCCCCGGCATTGTCCGCGCAACGCAACGACATGCACGAGGAGAGCTTCATGGACACCCACGTCGTCCCCGACGCCGCGACCCGCGCCGTTCTCGCGGGAAAAACCGCCATCGTCACCGGCTCGACGAGCGGCATCGGTCTCGGCGTCGCCAAGGCGCTGGCCGCCGCCGGCGCCAACGTGATGCTGAACGGGCTCGGCGCCGCCGCCGATGTGGAGAAGACGCGATCGGATCTCGCCGCGGCGTTCACGGTCAAGGCCGGCTATGACGCGGCCGACATGACGAAGCCCGAGGCGATCCGCGCGCTCGTGGCGCGCACCGAGCGCGAATTCGGCGCGGTCGACATCCTCGTCAACAACGCCGGCATCCAGCACGTGGCGCCGATCGAGAGCTTTCCCGAGGAGAAGTGGGACGCGATCCTCGCGATCAACCTCTCCGCCGCGTTCCACGCGATCAAGGCGGCCGTGCCGGGCATGAAGGCGCGCGGCTTCGGGCGCATCGTCAACATCGCCTCGGCCCACGGCCTCGTCGCCTCGCCGTTCAAGGCCGCCTACGTGGCCGCGAAGCACGGCATCGTCGGCCTCACCAAGGTGGTGGCACTCGAAACGGCGGAGGCCGGCATCACGGCCAACGCGATCTGCCCGGGCTATGTGTGGACGCCGCTGGTCGAGAAGCAGATCGAGGACCAGGCCAAGTCGCACGCCCTGCCGCGCGAGCGCGTCGTACGCGAAGTGCTGCTGGCCAAGCAGCCGAACAAGCGCTTCGCCACGGTCGAAGAGATCGGCGCGCTGACCGTCTTCCTGAGCGGCGACGGCGCCGCCTCGATCACCGGCGCCGCACTGCCGGTCGAGGGCGGCTGGACGGCTCAATAATCACGAATCGAAGGGGGTAACGCCATGGACGCGATGAACACGACGCCCGCCCACACGGGCGAGAGCGCGCACAGGCACCACGACCACGCGAAGATCGCCGGGCTGAAACAGATCAACCTCGCGCTCCAGGGCGGAGGCGCGCACGGCGCCTTCACCTGGGGCGTTCTCGATCGCCTCGCCGAGGACGAGCGGCTCGGCTTCGACGGAATCAGCGCGACGAGCGCTGGCGCGATGAACGCCGCGGTCTTCGCCTACGGGCTTTCGCAGGGCGGGCGCGAAGGCGCCAAGAAGGCGCTGGCGAATTTCTGGCGGCGCATCAGCCACGCCGCGGCGTTCAGCCCGCTGCAGCCGACGCCGCTCGACCGCCTGTTCGGCAACAAGGCGCTCGAATCCTCGCCGGCGTTCATGTTCTTCGACATGCTGACGCGGGTTCTCTCGCCCTACCAGTTCAATCCGCTGAACTACAACCCGCTGCGCGACGTCGTGGCCGAATGCGTCGATTTCGAGAAGCTGCGCATGACGTGCTGCCCGGTGAAGCTGTTCCTTTCGGCCACCAACGTGCGCACCGGCAAGGTGCGCGTGTTCGACAACGACGAGATCTCGGTCGATTCGGTGCTCGCCTCGGCCTGCCTGCCCTTCATGTTCCAGGCCGTCGAGATCGACGGCGATCCCTATTGGGACGGCGGCTACATGGGCAATCCCTGCATCTATCCGCTGATCTACAATTGCGGCAGCAGCGACGTGCTGATCGTCCACATCAATCCGCTCGAGCGCAAGCACATGCCGCACACGGCGGCGGAGATCCTGAACCGCATCAACGAGATCAGCTTCAATTCCTCGCTGATGCGCGAGATGCGCGCAATCAGCTTCGTCACCAAGCTCATCGACAGCGGCGAGCTCAAGTCCGACGGCATGAAGCGCATGCTGATCCACAGCATCGCGGCCAACGAGGTGATGAACGAGCTCGGCCACACGAGCAAGCTCAACGCCGATTGGGAGTTCCTCGTGAACCTGCGCGACAGCGGCCGCGCCCATGCCGAGGCCTGGCTCAAGGAGAATTTCGACCGGCTCGGCAAGGAATCGACCGTCGATATCCGCGGCACGTATCTCTGAGGGAGAATTCGCCATGCTGCTCGCCGTCCTTGCCGTTTTTACCGCCGTCGGCATCTTCCTTCTCGGCTTCGCCATCGCCGCCCGTCTCGCGCGGCGGCGCTATCTCGCTTATGCCCGCCGAGTTTCGGCCCTCAACGACGAGATGGAGCGGCGCCTGATCAAGCTCGGTGTCGGCATCGGCATCGGTGCGTGACGCGTTGATCGCGCAGGGAAAAGGCACCATGTTCTCGGGAAGCACTGCAACCGCCGCCATGCGCGACACCGCCATCACCACGACCCCGCCGGCCGCGGCGCCGGTATCGCCCGAGCGCGACGCCACGCGCCCGGGCCGCCCGCGCGTCGTCATCGTCGGCGCCGGCTTCGGCGGGCTCGCCGCCGCGCACGCGCTGCGCCGTGCGCCGGTGGACGTGACGGTCATCGATCGCCGCAACTACCATCTGTTCCAGCCGCTGCTCTATCAGGTGGCGACCGCCGGCCTCTCGCCGGCGCAGATCGCGAGCCCGATCCGCGGCATCCTGCGCCACCAGCGCAACGCCACCGTGCTGATGGGCAAGGTGACGGCGATCGACACGGCGGCGAAGGCCGTGATCGCCGGCGATCAGCGCGTGCCCTACGACTACCTCATCGTCGCCACCGGCGCGCGCCACGCCTATTTCGGCCATGACGAGTGGGAGCCCTACGCGCCGGGCCTCAAGAAGATCGAGGACGCGACCGACATCCGCCGCCGCATCCTGATCGCGTTCGAGAAGGCCGAGACGGAGGCCGACCCCGCCGAGCGCGAGCGCCTGCTGACCTTCATCGTGATCGGCGGCGGGCCGACCGGCGTCGAAATCGCCGGCGCCGTCGCCGAACTGGCCAAGACCGCGCTCGCGCGCGACTTCCGCAACATCGACCCGCGCCAGGCGCGCATCATTCTGGTCGAGGCAGGCCCGCGCATCCTCGCGGCGTTTCCCGAATCCCTCTCCGCCGCCGCCGAACGCGCGCTGGCGCGACTCGGCGCCGAGGTGCGCAAGGGCACGCCGGTTTCGGCCGTCGCCGCGGATCATGTGATGGTCGGCGCCGAGCGGATCGAGACGCGCACGGTGATGTGGGCCGCCGGCGTTGCCGCCTCGCCGGCCGCGAAATGGCTTGGCGCCGAGAAGGACCGCGCGGGCCGCGCGATCGTCAACGCCGATCTCACACTGCCCGGACATCCCGAGATCTTCGTCGTCGGCGACACCGCCGCGATGAAAGATCCCAAGGGCCAGCCGGTGCCCGGCATTGCGCCCGCCGCGAAGCAGGCCGGCGCGTTCGCCGCCGCCGCGATCCTCGCGCGCATCAAGGGCCGCGATTTCCCCGGCCCGTTCCGCTACCGCCACGCCGGCAATCTGGCGACGATCGGAAGGAAAGCCGCGGTCGTCGATTTCGGCTGGTTGCGCCTGCGCGGCAACCCGGCCTGGTGGCTGTGGGGCATCGCGCACATCTTCTTCCTGATCGGCTTCCGCAACCGCATCGCGGTGGCGCTCGACTGGTTCTGGTCCTACCTCACCTTCCAGCGCGGCTCCCGCCTCATCACCGGCGGCGGCGCGGAGGATTGATGCCCGAAGCGACTGCCTCACCGTCATCCCGACCAGAGCAGCCGCGCTCTGCGCGGCTGCGGAGTGGAGGGATCGCGTTGCAGTCGCGCATGGCCGCTGTGCCGCGATGCCTCCACTTTGCGAGCCGCAAGTGCGGCTCGCTTCGGTCGGCATGATGCCGTTTCGAGAGGCTCGTACTACGGCCCTGGAAAACCCTGCGCGAAACTGCGCAACCCCTCGAACAGCGCCTGATCGTTGATGATGCGCGGCACCTTGTTCTGGCCGCCATAGCGGCCGCGGGATTTCATCCAGGCGGCGAAGCCGCCCTCCTTCATCACCAGGATCGCCGGGGGCTTCATGCCGAAGCCGCCGGAGCGGTGCGCGGCGTAGTCTTCGTTCTTCTCGGACAGGATCGTGTCGATCGCCG
>CAYZSG010000079.1:0-20669 GCA_964481045.1 uncultured Candidatus Odyssella sp. | reverse complement strand
CATCGTTTCGATGCGTTCTCTCGATCGCCGGGATCGGCTATGCTGCCCGCATGTCCGAAGCCACCTCCCTCTTCTCCGCCCTCCGTGAGCGCGCCGATGCCGGCGTGGTCGATGCCATCGAGCGCCATGTGCGCGAGGCGCCCGATCATGCGCTCTGCCGCATCAACGTGCTCGATTTCGCGCGCCAATACGGCGTCGATGAGGAGCGGACGATCGCCGCGTTCCTGCGCGCCGCGCGGCTCGGCATCTTCGAGTTGTCATGGAACGTGCTCTGCCCCGGCTGCGGCGGCGTGCTCGGCGCCAGCGCCACGCTCAAGAGCGTCCACGCCCACGAATACAATTGCGCGCTCTGCGCTGCCGGCTACGAGCCGACGCTCGACGAGATGGTCGAGGTCACGTTCACGGTCAGCCCGCGCATCCGCCGCATCGCGGCCCATGCGCCCGACGAGCTGCCGTTCTTCGAATACATGCGCCAGGTCTTCTGGGGGTCGGGCATCGACCCGCCCGAGAACGCGGAGGCGATTCTCGCGGCGACGACGATCGACTCGATCGAACTCCCGCCGGGCGAGAAGGCGATTCTCTCGCTGACCTTGCCGGCCGAGTTCGTCATCGTGTTCGAGCCGGTGATGCATTCGGTGCAGTTCCTCGACGTGAAGGGCGAACCCACGCGCGAGCGGCAGAGCCTGTCGATCATCCTCGAGAAGGATGCGGCGCCGACATCGACGCTCGAAATGCGCCCGGGCCCGTTGCGTCTCTCGATCGAGAACCGCACCGGGCGGCGCGTTCTGCCCGCGCTGTGGATCGCCGGCGACGCGCTGCACGACCTGCTCGGCCGCCGCAAGCCGTTCCTCACCGCGAAGCGCCTGCTCAGCAACCAGAGCTTTCGCGACGTCTACGGCACCGACGCGCTCGACGCCGATCAGCGCCTCAAGATCACGAGCCTGACCTTCCTGTTCACCGATCTGAAGGGCTCGACCGAGCTTTACGAGCGGGTGGGCGATCTCGCCGCGTTCGATCTCGTGCGCGCGCATTTCCAGGTGCTGAACCAGATCGTGGCGGCCGAGGCGGGCGCCGTGGTGAAGACGATCGGCGACGCGGTGATGGCCACGTTCTCGACGCCCGACCGCGCGCTGGCCGCCGCGCTGCGCATGCGCGACGAGATGCGCCGCCTCAACGACGAGCGCCAGAAAGAAGACCTGCTGCTCAAGATCGGCATCCACGAAGGCCCGTGCCTCGCGGTGACGCTCAACGACCGGCAGGATTATTTCGGCCAGACGGTCAATATCGCGGCGCGCGTGCAGGGCCTCTGCACCTCGCGCGAGATCCTGGCGACGCAGCCGGTGGTGAGCCACCCGGCCGCGTCGAAGCTGCTCGCGGGCAGCGGCACGGCGGCGGTGGCGCGGCCGCCGAGCCCGCTGCGTGGCGTCGCCGAGCCGGTCGCCGTCTTCGCGATCCCGTAGCCGCGGTCAGGCGAGCGCGCGCAGCGCGGGCGCGTCGTTCTCGTCGTTCTTGAGTGTCAGGGAATTTTTCGTTCCTTCACCCAGCGCCGGCGCGATTTCTGGGCCTCGACGCGGGCGCGGCGCGCGCCCTTCGGGCCGTCGATGCCGAGGCGCGCGCGTTCCTGGTTGGAGAGGCGCGTCGATCCGTGCGGCTCGTCCGCGGACGGCAACTTGCCTTGGGCTTGCTCGATCGCGCGCGGATCGCCGGCCGCGTCGATCGCACGGTCGTGTACTTCGCCGGTCGCGAAATCGACGATGGTCTTTGCACGGCGCTTGCGCGCGGAGGGGCGGCGGGTTTGCGGCATGTGTCGAGAACGCGCCGGGCTCGCGCGCGGTTCCGCGGAGCAAATCCGCCCGCGATTGATCGGGGCGGCCTTGTTTTTGTTCTTTAAATGTTCTAAATTGCGCCGAGGCCCAGAGTGGTCCGGCGGGCGGCTTCGTGCCGTGCGCGGCTGTTTGGAGATGTGAATCTCGTTCTGGAACACGCGCGTCGCCAGCGCGCGCGAAAGGGTGCGCATCCAAGAATGCACCGCCGATGCCTCGAAATGCACCGAAAAGCCTACGAAAGCCTACAAAAGCCTACGCGCGGACGGGGGGAGGGGCGCGGCGGAATGGCGAGATGGCGGCGGGCACCCCGGCATTGACCGGCATGGCCCGGCTTTTCCGGGCTTTTCCGGACATTGCCGTGGCGCGAAGCGCGCGAGACTCGCGTGCCTGGTTACGGATCTTGACAGGCGCCGCCGCTCAGTCGTCGTCGCGGCGCGGCTTCTTTTTCTTTGGCTTCGCCTTGGGCTTCGCCTTGAGCGCGGCGTGCTTGGCCTTTGGCGCAGGCTTGGCCTTCGGCGCGGGCTTCGCCCTTGGCGCCGGCGCGAAGGTTTTGGTCGAGGCGGTGGCCGGGAAGAGGCCGCGCCGCGGCGTCGCGTCCTGGCGCTCGATCTCGCGGCGGTCCGCATCGCGGCGCGGGGCCGCTTCGCGCTCCTGGCGCGGGAATTCGCGCGGCGTCGCGTCTTGGCGCGCGAAGGTGGGCCTGCGGTCGCCGCTCTCGAGCGCCGCGAGCAGCGCGGCGTTGGCGTAGCCGTCGGCGCATTGGCCGAGCGCCGCCTGCGCCTGGCGGATCGCCGTGCGGCTCTCGCGGCCGATCTTGCCGTCCACTTTCAGGTCGGCGTAGCCGCGCCGGTTGAGCGCCTGCTGAAGCTCGGCGCGGCCGCTCTGGCCCAGCGCGTCTTCCTCGGGCCACGCGCGCGCGAGGCGGTATTCGCCGGCGCGCATCGTCTCGGCCAGCATGGTGACGGCCATCGCGTATTCGACGAGCGGATTGTAGTCCATCACCGCATAGAAATTCTGCGTCACCATGAAGGCCGGGCCGTTGCAGCCGGCCGGCAGCAGGATCGCGGTCTGGCCGAGGCTGCCCGGCAGCGGCGCGCCGTCGGCGCGGGTCACGCGCCGGCTCACCCAGTGGCCGACGTCGCGGCGGTTCTCGATGTCGGCTTCCTTGTGGTCGAAATCGGCCGGCAACCGCACTTCGAAGATCGCGGAGCCCACCTTCGAATCCCAGCGCCCGCGCTGCACTTCGTAGTTGGCGATCGAGGCGAACACGTCGGGCAGCGAGCCGAACAGATCCGCGCGGCCGTCGCCGTCGAAATCGACGGCGTTCTGGATGTAGGAGGTGGGCATGAACTGCGCGTGCCCGAAGGCGCCGGCGTAGGAGCCCTTGAAGCCGCGCTGCACATGGCCGCGATCGAGCAGGATCAGCGCGCCGAGCAATTCCTCGGTGAAGAAGCGGCGGCGGCTCGAGCCGTGGCCGAGATTGGCGAGAGTCTCGACGACGTCGTGCGTGCCCATGAAGCCGCCGAAATTCGTCTCGACGCCCCAGAACGCGACGATGTATTCGGCCGGCACGCCCCAGCGCGCCTCGACGCGCTTCAAGAGCGAGCGGTGGCGCTCAAGCAATTCGCGGCCGCGCGGGGAAAGCTTCTCGATGCGGTCCTCGACGTATCGCCGCGTCGGGTTGACGGTGCGCTCGCGGTATTCGCCGCGCGGCAGCGCCGCTTCCTGCGGCGAGAGGCCGGGCGGAAAGCGGTCGGTGTCGAGCGCCGCGCGCTGCTCGACGGCGCCGAGCGCCGCGAGCCCCCGGCTGCCGATGCCGCAGCGCTGCGCCGTGCTGCGCACGCGACCGACATAGTCGGAGAAGCCCGAAGCCTCGTAGATGTGCGCCGAGGCCGCGCGGCAGCGATTGAGCTGCTCGGCCATCGAGCCGTCCATCGTGCGCGTGGTTCCGCCGCCGCAGGCGGCGAGCGCGAGCACGCCCGTGAGCGCCGCGAAGCGTGCGAACGGCGCCAGGCGCCGTGTCCCGTCCATCATGCTGGCCCCCATGTCGGCCCGGAATTGCCGCCTATCCCCAGGCGGAACCCTTCGTGAATTCGAAAAGAATCAACTCTTTATCGAATACGCAAGCGGGAAATGGGGCGTTCCCGGCTCAAGGCTTGGGAGATTTGCGTATCAGCTCCAATAAACCATGTTCGGCATAGCCGTCGGGCGGCAAACCGGCCTTTTTCTGGAACGCGCGGATCGCCGCACGCGAATTCGGGCCCAGTTGGCCATCGATCTTGCCGGGATCGAAGCCGCGCTCGGCGAGCAGCCGCTGCAGCTCTTCCTTCTCGGTGCGGCCGAGCTGGCGGTCGGCGGTGGGCCAGGGCTTGGCGATGCGCCCGCCGCCGCGCAGTCGCTCCGCGAACAGGCCGAGCGAGAGCGCGTAGGCCATCGCGTTGTTGTAGTCGAGCAGCGCGCGGTAGTTATCGCTCACGAGGAACGCCGGGCCGCGGTGCCCCGCCGGGACGATGATCGCCGTCTCGCCGGGCCAGGCCGGCAGCGGGCGGCCGTCGGCGAGCGTCACGCCGAGCGCGCGCCAGTCCGCCACGGGCTTCCTCTGCGTCTCGGCCAGTGCGTAGTCGAAATTCGCCGGCAGGCGCACCTCGATGCCGAACGGCGTCGTGCCTTTCCAGCCGCCGGCGACGAGGTGGTTGGCGGTGGAGGCGAACACGTCGGGCAGGCTCGTCCAGAGATCGCGCTTGCCGTTGCCGTCGAAATCCACGGCGAGCTTCAGGAAGCCGCTCGGCATGAACTGCGTGTGGCCCATGGCGCCGGCCCAGGAGCCGACGAGGCGCTCGGGCGGCACCTCCCCGCTCTGCGCGATGCGCAGCGCAGCGATCAGCTCGCCCTTCCAGAAATCCCGCCGCCGCCCGGCATAGGCCAGCGTCGCCAGCGCCTCGACGACGTTGAAACTGCCGAAATTCGCGCCGAAGCCCGATTCGATGCGCCAGATCGCGACGATGTATTCGGGTGGAACGCCGTAGCGCTGCTGCACGCGCGCCAGCAGCGCCGCGTGCTCCTTCAGCTTCAGCCGCGCGCGCTTCAGCGCATCCTCGGTGACGACGCCGGCGATGTATTCCCACACCGGCTTCACGAACTCGGGCTGTGCGCTGTCGAGCTCGATGATGCGCGGATTGAACCTCGCCGCCGCGAAGGCGCCATCGAACGTCGCGTCGGAAATGCCTTGCTGGCGCGCTTCGGCCTTGAACGCGTCGATCCAGGCGCGGAAGCCGGCTTCGTCGGCCGCGCGCGCGACGCCGAGCGAAAGCATGAGTGCGACGACCGCTGCGGCGATGCGCGCGAGCATCGTCATTCCGCGGCCACGCGCAGCGGCACCGGATCGCGGAACGCCGCGAGCAGCTTCGCTTCCTCTTTCTTCGCCGTTTCGAGATTCGCATCCTTCACATGGCCATAGCCGCGGATGTGCTCCGGGATGCGCGCGAGCGCCACGGCCGCGGCGTGATTGGCCGGCGTAAGCTTCGCCGCGATCTCGCCCATCAGCGCCTCGTAGTCCGCGATCAGCTTGCGCTCGCCGCGGCGCTCGGCCGTGTAGCCGAAAACGTCGAGCTTCGTGCCGCGCAGGAAGCGCAGCTTGGCCAGCACCTTGAACGCCGTGAAGACCCACGGCCCGTAGCGGCGCTTCTTGAGCTTGCCGGTTTCCGGATCGCGCTGCGCGAACAGCGGCGGCGCCAGATGGAAGCGCAGCTTGTAACCGCCCTCGAACTGCTCGCCGAGCCGCTTGAGGAACGCGCCGTCGGTGTAGAGCCGCGCGACCTCGTATTCGTCCTTGTAGGCCATCAGCTTGAACGCATAGCGCGCGACGGCCTCGGCCAGCGCCGACGATCCCGGCACGCGCTCGGCCTCGGCCTTGCGCACGCGGTCGACGAGCGCGCGATAGCGCGCCGCATAGGCGGCGTTCTGGTAGGCGGCGAGGAATTCCGCGCGCTGCGCGATCGTCTCGTCGAGCGTGCGCGGGCCGGCCGGCGGCGCGGCCTTGGCCACGCGCTCGACGGCGGCGAGATCGACGGCGGCGCGGCGGCCCCAGTCGAACGCGCGCAGGTTCATGTCCACCGCGGCGCCGTTGAGCTTGATCGCGTGCTCAATCGCCTCGCGCGAGAGCGGCACGAGGCCCTTCTGCCAGGCGAAGCCGGCCATGAACATGTTGGCCGCGATGCTGTCGCCCATCAGCGCCACGGCGAGCTTCGTCGCCGGGATGAAGTCGGAATGCGCGGCGTCGAGACGGCCCTCGAGGCGCGCGCGCATCGCGCCGGTTTCGAACGGCTTGTCCCAGTTCTGGACGAATTCGCCGGTGCGCGTCTCCTCGAGGTTCACGACCGCGCGCGTCTCGGGCGCCAGCTTGCCGAACGCGTCGGGCATCGTGGAGGTGACGAGATCGCAGGCGATCAGCGCCTTCGCCGAGCCGCTCGCCATCTGCGGCGAGTGCAGCGCCGCGCGGTCCTTGGCGAACACGATCTGGCTCAGCACCGGGCCGTTCTTCTGCGAGAGGCCGACCACGTCGGACACCGAGCAGGCGCGGCTCTCGAGATGCGCCGCCATGCCAATGATCGCGCCGATCGTGACGACGCCGGTGCCGCCGATGCCGGTGACGAGGATCGGCCACGGCGCGTCGAGCGCGGGCAGCTTCGGCTCGGGCAGCGCGGCCTTCGCCGCGTCGCCGCCGCTGCCCTTGTACTTGCGCACCTTGCCGCCGACGACGGTGACGAAGCTCGGGCAGAAGCCCTTGATGCAGGAGTAGTCCTTGTTGCAGTTCGACTGGTCGATGCGGCGCTTCGTGCCGAACTCGGTCTCGACCGGCTGCACCGAGATACAGTTGGAGGCGCGGCCGCAATCGCCGCAGCCCTCGCAAACGAGCTCGTTGATGAAGATGCGCTCGGGCGGATCGTAATAGGTGCCGCGCTTCCGGCGCCGGCGCTTCTCGGCCGCGCAGGTCTGGTCGTAGAGCAGCACGGTGACGCCGGGGACTTCGCGCAGCTCCTTCTGTACCGCGTCGAGCTCGTCGCGGTGGCGCAGCGTCACGCCCGGCGCCCAATCGGTGCCGATCGGATACTTCTCGATGTCGTCGGAAACGACGATGATGCGCGCCACGTTCTCGGCGTGGATCTGCCGCGTGATCTGCGGCACGGTGAGCGGCCCGTCCATCGGCTGGCCGCCGGTCATCGCGACGGCGTCGTTGAACAGCAGCTTGAACGTGATGTTCACGTTGGCCGCGACCGCGGCGCGGATGCCGAGGCTGGCCGAGTGGTAATAGGTGCCGTCGCCGACGTTCTGGAACAGGTGCGGCGAATCGGTGAACGGCGCGATGCCGATCCACTGCGTGCCTTCGCCGCCCATCTGCGTGAAGGCCACGGCGCGGCCGGTCCAGATCGCCATCGAATGGCAGCCGATGCCGGCCGCGGCGATGCTGCCCTCGGGTGTCACGGTCGAGGTGTTGTGCGGGCAGCCCGAGCAGAAGAACGGCGTGCGCGCATGCACCGGCGGCAGCTTGGCCGGCTGGCGCGCGGCGATCGCGGCGCGGCGCGCGCGCAGATCGGCGTGGTCGGCGAAGCGCAGGATGCGCGCGGAGACCGCGAGCGCCACCTGGTTCGGCTCGAGCTCGAGGCAATCGGACAGCAGCTCGGCGCCGCTCTCGTCGCGCTTGCCAACGAGGCGCGGGCGCTGCGCGCGGTCGTAGAGGATCGTCTTGATCTGGTCTTCGATGAAGCCGCGCTTCTCCTCGACGACGAGAATCTCCTCGAGCCCGTCGGCGAAGCGCGCGATCGTGCCGGTCTCGAGCGGCCAGATCATGCCGAGCTTCAGCATGCGCAGGCCGAGCGAGGCGCAGGCGGCGGCGTCGAGGCCGAGCTCGGTCATCGCCTGCTCGAGATCGAGCCACGACTTGCCCGAGGCGACGATGCCGAGCCGCGCCTTGGGGCTGTCATAGACGATGCGGTCGATGCCGTTGGCGCGGGCGAAGGCCTGCGCGGCCGGCAGCTTCACATGCTTGAGCCGCCATTCCTGCGGAATGCGGTCGTCGGGCCAGCGCGAGTGCACGCCGTCGGGCGGCATCGCGAATTCGTTCGGCAGCGCAAACGGCGGTCGATCCGGGTCGATCTCGATCGTGCCCGAGGCGCTGATGTTCGAATCGACGAGCTTGAACGCGACCCACAGGCCCGAATAGCGCGAGAGCGCGAAGCCGAACAGGCCGAGGTCGATGAATTCCTGCGGGTTGGTCGGGGCCAGCACCGGGATCATCGCGTCCATCATCGCGTATTCGCTCTGCGACGTGGTGGACGTGGATTTCTGCGCGTGGTCGTCGCCGATCACGCAGAGCACGCCGCCGTGCTTCGCCGTGCCGGCGTGATTCGCGTGCTTGATCGCGTCGCCGGCGCGGTCCACGCCCGGCGACTTGCCGTACCACATCGCGAACACGCCGTCGTATTTCGGCTTCGGATAGAAGTGGATCTGCTGCGTGCCCCACACCGAGGTGGCGGCGATGTCCTCGTTCAAGCCCGGCTGGAACTTGATCGAGAGCGGCTCGAGGAATTTCCGTGCGCGCCAGAATTCGAAATCGAGCGCCGCCAGCGGCGAGCCGCGATAGCCGGAGATGAAGCCGCCGGTGTTGAGGCCGGCCGCGCGGTCGCGCTGCGCCTGCAGCATCGCGAGGCGCACGATCGCCTGCGTCCCGTTCATGTAAACGGGGCCGCGATCGCGCTTGTACTTGTCGTCGAGGGAAACCGAGAGGTCGAGCATGCCTTTGCGCCAGATCCGGCGCTATCTTGCTCCGGCAACGGCGGCCGCCGCAAGGCGCGGGGCCGGCGCCTCGCGAATGGGGATATGCACGGCGGCGGCGAACAAGCCCAGCGCGATGTTGAGCCACCAGACGATGTCGTACGACTTGTAGAGGTCGAACAGCAGCCCGCCGAGCCAGACGCCGAGGAAGCCGCCGACCTGGTGGCTGAAAAACGCGATCCCGAACAGGGTCGCCATCCAGCGCAGGCCGAAAAATTGGGCAACGAGCCCCTGCGTGAGCGGCACGGTGGAGAGCCACAACAGGCCCATGATCGCGCCATAGATCATCGCATTCGCCGGCGCCAGCGGCAGCAGGATGAAGCCGAGCGTGGCGATCGAGCGCGTCACGTAGATGGCGGCGAGCCAGAGGCGCTTGTGGTGCGGCCATCGGCCGCCGATGAACCCGGCCAGAATCGCGCCGACGACATTGGCGAGGCCGACCATCGCCAGGGTCCAGCTCGCCACCCATGGCGGCAGGCCCTGATCCGAAATGTAGGACGGCAGGTGGTTGACGATGAAGAAGAGCTGAAAACCGCAAACGAAGAAGCCGATCACGGTCAGCACGTAGGAGCGGTGGCCGAAGGCTTCGCCGAGCGCCGCGGTCAGCTTTTGGTCGACGACGCCCGCCGCCGGCCGCCCATTGGCGCGGACGACGAACGCGAACGGAAGCATGCAAAGCGCGATCGCGCCGAGCAGGATCGCCGCCGTATGCCAGCCATAGGCGGTGATGAAGCCCTGGCCGAGCGGCAGGATCACGAACTGGCCGAGCGAGGTGAAGGCGGAGCAGAGGCCGACCACGACCGAGCGCCGCTCCGGCCGCACCATGCGCGACAGCACCGCGATCACGATCGTGAACGACGTGCCGGCGAGGCCGATGCCGACCAGCGCGCCCGCCGTGAGGTGCATGTGCCACGGCTCGGACGAATAGGCCATCAGCGCGAAGCCCACGCCGTAGAACACGGCGCCGGTCGCGAGCACGCGGGCCGAGCCGAACTTGTCGGCGATCGCGCCGGCGATGGGCACGCAGGCGCCCCAGATCAGCATCTGCAGGGCGATCGAGAGCGCGAACACCTCGCGGCCCCAGCCGAGCTCCTGCGAAATCGGCGACAGGAACAGGCCGGTGCCCGAGCGCACGCCGAACGCGATGAGGCTCAGCAACAGCCCGCTGACGATGATCAGGGCCGGCGTGCGCCAGCTCCGCGCGGGCGCCGTGACGGTGGCGGGGGCAGCGCTCATGCGGCAGCGGGGGCGAGCCGCGGCGCCGGCGCCTCGCGGATCGGCAGGTGGACGATCGCGGCGGCGATGCCGAGCGCCACGCTCAGCCACCACACGACGTCATATGTGCCGTAGGAATCATAGAGCCTGCCGCCGAGCCACACGCCGAGGAAGCTCCCCACCTGGTGCGAGAAGAAGACGAAGCCGAACAGCATCGCCATATAGCGCATGCCGAAGAACTGCGCGACCAGGCCCGAGGTGAGCGGCACGGTGGAAAGCCAGAGCAGGCCCATTGCCGCCGCGAACATATAGACGGTCAGTTCCGTCGTCGGCAGCAGCACGAACAGCGTGATCGCCGCCGCGCGCCCGAGATAGATCGCGGCCAGAGAATATTTCTTGCTGAACTTCCCGCCGATATACCCGGCCGAGAGGCTGCCGATGATGTTGAAGAGCCCGACCATCGCCAGCGCCGTGGCGGCCGTTTCCGGCGGCAGGCCCTTGTCGACGATGTAGGCCGGCATGTGGACGAGGATGAAGGCGACGTGGAAGCCGCACACGAAGAAGCCGGCGACGAGCAGATTGTAGCTCTTGTGGCCGAACGCCTCGCCGAACGCTTCGCGCACGGATTGATCGCGCATGCCGGGCGTGGGCGCGCCCTTGCCGGTGATGGTCGAGGCCAGCGGGATGATCAGCAGCAGGATCGCGGCCAGCAGCAGCAGCGCCGTGTGCCAGCCATAGGCTTTCAGGAACGCCTGGCCGAGCGGCACCATCGTGAACTGGCCGATCGAGCCCGAGGCGGTGGCGACGCCCATGACGAGCGTGCGCCATTTCGGCGACACCTTCCGCGCCATCGTCGCCATCACGATCATGAACGACGCGAACGCCGTGCCGAGGCCAACGACGACGCCGGCGGTGATGTGCATCTGCCACGGATCGGAGGAGTAGGCCATCAGCGCCACGCCGCCGGCGTAGATGAAGGCGCCCATGACGAGGACCCGGCCCGATCCGTATTTGTCGGCGAGCATGCCCGCGAAGGGCTGCGCGGCCCCCCAGACCAGGTTCTGGATCGCGATCGAAAGCGCGAACACCTCGCGGCCCCACTGGAACTCGGTCGAGATCGGAGTCAGGAACAGGCCGAAGCCCGCGCGCGCGCCGAATGACACGATGCCGATCAGGCAGCCGCAAAACACGATGACGCCGATGGGAAGGCGCCACGTGGAGGGAACGAGGCTCATGGACGGTTCCTGACCCGGAGACGGAGAACGCGGGTATTTACCCGGATAGTAAGTTGCGCGGCCGATGCGGACAACCCGCGCCGCGCATGCGCGCCATGCGGGGCGAGGCCGTATCGAGACAAGTGACGACGCGCGAGGGCCGCGGAAGCTAGAGGAGCGCGCGGTCGCGCACACGCGATCCTTTCTCGCGGTATGGATGAAGCGTGCTCAGCCGTCGGGCAATCAACCGACTCCGAGCCGGTGGCGCAACTCGAATTTCTGTACCTTGCCGAGCGTGGTGCGCGGCAGCGGGCCCTCGAGGAAGAGCACGTCGCGCGGATGCTTGAAACGCGCGAGCCGGTTCTGGAACAGGCCGATCACCTGCTCCCTGGTCATCGCGCAGCCCGGCTTCAGCACGATGCAGGCGACCGGGATCTCGCCCCAGCGCTCGTCGGCGCGGCCGATCACGGCGAACTCGGCGATCTCGGCGCAATCGGCCAACACGTTCTCGAGCTCGGCGGGATAGATGTTCTCGCCGCCCGAGATGATCATGTCCTTCTTGCGATCGTCGACGTAGTAGAAGCCCTCGTCGTCGCAATGCGCGACGTCGCCGGTCTTGAACCAGCCCTCGGCATCGAACGATTCGCGCGTCGCCTCGGGATTGCGCCAGTACTCCTTGAGCAAGGCCGGGCCGCGCAGCCAGATCTCGCCGCGCGCGCCGGTCTTCACGTCGCGGCCGGCATCGTCGACGAGTCGCGCTTCCATGTAGGGCACGGCTTTGCCGGCGGAGCTGCTCTTGCGCTTGCCGTCGGCGATCGAGGTGGCGATCGCGGTCGGCCCGGTCTCGGTCATGCCGTACACCTGGTTGAACGGCGCGCCGCGGTCGGTCCAGGGCCGGATCACCGCCTCGGGCACGACCGAGGAGCCGCCGCAGACGCATTTCAGGCATGAAATGTCCGTCTGCGCGAAGGCTGGATGTGCGATCAGTGCGCCCGAGACAGCGGGCACGGCCAGCAGCAGCGTCGGCCGGCTCTTCGCGATTTCGGCGAGCACAGCACCGGGCTCGAAGCGGCGGTGGATCGTGATGGTGGCGCCCCAATGCACCGCCGGCGTGGTCTGGATGTGCATGCCGCCGGCATGGAACATCGGGATCGCGGTCAGCACGTGATCCTGTGGCGTCAGCTCGAACACGTAGCCGGAGTTGATCGCGTTGTAGAACACGCCTTCCTGGGTGCGCACCGAGCCCTTGGGCTTGCCGGTGGTGCCGGACGTGTACTTGATCTCGCACGGCGTCTTGAGGTCGCGCTTGGGGTCGGGCGGAATCGGCGCGTGCGCCGCGAGCATCGCTTCGTAGTCGAGCCAGCCGCGCCCTGCTGGCGCCGTGCCGCGATAGGCGACATAGCGCAGATGCTCGAACTGGCTGCGGATGCGCTCGACGTGATCCCAGTACTCCTGCTCGACGAGGAGGGCCGCCGGCGCCGCATCGCCGAGCTGGTAGGCGTGCTCCGACGGCGTGAGGCGCCAGTTGAGCGGCACGATCATCGCCCCGATGCGCGCGCAGGCGAAGAACAGCGCGAGCAGATCGGGCGAGTTGAGCCCGAGATGCGCGACGCGGTCGCCCTCGCCGATCCCGAGCTCGTTCCTGAGCGCGGCGGCAACCCGGCCGACGCGGTCCTCGAACTGCGCGTTGGTCCAGTCGCCGCGCTCGAAGCGCAGCGCGGTGCGCTCGGGTGCCCAATGCGCGCGGTGTGCCACCCAGTTGGAAATGTCCATGCCGTGATCCCCCGACGGCGCGTGCGCTACTTCTCGCCCGGCTCGAACAGGCTCTCGCGGCCCACGCGCTCGAGGCAGATCTCGGCGGTCCAGGGCAGCATCAGGGAACCGCAGCGGCTGTCGCGGTAGAGACGCTCGATCAGGAAATTCTTGAAGATCGAACGGCCGCCGCAGACGCGCAGGCCGAGCTGGCAGATCTCGTTCGCGTTCTCCATCACCGTGTATTGCGTGATATAGGCGCGGAGGCGCTCATCCTTCGTCGGATTGAGCCGCGCCTCTTGCATGATCCTCCACCAGAGCGACTTCGACTGCTCGAGCTTGATGCGCATTTCGGCGATGGCCATCTGCTTGGCCGGGCTGTGGCGCGCGCCGCCGGCGGGAGGCGCGCCCTCCACCTCGCCGCGCAGATAGCCGACCGTGAAATCGAACGCCGCCTGCGAGATGCCGAGATAGGATGGCGTGAGCGAGATGAACATGTGCGGCCACTTGAGCGCCGCCTGATAGTAGATGCCCGGCGGCATGATCATGTTCTCGTCGGGCACGTACACGTCCTTGAACTCGAGCGAGCGCGAATCGGTGGCGCGCATGCCGAGCACGTCCCAGCCGCCGAACACCTTCACGCCGTTCGTCTTGGCCGGCACGGCGATCAGCACCGTGTTTTTCACGTCGTGCATGCCGTCCTTGTCTTCCTCGGTGCAGACGACGGCGTAGTAGTCGGCATAGCCCGAGAGCGACGCGAAGTGTTTCATGCCGCTCACGAGGTAGCCGCCATCCACGCGCTTTGCGGCCGTGCCGAACGGCGCCTTGCCGGCGGCGGCAGAGCTGTTGGGCTCGGAGAACGGTTGCGCGAAGATCGCGCCCTCATTCACGACCTTGTCGTAGATCTTGGCGCGGTTCGCCTCGTGCTTCTTCTTTGCGTCCGCAGGCAGGTCGAAATCGTCGACGATGACGCTCGACCACATCATCGTGGCCGCGTGCATGTTGAAGGTGAGGGCGGTGGCGCCGTCCCAGCGCGCGAGCTCGGCGCTGAACACGCCGTAATCCATGTAGCTGCCGCCGAGGCCGCCGTAGCGCGCCGGAATGTTCACGGCGTGCAGCTTGTGCTTCTTGAGGTCGGCATAGTTCTCGACCGGGAACTTGCCTTCCTCGTCGTTGGCGAAGCCGCGGCGCTGGAATTCGGGGCCGAGCGCACGCACCGTGTCGACGAAACGGCGCTGGTTGGCGTTGAGCGGCGAAAACATGTCGGCGACGGCGGGCATGGCGAGGGCTCCGGTCAGGGGATCGTGGCGAGGAATTCGTCGATGGCGGCGGCGAAGGCGGCGGGCTGCTCGAAATTGGCGAGGTGGCCCGCGCCGGCGATGCAGCGATAGGCGGCGCCGGGTATGCGCTCGGCCATGCGCTCCATCGTCTTGGGCGGCGCGAGCCGGTCGTGCTCGGCGGCGAGCACGAGGGTGGGGCAGGCGATGCGCGCGAGATCGTCGCGCCGGTCGAACGTCACGATGCATTCGAGCGCGGCGCGATACGAGGCTTCGGGAATGGCGCCCATGCTCGCGATCGCGTGGCGGCGCGCGGCTTCGGGCGGATTGGGTCCGAACAGGCCTTTGGTCAGTTCTTCGGCGATCTCCGGCATTTTGCGGCCGGCGTTCAGCGGCGCCAGGCGATCGGCGAGGAACGCGTTCTTGAACGTATCGTCCTTGCCGCCGAAGGCCGCGCTGGTGGCGAACAGCACGAGGCCGGAGATGCGCTGTGGAAAGCGCGCCGCGGTTTCCTGCGCGATCATGCCGCCGAGCGAATGACCGACGAGCACGGCCTTTTCCGCGCGCTCGGCATCGAGCACGGCAACAACCGCCTGCGCGAGTGCTTCGAAGGTGAGCGGCAGGATCGGCGGCGAGGCGCCGTAGCCCGGCATGTCCCAGGCGAGCGCGCGCCACCCGCGGGCGAGCCGCGGCAGGTCGCCGGCGAACGAATCGCGGTTGCCGCCGATACCGTGCAGGAACAGCACGGTGCGCGGGCCGGTGCCCGCGGCGGCATAGGCCGGTGTCGGAACGCGGCGCGGCATCAGGCCTGGCCGCTCATGCGAGCGGGGCCTGCAACACGCCGTCCTTCACGACGGTCTGGTTGTCGAGCGTCACGGTGCAGTTGCGCATCGGCAGGTCGAAATGGCCGAGCGTGTGGCGGCCGGCCACTTCGTTGGCGCCGGTGGAATAGAGGAAGTTGCCGGCGAAGGCGCGCAGCTCGATGCCGTTGAAGTCGCGCTTGTCGTAGAAGGGCAGGCTGTCCCAGCGCGCGCCGGCGTTCATGCCCCAGCCGACGTGGCTCACGGCATAGGCCTCGCGGTCGCCCCAGGCGGCGATGTAGCTGCGGAAGAGCTCGGCATCGAGCCCGTCGCCTTCCACCTTCGTCACGTAGTCGTTCTCGATCGTGAGCGTCACCGGCGCCTCGAGATAGCGCTTGAAGGTGAGGTTCGCGTCGCCGGGCGCCATGACGAGCCGCCCGTTCGCCGTGTTCTTCGCCGGGAAGCAGAGGCAGAGCCCGCCCGGCCAGTGCGTGAACGTGCCGGGCCGCTTCGTGAAGCCCCAGACGCCGCCCGTGACCGCCTTCTCGAGCATGACCGTGAAATCGCTGCCGGCCGGCGACGTGACGCGCATCTGCTTGGCGGCGCGCAGCATCTTCATGCCGATCTTCACGCGGTCTTCGAGACCGGCGTCGGGCGTGAGCCGCTCGAGGGCGTCCGGATGCTCGTTGGAGATATAGAGGCCGCGGGCGCCCATCTTGAGGACTTCGGGCAGCTCGGGCGCGTGCATCATGCCTTCGGTGGTCAGGTCGACGAACAGCACGCTGCCGCCGAGCGCCTGGATGATCGGCTTCACGCCGCCGATCGTGTTGGTGGCGCCGGTCGAGCGGATCGGCACCTTCACGGTCTGCGCCGGGCTCGGCACGATGACGTGGAACGGCTTCGCGCCGAGGCGCAACAGCGCCAGTTCGGCGAGGTGCACGTTGACCGGGCGCGACTGCGTCTCGGAGAAGATCGCGACCGGATCGCCGGCCTTGACGTCGCAATGGGTGAAGACGCTGGCGAATGCGTCGATCCACTTGCCCTCGATGCGTTCCTGCAGCATGGCCTCGCTCCCTTCGGACGGTGGGTTTCTAGCACGGCTTGATTTCCATGAAAAGTCATATTATGACTTTTCATGGAAATGGACGAGAGGCCGATGGCCAGCCCCGCCCGCGCGCGCCCCGCCGCCGAAGCGCCGCCCGATTTCGTCGAGGATTATCTCCTCTATCTGCTCGCGCGCGCCAGTATGGGGGCGAGCGCCCAATTCCACGCGATCGTGAAGGCGAGGGGGCTCTCGGTGCTCGAATGGCGCGTGCTCGGCCAGCTCGCGGGCGGCCCGGCCTCGGTCGGCCTGCTCGCCGAGCGCGCGCTCTGCCAGCAGCCGACTCTCACCAAGGTGCTCGACCGCATGGCGGAAGACGGGCTCGTCGTCCGCCTCGGCGACACGGCCGACCGCCGCCGCGTGCTGCTGCGCCTGACCGACAAGGGCCGGCGGCTCGCCGACGAGCTGGTGCCGCTGGCGCGCGAGCACGAGGCGCGCGTGCTGGCCGGCTATCCCGCGCGCGAGGCGGCGGCGCTCAAGCGGGCGCTCAAGACCCTCATCGCGCGCACGGAAGGCTGAGAAAAAAACCGTTCGCCAGCGCCGACGCGCGCGGCTATCGTTCGTTCCTCCCCGACGGAAAATCACGGGTACGGAGCGGAAGCGAACCATGGCCGACCTGATCGATCTGCGCGAGGACAAGTCCTACGACAAGGCACTTTCGCTGGCCGAGAAGCATCTCGAGACCGCGATGAAGTCGAGTGGCGACCTCGCGGACTACCTTCCCGTCGCGATGATCGAGGCGGCGGTGAACCAATCCGCCGAAATCGCCGACGCCGAGGAACTCGCCGAGTTCCTGCGCGAGCTCGCCGACACCATCATCGGCGACAACAATGACGGCGAAGAGGACACCGACGACAAGGACCGCGACGACCGCTGACCTCCGCGGGCGCGCGCCGCCCCGGTCCCGGCCGCGCCGGCCGGGCGCAAGCGCGCGCCATCGGACGAAAGGCCGAGCATTGCGTTTCTGGCCCAACATCGCGTTCGGAACCGAGCGCTATCCCGAGAAGATCGCGCGCCGCCTGCGCGCGGTGAACATCACCGTGTTCATCGCGGCGCCGGTCGCCGGCGCGTTCGCGGTGTTCCAGGCGCTCGACGATTTCCGGACGCTCTGGATCCTCGTCGCCATCAACGGCGTGGACGCGCTGGTGTGGGGGGCGATTCCGTTCCTGCATCGCTACGGGCCGCTCGCCGGTCCGCTGGCGCTGGCGGGCAGCGTCTATGCGTCGAACTTCGCGCTCGCGGCCGCGCTCGGCAGCGGCTCCGGCATCCACCTCTACTACATCGCGGCGGCGGCGCTCTCGGTGCTGTTCTTCGGCGTCGAGCGCGTGAAGCTGTCGGCGGCGGTGGTGACGCTCGGCGCGATCCTGTTCGTCGCGGCGCAGCTCCTGCTGCCGTTCAACACCACGCTGGTGCCGCCCGCCACGCTGATCGCCAATTTCATCGTCTCGGCGGCGGTCACGATCGCGGTTCTGTTCGCGGTCGTGTTCTATGCCGTGCGCGCGATCGCGCGCGCCGAGGCAGCCGCCGAGCGCGAATTCGCGCGCTCGGAGGCGCTGCTCGTCAACATCCTTCCCCCGGCCATCGCGGCGCGGCTGAAACAATCGAAGGAATCGGTGATCGCCGACAGCCACGCCGAGGCCTCGATCCTGTTCGCCGACATGGCCGGCTTCACCGCGCGCGCGGCCGATACGCTGCCGGTGAAGCTCGTTCTCTTCCTCAACGACCTGTTCACCGCGTTCGACCAGCTCGTCGAGCGCTACGGGCTCGAGAAGATCAAGACGACCGGCGACGCCTACATGGTGGTGAGCGGCGTGCCGGCGCCGCGCGCCGACCATGCCGAGGCGTTGGCGCGCCTGGCGCTCGACATGCGCGCGGCGGTGACCGCGATCGCGGCAAGCTCCGGCCGCGCGCTCTCGATCCGCATCGGCATCAGCTCGGGGCCGGTCGTGGCCGGCGTCGTCGGCACGAAGAAATTCTTCTACGATGTGTGGGGCGACACGGTGAACGTGGCCAGCCGCATGGAATCGACCGGCGAGCCCGGCTGGATCCAGGTGTCGGAGGCGACCTACGCCTTGATCCAGGACAAGTTCGATCTCGAATCGCGCGGCGAGATCGAGATCAAGGGCAAGGGGAAGATGCGGACGTGGTTCCTGACAGGGCCGCGCACGCCCCCGTCATCCTGATCGAAGCGAAGGATCTCTCGACGCTGACCCCCCTTCCGAGAGATCCTTCGGCCGCAAGAGCGGCCTCAGGATGACGATGCGGGACCGCTACCGCTTCGAATGTTTCTTCTTCTCGCGCAGGTCGAACGCGCCCGGGAGCTTCCGCGGATCGGTGCCGGCCGGGAACATCTGCGCCTTCTGCACCTTCTGCGTCGAGGTGAGGGGCAGCGAATCGCGGAAGAACACCCAGCCCGGCGCCTTGTAGTAAGCGAGCTTCGCCAGCGCATGCTCTGTGATCGAGGCCGCCGTGGCCGCGTCGGGCGCGTGGCCCGGCTTCAGCACGACGCAGGCCATCACCTCTTCCTGGCGCATCTCGTCGGGCACGGCGATGGCCGCGACGCGGTCGATGGCCGGGTGCATCTGCAGGCATGCATCCACCTCGGCCGCGGCGATGTTCTCGCCCGAGCGGCGGATGATGTTCTTCTTGCGGTCGAGGAACACCACCATGCCGTCGTCCTGGATCAGGCAGGTGTCGCCGGTGTGGAACCAGCCGCCGCGCCAGGCAACGTCGGTCGCCGCCGGGTCCTTGAGATAGCCCGAATAGAAGCCGCGGCGCGGATCGGGGCCGGGGGCGCGCACGACGAGCTCGCCCGGCGTGCCGCGCGGCAATTCGTTGTCCTTCTCGTCGACGATGCGCGCCTCCATCCACGGGTTGGACTTTCCGATCGCGCGGCGGTCGGTCTGGCGCGGCTCGTACGTGTCCTTGATGAAATTGCCGGTCTCGGTCATCGCCCAGCCTTCGGCGATCGGGAAGCCGAAGCGCTTCTCGAACGCGGCGCGGCCGGCGGGATCGACTCCGGCGCCGAAGCCGAAGCGCACCTTGTGCTGCTTCTCCTCGGGCGAGTCGGGCTGGTTGAGCAGCGCCGGCACCATGATGCCGAGATAGTGGATCGCCGTGGCGCCCGTCGCGACGACGTCTTTCCACCAGCTCCGCGCATGGAAGCGGTCGGCGGTGATGAGGCAGTTGCGCGTCGCCACCGCCGTCGTGAACGTCACGGCGCCGCAGTTCTGGTGAAACGTGGGCAGCGGATTGAGGATGCGGTCCTCGCCGGGCCGGATCGCGATGATGCCGCCCATGCGCGCATACTCGAACGCGACGTTGAGGAAGTAGAGGTTCGAGATGATGCAGCCCTTGGGCCGGCCGGTCGTGCCGGAGGTGTAGAAGAGGGCGGCCTCGGTCCTGGCATCGGGCGTGCCCCCGGACGCGGCGCGCTTGGGCGCGGGCAGCGCGGCCGGCAGCGCCATCGCGTTCACGACCGGAAGCGTCCTGGCGAGCCGCCGCGATACGGCTTCGAGATCGGCCACGCGCTCCGGCACCGAAACCGCAAGATCGGCCTCCGAGTGCTCGAGCAGATAGAGCATCTCGTCGGGCGCGTAGTCGGGGTTCACCGGCACGATGCCGGCGCCGAGCGCGTTCAACGCCAGCAGATGCAGGCAATGCTCGGGCCGGTTCAGCAGCAGCAGCGCCACGCGGTGGCCGATGCCGTAGCCCGCAGCGCGATAAAGCGCCGTCAGCGCCTCGACGCGGCGCGCGGCGTCGCCATAGCTGATCTCGCGCTTGCCGCCGATCTCCCAGCCGGAACTCGGGGTGACGGCCAGAACGGCGCTGTTCGGAACGGCGCGCGCCGATGCCGCGAAGGCCTCGTGGACCGTCGCGAACGGAACCTCGGTCGGGTCCGCTCCCGTCATGCCGGCTGCGTTCGTTCCGGTGTCGCGAAGGCTATTCCGCGGCCTGCTTCATCTGCCGCGCGGCGCGGATCTTGGCCTTCTCCTCGTTCCAGGCCGCGAGGCTGGCATGCGCCTCTTTCGCGGCCTTCTCGACGTAGGAGGCCGGGCCGAGCTCGTGCGTGAGCTCGAGGCGGTAGCCGTTCGGATCGAAGAAGTAGATCGACATGATGAAGTGGTGGTCGGTCACGCCGATCACAGGAATGCCGTGCGCCTCGAGTCGGGCCTTGGCGCGCTCCACTTCCTCGACGCTGTTCATGCGCAGCGCGATGTGGTTGACCCAAGCCGGCGTGTTCGGCGAGGGATCGGGCGCCAGATCGTCGCCGAGATCGAAGAACGCGACATAGGAGCCGTCGCCCATCTTGAAGAACAGGTGGACGTAGGGGCAGTGCTGCTTCGTGCTCGGCACGTAGTCGGCCTTGATGATGTGCACGAGCGGCAGGCCGAGGATGTCCTCGTAGAAATGCCGCGTCTCTTCGCCGTCGCGGCATTTGATGGCCCAGTGATGGAGGCCCTCGATCGGCGGCATTTTGGGGACGTTCGGCGTCATGGCTCTTCTCCGCGCGTGAACGGCAGACCAGCCTTTAATATCGCAGCGCGGCCGCCGGTTTTCCATGCCCAATTGGGAGTGGGGAATATGCGCGGACCCAAAACGCGAAGCGGCCCGTTCCCCCAACCGGAACGGGCCGCCTGCGTGTTCGTGGG
>CAYZSG010000078.1:7174-20677 GCA_964481045.1 uncultured Candidatus Odyssella sp. | reverse complement strand
CCCGCCCCTACGAAGAGATGCGTGCATGCTCACTCGCCGTGATTTCCTCCAGCTCGCCGCAGCGACCGGCGCGCTGAGCGCGGGCGCGGGCCACTTCTCCCGCGCGTTGGCGCAGCAGCGGCTCACGCAGGACGATCTGCTGCGCTTCGATCCGATGGGGCAGGTGACGCTGCTCCACTTCACGGACATCCACGCGCAGCTCCTGCCGGTGCATTTCCGCGAGCCCGACACCAATCTCGGCGTCGGCGAGGCGAAAGGCATGCCGCCGCATCTGACCGGCGCGCAGTTTCTCGATCGCTTCAGCCTCAAGCCCGGCACGGCCGAGGCGTTCGCGCTGACCCATCTCGAGTTCGCGGCCCTCGCCAAGACCTACGGCAAAATCGGCGGCCTCGACCGCATGGCGACGCTGGTGAAGGCGATCCGCGCCGCGCGACCGGGCCGCGTGCTGCTGCTCGACGGCGGGGACACCTGGCAGGGCTCCTACACGTCGAACCTCTCCAAGGGCGCCGACATGGTCGAGGCCATGAACGCGCTCGGCGTCGATGCGATGACGGCGCATTGGGAGTTCACATACGGCGCGGACCGCGTGAAGGAGCTCGTCGAGACGCTCAAGTTCCCGTTCCTTGCCGGCAATGTGCGCGACACTGAGTGGAACGAGGACGTGTTCAAGCCCGCGCAAGTGTTTGAGCGCGGCGGCGTGAAGATCGCGGTGATCGGCCAGGCGTTCCCTTACACGCCGGTCGCTAACCCGCGCTACCTGATCCCGAAATGGTCGTTCGGCATCCAGGAAGAGCGCGTGGCGAAACACGTCGCCGATGCGCGCGCGGGCGGCGCGGACCTGGTCGTGCTGCTGAGCCACAATGGCTTCGACGTCGATCGCAAGATGGCCGGCCGCGTCAAGGGCATCGACGTGATCCTCACGGGGCACACGCACGATGCGGTGCCGGCGGCGATCGAGGTCGGGCAGACGCTGCTGATCGCCTCGGGCTCGCACGGCAAGTTCCTCTCGCGGCTCGATCTCGAGGTGAAGGATAGGCGCGTCGCCGGCTATCGCTATCGCCTGATCCCGCTCTTCGCCGACGCGATCAAACCCGATCTGGAGATGGCCGCCGTGATCGCGAAGATCCGCGCGCCGCACGAGGCGGCGCTCAAGAAAGTGCTCGGCAAGACCGACTCGCTGCTCTACCGGCGCGGCAACTTCAACGGCACGTTCGACGACCTCATCTGCCAGGCGCTGCTCGCCGAGCGCGATGCAGAGGTGGCGCTGTCGCCCGGTTTCCGCTGGGGCGTGACCATCCCGCCCGGCGCGGACATCACCGCCGAGGATGTCTATACACAGACCGCGATCACCTACCCGAACGCCTATCGCACCGAGATGACCGGCACGTTCTTGAAGGAAGTGCTCGAGGACGTGGCCGACAATCTCTTCAACCCCGATCCCTACTATCAGCAGGGTGGCGACATGGTGCGCGCCGGAGGCTTGGCCTATCAGATCGACATCAACCAGCCGATCGGCAAGCGCATCTCGAACATGACATTGCTGCGCACCGGCAAGGCGATCGAGCCCGAGAAGAAATACGCGGTGTCCGGCTGGGCTTCGGTCAACGAGGGCACCCAGGGGCCACCCGTGTGGGACGTCGTGATGCGCCACATCGAGAAGCAGAAGGTCGTGCGCATCGAGCCCAACCGCAGCATCAAGGTGGTGGGCGCGTAGCCGGCGCCGCACCATGCCAGGCCTCGACGTCTCCTATTTCGGCGCGTTCATCGGCGGGCTGTTGAGCTTCGTCTCGCCGTGCGTTCTGCCGCTGGTGCCGCCCTATCTGTGCTTCCTGGGCGGCGTGACGTTCGAGCAGCTTGAGCAGCCGGGCGCCACGGTCGTGCGGCGCGTCTTCGCCGGCGCGGTGGCCTTCGTGCTCGGCTTCGTCACCGTGTTCGTCGCGATGGGGCTCGGCGCCTCGGCGATCGGGCAGGCGATCGTCCGCTACTTCGACATCCTCAGCATCGTCGCCGGCGCGATCATCATCGTGTTCGGCCTGCATCTGCTCGGCGTATTCCGGATCGGCCTCTTGTTCCGCGAAGCGCGCTTCCATGTGGCCGGCCGCTCGGCCAGCCTCGCCAGCGCCTACCTCGTGGGTCTCGCCTTCGCGTTCGGCTGGTCGCCGTGCGTCGGCCCGATCCTGGCGCCGATCCTTGCGCTGGCCGGTGCTAAAGACTCCGTGGCCGAGGGGGGGCTTCTGCTCGGCGCCTATGCGCTGGGCATGGGGGTTCCGTTCCTCGCCGCGGCCGCGGCGGCGCCCTGGTTCCTGCGCCTGATGAAGCGGGCGCGGCCCTATCTCCGCCACGTCGAGCGCGTGCTCGGCGCGCTGCTGGTCGTGACCGGCATCCTGTTCGTCACCGGCTCGTTCCGCGACATCGGCATCTGGCTCTACGAGACGTTCCCGTGGCTGCAGCTCGGCTGAGCCGGCCCGGTCAGGCCTTGCCGGCCCTCAGTGCTTCGATTTCCTGGCGCAGCGCGGCGACTTCGTCCTGCAAACGATCGCGTTCGGCGACGAGCGCCTGTTCGCGCTCCTGCGCCGCGGCCAGAGCCGCTTTCAGGTCGTCGGCCTCGCCGGACTTCAGCGCCGCCGCCTCGCCCTTGCTCGGCTCGCGCGCCTTGGGCACGCCGCCTTCGACGATGCGCGCGTGGAGCCCGCGGATGTAGCGCGCGTCGTCGTCCGCGAGCGTGCCGGCCGCGATCTCCTTGCGCCAGGTCTCGAGGTCTTCACGCGTGTTCGGCCGAAGCTCGCGCTTCAGCAGTTCGTCGATGAGTTTGGTGAGGTCCTGCATTCGCCGTTGTTCCCCCTGCGGCGGAGTTTCTAGCGCAGGCCGGGCGCGCGCGTAAGCCCGCTCAGCGCGCGCCGAGATCGACCGCATAGGCTGAGACGGGCGGCGCCTTGTCGATCACCTTCATGGCCAGCAGGAAGTCGGCGAAGCGCTTGTAGCGCTGGGTGTCGAGCGCGGCCGGGCTGGCCGTGAAGCGGGGGAGCGTGTCGCGCCAGGCGCGGCGGTTCAGCTCGTTGTCGAGCTCCTTCTCGCGGCCCTTCACGAACAGTTTCCAGCTCTCTTCCGGGTAGTTGAGCAGGTACTGCACGCCTTGCTCGACGGCGCCGAGGAACGCCAGCAGGCGCTTGTCGCCGAGATTGTCGCGGTGCGCGACGTAGATCAGCTCGTCGAAGGTTGGAACACCGTTCTCCTCGGGATAGAAGGCGCGGCCCGGGCGCTTCGCGATATCCATCTGGTTCAGCTCGAAATTGCGGAACGCGCCGATCACGGCCTCGACCTGTCCGGCCATGAGCGCGGGCGAGAGCGAGAAGTTCACGTTGACGAGCGTCACGTCCTTGAGCGAGAGCCCGTGCTTGCCGAGCATCGCGGTGAGCAGCGCCTCCTCGAATCCGCCGACCGAATAGCCGATGCGTTTCCCCTTGAGGTCGGCAATCGACTTGATCGGCCCGTCGCGCAGCACGACGAGCGTGTTGAGCGGCGTGGCCACCAGCGTGCCGATCCGCACCAGCGGCAGGCCCTTGCTGGCGTGGATGTGAAGCTGCGGCTGGTAGGAGATCGCGATATCGCCCTTCTTCGCCGCGACGAGGCGGGGCGGATCATTGGGATCGGAGGGCGCGATGAGCACCACGTCGAGGCCGGCGGCCTTGTAGTAGCCGCGCTCGAGCGCGACGTAGAGCGGCCCATGATCGGGGTTCACGTGCCAGTCGAGCAGTACGGTGAGCTTTTGCTGGGCGCCGGCCGAAGCTGCTGTCAGCAGTGCAGAAACAGCAATCAGGTATTTGAAAAAACGCGACATTCTCCGTCTCCTTGCGAATTCAATTCAATCCTGTGCGGGGTTGCTCTCCGCGTGCCACGGCACGGCGCGGCGCAGCAGGCGGTCGGCGGCGAGGTAGAGGACGACGCCGATCACGGCGAGCACGATCAGCGCCGCAAACATGCGCGGCGTCTCCACGCGCGCCTTGGCGTGCAGCATCAGGTGGCCGAGGCCGGCGGTGGCGCCGACCCATTCCCCGACCACGGCGCCGATCGGTGCAACGGCCACGCCGACGCGCACGCCCGACGCGAGCGAGGGCAGCGCGGCCGGCATGCGGATGCGGCGCAGCACCGTGCCACGCGCGGCGCCCATCGTGCGCGCGAGGTCGAGATGGCCGGGATCGGTGCGCCGCAGCCCGTCGAAGAACGCCGAGGCCACCGGGAAATAGATGATCAACGTCGCCATCGCGATCTTCGGGCCGAGGTCGAAGCCGAGCCACAGCACGAGGATCGGCGCGAGCGCGAACACCGGGATCGCCTGACTCGCGACGATGACCGGCAGGATCCAGTCGCGCGCCGGGCGCCACGCCGCCATCGCCAGCGCGGTCGCGACACCGAGCGCGGTGCCGCAGAGGAGGCCGAGGAGGATCTCCGTGAGAGTCACCGCCGCATGGCCGGCGAGCAGCGACGCATCGTCGACGAGCGCACGCGCAACCTCGAGCGGCGGCGGCAGCATGAACTCCGGCACGCCCGTGATGCTCACGATCGCTTGCCAGATCGCGACAAGGCCGATCACGACCGCGATGCCCCGCAGCCACGCCATCACGCCGCCTCGCGCTTGCCGTTGGCGAGGAGCGCGAGCAGCTCGGCATGGCGGCGCGCGAGGGCGGGCGCGCTCACATCGCGTGGCGGCTCGCCTTCGAGCTCGACGGCCTCGCCGAGGCGCGCCGGCGCGCCGGACATCACATAAAGCCGGTCGGCGAGACGCAACGCCTCCCAGGGATCGTGCGTGACGTGCAGCACCGTGGCGCCGTGCAGCAATTCGGCGGCGAGTGCCTGAAGCTGGTGGCGCGTGATCGCGTCGAGCGCTGAGAACGGCTCGTCCATCAGCACCAGCGGCCTCGCCTCGAACAGCGTGCGCGCGAGCGCGACGCGCTGGCGCTGCCCGCCCGAGAGCGCCGCCGGCAGCGACGCGAGCTTCTCGCCGAGGCCGACGCGCGCGAGCAGCCAGCGCGCGCGCTCGCGCGCTGCGGCGTCGATCGGCTCGCGCCGCAACCGCGCGCCGAGCAGCACGTTGTCGAGCGCCGGAAGCCACGGCAGCAGCAGATCCTGCTGCGCCATGTAGGCGATGCGGCCCTGGAGCGGCCCGCCGTCGCCGCATTCGACCGAGGTGCCCGGCCACGGGGCAACGAGGCCGGCGATGAGCCGCAGCAGGCTCGTCTTGCCGACGCCACTCGGCCCGAGCAGGCAGGTCCACGAGCCGGGCGCGAGCGCGAGATCGAGCGCCTCGAACAGCGGCGCACCACCGAAATCGAGCCCGGCGGCATGCACCTTCAACCCGAAGGGCGGCGCGGAAAACGCTACAATGGATGGCGCGGATGCGCCGGGAACGACCGACATGCCTCGCCTGTCCCTCCGCCGGTATCAACCGGATCAGGTTCGAGGGGTCGTCTCCTGAAGCGCACTTGCGCGTCCGAGACCTCTCAGCCTTGCGGCTCCCCCCAGGGGCGTTACGGAAATATGAAGCCGCGCGCGCGCGAAGGCAAGGCGCGGATGCGTCGTGATGGAACCGCGTCGGTCGCGAAGCGTCAATGAGCGGTCGGAACTGGTGAGGGAATCGATGCGGCGCAGCGGCATTCAGACAAGGGCCATTCGCGCGTTGGCTGTGGCCATCGTGTCTGCCGCGACGGCGGCGACTTCGCTTGCCGAGCAGCCGACACTGGTCGCCGATCCCGGCACGCTCGACGAGGGCGCGCAGATTCCGTTCTGCTGCGGGGTGCCGCCGCGCGACGAGGTTGCGGCAGATCACGTCTTCGGCCGCTGGGTCGTCACCCGCGCTCCCATCGGCATGCCGATGCAGACCGGTGAGAGCGTCGAGTTCCGCCGTGATGGAACGCTTTCGACGGCGCGCGGCCCGTGCCGCTTCGCCGTGCTGCGCGCCGAGCTTACCGTTTCCTGCGCCGAAAGGGCGGACGCCGGCGAGGTGCGCTTCGAGGACGATACGAAGCTGATCTGGCGCCACGACGGGCGCGAGATGATCTTCGTCGCGCCGACGGATTGAGCGCGCGCTACTTTTCCCCGAGCAGCGACGGCAACCCCGTTTCGGCCAGATCGAGCTGTCCGCCGCGGACTTCGCAGCGCGCGGCCTTTGGCTCGAGCTTGCGCACGCTGCTCAGCGTCGTCTCGTCGCCGCGCTTGACCGGGCTGGTCGCCGTCAGGCGCGCTTGCTTGCCGCCCTCGCTCTTGCTGAAGACGACGGTGACGGCGCGCTGGTAGTCGTTCTCGATCGCGGGCAGGCGGAGGTGCAGCGTGACCTGCTGGCGCCCGCCGACCGAGCGCGCAGCCCGCGCGACCACTTCGGGCGGGCTCGACCTGTCGCCGGCGCCGTGATTGACCTTGCCGTCGAGGCCGATCGCCCATTGGGTAAGCTTGATCGTCGAGTCGTTGCAGGAGAGGCCCGAATGATCGGTACCGATCCAGACCTCGACGTGGTCGTCGTTGAGCCAGCTCGCGGTTCCGGCCGCGAACGCGGTATCCGTCACGCTCACGATCAGGTCGCGGGCCGAGGTCATCAGCACCCGCATCTCGGCGCCGCGCGGCCGCGGCTTGCCGAACGTGACGAAGCCGCGCTGGCCCGACTCGTCGAACGCCGAGGCGCAGCTTCCAAGATGGGCGGGGGCGCCGGCCGGCATCGCGCCGTCAAGCCGGGGGATCAGCGCATGGCGGTGAGTTGCGCGGCGCGCGTCGCACCAGTCGGGCCGCGCTTTGTCGTCGGCGCGCTTGTCGCCGTCCTTGCACGCCTGCGGGAACCAGCGCTGCTCGCCGGCGAAGCGCCGCCAGTCCCATTGCGAGAGCGAATATCCGATGTTCACGTTGTGATAGGAGCATGCCTCCTGGGAAAGCACGCGCAACGGCGAAAGCTCGACCGTGTGTCCGGTATTCCAGCGCCAGGCCGAGCCGCCCTGCTGCGAATGCACGAGGCGGTTGGGCGCGATCTTCACGTCGTCCTCGCCGACGCCCGAGGCGCCGTAGCCATCGTTGCACAGTGAAAGCACACGGCGCGGCGCGGCCACGCCGGCGATCCGCAGCCAGAACTCGCGCGCATAGGGCCGGCAGTTGAAGCGTTCGTCGCCGCCGTCGTTGTCCGGGTTCTTCGGGCCGAGATTGAGCTCGACCACGGTCAGCGCGCGCCCCTGCGCGTCCTTGCCCGCCGGCGTCGCATTCACGAGCGCGCACGGCTTGCGGTCCTTGCACATCGTCGCGATGTCAGTGCGCGCTTGCGCTGCGGCGGGATCAATGCCCGCGACGATCGGCAGAAGCGCGAGACAAAGAATTCGCAGGGGCGGGTCTCCGACCCGCCGGACTGCGCCGCCGCGCGATAGCCTTCGTATCATCTGGATACCCCTCGTAAGCGAATCGGCCGCGGGCGGGTCGGGGACCCGCTCCTACGAAAAGTACTTCAACATCCGCTCGATCGCGCTGTCGATCGTCTCGTCCTTCTTGCAGAACGAGAAGCGGATGAAGTGGCGTGGCGCGTCGCTCTGGTAGAACGCGCTGACCGGGATCGCGGTGACGCCGGCCTCGACGGTGAGCTTCTTGCACAGCTCGACGTCGTCGCCGTTGAAGCCACGCAACGGGCCGCGCGCGAGCAACGGCCGGAAATCGGCGCTGATGAAGTAGGTGCCCTGGCAATCGACGGCGCCGAAGCCGATGCGGTCGAGGCCGGCGCGCAGCCGGTCGCGGCTCCGCTGCATGCCGCCGGCAAGCTCGCGAAAATAGGCATCGTCCTTGCCGAGGCCGAACGCCGTCGCGCGCTGGAGATTTGGCGGCGTCGTGAACGTCACGAACTGGTGGCAGCGCGCGACCGGCTCGATCAGATGGCGCGGGCCGGTGAGATAGCCGACCTTCCAGCCGGTGAGCGAAAACGTCTTGCCGGCCGAACCCATGCGGATCGTGCGCTCGCGCATGCCCGGCAGCGTCATCAGCGGCACATGCGGGCGGCCGTCGAAGATGATGTGCTCGTACACCTCGTCGCAGACCGCGAAGCAGTCGAACTCGACGCAGAGATCGGCGATGAGCTGAAGCTCTTCGCGCGTGAACACCTTGGCGGCCGGGTTCATCGGCGTGTTGAGCAGAATGAACTTGGTCTTGGCCGAAAACGCCGCGCGCAGCGCCGCGCGCGGCAACTTCCATTCCGGCGGGGCGATGCGCACGAGTTTCGGCACGGCGCCGGCGCGCTTCAAAATCGGCAGATAGGAATCGTAGAGCGGCTCGATCAGCACGACCTCGTCGCCGGGCTCGACGAGGCCGTTGATGCAGTCGTTGAGCGCCTCGGTGGCGCCCGAGGTGACGAGCACTTCCGTCTGCCAGTCGACGTCGATCCCGTAGAAACGCTTGTTGTGCGCGGCCACGGCCTGGCGCAGCTCGGGCACGCCCATCATCGGTGGATACTGATTCGGCCGGTCGTCGAGCGCCGTGTGGGCGAACGCGCGCACGTCGTCGGGGCCGTTCCCGTCCGGGAAGCCCTGGCCGAGATTGACCGATTTGTGCTCGATCGCGAGCCGCGACATCACCTCGAAGATCGAGGTGCCGACATTGGCGAAGATGGAGTTGGCGGGTTTCATGTTCGGGCAGGCCGTCCGGTGACGGCGAGAGAGTTAGCAGGGTGTGGCGGAGGCCGGGAGGGAAATTTCCGCGCGTAGGGCGCCGCGGCGTCCGGCGTAGAAGGATTGTCGCGGCACAGGCGCCGCGGCCCCGAGGACAGCCGATGCCGAAGTCGAAACCAATTTCCGCCGCCGGCGGCATACTCATCGCCGCCCTCTCCGCCGCACATCCGGCGGCGGCGCAAACGGACGGCCGGACCATCAGCACCGTTTTCCGGCTTCTCGACCGGAACGGCGACGGTTTTGTCGATCGGGGGGAGTTCCGCCGCGTCCGCGCCGCCCGGTTCGACCGGATGGATGCGAATCGCGACGGCAAGGTCACCGTAACCGAGTTCAGGGAGCGGCGCGCGGGCGACCGCCGGCGCCTTGCCGCCCTCGCGACCTCTCCGAAACGCGACCCCGAAATGCTCGAGGCCGCGGCCGAGCAGGCGTACCGCGAACTGGATCGCGACGGCGACGGCGCCGTCACCCGCGCCGAGTTCATGGAAGCCGGCGAGGCCCGGTTCGCGCAGACGGATCGCGACGGCGACGGACGGATCTCGCGGGACGAGTGGGCACAGGCGGCCGCCGCCGGCGGCGAGCGTGCTCGCTGACCTCCAACCCTTGATGAAAGGACATCCGATGACGAAGTCGTTCCTCATGATCGCCGCGCTTGGCGCCAGCCTTGCCGCCGCGAGCCCCGCTTTCGCCTGGCAGAACAACGGCAGCTACACCGGGCCGAGCGGCGGCACCGCGAGCTGGACCTATGGCTGCGGCCCCCATGGTCACGCCTGCGGCCGCACCTGGTCGGCGACGACGCCGGGCGGCCAGACCTACAACGGCGGTGCCACGGTGCGCCGCACATGGTATGGCGGCGCCGTCACGAACCGCTGGGCGCAGGGGCCGAGCGGCACCTGGTACGGCCGCCGCCGCTGGTAGCCTCGCGGGCGATGGAGGGCAGGGCCCGTCGTGGATTCGGAGGACGACGACACGCTGATGTCGCGTGCCGCCGCCGGAGACCGGCGGGCCTTTTCCCTGCTTGTGACGCGCCATGCCGAGCGTGTGCGCGCCGTGGCGCTGCGGTTCAGCGGCAACGCCGCCGACGCCGACGATGTCACGCAGCAGGCGTTCCTCGCGGCGTGGCGCGATGCCCGGAACTGGCAGCGCGGCCGCGCGCGGTTCAGCACCTGGATCTATCGCGTCGCGGTCAACCGCTGCATCGACCTTGCGCGCCGCCGGCGCGTGCGCTCGTGGCTGAGCCTCGACGCGGTCGCCGAGCCCCAGGACGAAGCGCCGGACGCGGCCGACCATGCGGTTCAGCGAAGCGAGCTGGCGGCGGTGCGGCGCGACATGCTCGCGTTGCCGGAAAAGCAGCGCGCAGCGCTGCTGCTCGCCGTGCAGGCGGAGAAGAGCACGGCGGAGATCGGCGAAACGCTCGGCGTCAGCGCAGGCGCGGCCGAGCAATTGCTGGTGCGCGCGCGCCGCGCGTTGCGCGACCGTGCGCGTGAGCGGATGCAGGACGGGCCGGTGGGGGCCCGCCCTGCGACGGACGTCGAAACGGACTCAGGTGGCGCGCCTCGCCGCACGGCGGCGGGCGCGAAACGGGCGGAGGCTAGGCGATGACGATCGAGGAGTTCGAAACCCTGCTGCTCGCGCACGGCGCGAACGCGGCGCGCTGGCCCGAGGATCGGCGCGCACCCGCGGAGGCGCTACTCGCGAATGACGCGGTGGCGCGGGCGCTGCTCGAGGAAGCGGAGCGGCTCGATGCCGCGATCGTGGCGGGCGTCGCCGCGCCGGCCGCGGGCGGCGCGCTGGCCGCGCGAATTCTTGCCGGCCTCGACGCCGCGCCGCCGGAACGCGTATTCGGTCTCGGCCGGCTCTTCGCCTGGACCGGATCGACCGCGGCGGCGGCGCTGCTGGCCGGGTTCCTGGTCGGCCAGGGGATCGGCGGGCCCGATCCCTCGGCGAGTTTGCTGGCGCTGACGGCCGGCGAACTGACCGAGATCGAGGCCATGCCATGACCATCCGTGGCAAGACCGCCGTCATCCTCGTCGTCGTGCTCGTGATCTCGCTGGCGGCGAATTTCTTCGGCGCCGGCCTGATCGCGGCGGGCGTCGGCTTCCAGAAACGGCTCGCCGGGTTCGACCGCTCGGTGATGCAGCTCGCCGAACGCTTTCCGCCCGAGATCCGGCGTGCCGTCGCCGCGGACCTGATCGCGCGGCGCGACGAGGGCTTCAAGGCGCTCGACGAACTGCGCATGGCGCGGCGCGAGATGTTCGCCGCGATGCGCGCCGTACCGTTCGACCGCATGCGCCTCGAACGCGCATTGGCCGCCGTGCGCGCCAAGACGCAGACACTTCAGGCCTTCGGCCAATCCGCGCTCGCCACGGCGCTGGCCGCGGCCTCGGCCGAAATTCGCGCCAAGATCAAGACGCCGGAGTGATCCGCGCCTTGATCGATCTCCGCGATAACGCTATCCCGCGCCGGAACGCGGCAACGGTGACGAGATGGCGGACGCGAACGACATGCGCGCGGCGTGGTACGAGCGTCAGGGGCCGGCGCGCGAGGTGATCCAGATCGGGCGGATGGCGCGGCCGGCGCCGGGACCGGGCGAAGTGCGTGTGCGCATCCACGCCTCCGGGCTCAATCCCACCGACGTGAAGCGCCGAACCGGCTTCGGCGGCATGCCGATGGAGTATCCACGAATCGTGCCGCATCAGGACGGCGCCGGGGTGATCGAGTCGGTCGGCGCGGGCGTGGCGGCCGCCCGGATCGGCGAGCGTGTGTGGCTTTACGAAACGCAGCACGGCCGCGCGATCGGCACGGCGGCCGAGTATGCGGTGGTGCCGCAGCACCAGGCGCTGCCGCTGCCCGCGAATGTCTCGTTCCACGCCGGCGCCGCGCTCGGCGTGCCTTACATGACCGCGCATCGCTGCCTGTTCGCGGATGGACCGATCGCCGGAACGACCGTGCTCGTGCCGGGCGGCGCTGGCGCCGTCGGCAATGCCGCGATCCAGCTTGCCAAGTGGGGCGGGGCGGCGACGGTGATCGCCACCGTGAGCCGCCCCGAACAGGACCAGGTGGCGCGCGCCGCCGGCGCCGATCACGTGATCGACCGCAAGCGCGAGGACGTGGCCGCGCGCGTGATGGCGCTGACGTCGAACAAGGGCGTCGATCGTATCGTCGAGGTTTCGCCCGAGCAGAATTTCGCCGTGGCGCTGAAGGTGCTGCGGGTCAACGGCGTCGTTTCGGTCTATGCGATGGATCGCCCCGACAGCGCGCTGAGCGCGCCGCTGCTGGCGATGCTGCGCAATGCGGTCACACTGCGCTGGATCTACATCTATCGCCTGCCACAACCGCTCAAGGACGCCGCGGTGCACGATATCGGCGCCGCGCTCGCCACCGGCGCGCTCAAGCCGTATATCGGCGCCGTCTATCAGTTGGATCAGGTCGCCGAGGCGCACGATCGCCTCGACAGCGGCACGCTCATCGGCAAAGCGGTGATTGCGCTGGCGGATTGACGGTTTGTCCGGGATCGCGCAGCGCCTATAGTCTGCGGCTCGGGGAGGAAACGAACATGCACGGCATCGCCGCGAAGCTTCATCCCGCCGAGCGCATGGCGCGGCTCGGCACCGAGTCGGCCTTCGAAGTGCTGGCGCGCGCCGAGGCGCTGCGCCGCCAGGGCAAGGACATCATCAATCTCGGCATCGGCCAGCCGGATTTCAAAACGCCGCCGCACATCGTCGAGGCCGCGGCCAAGGCGCTGCGCGACGGCCATCACGGCTACACGCCGGCCGCCGGCATTCCGCAGGCACGCGAGGCGGTGGCCGCTTACATCAAGCGCCAGCACGGCGTCGAGGTTTCGCCCGAGCGCGTGCTCATCATGCCGGGCGGCAAGGTGACGATGTTCTTCGCGATCCTGATGTTCGGCGAGTCGGGCGCCGAGATCATGTATCCGAACCCCGGCTTCCCGATCTACGAATCGGTCATCAAATTCAGCGGCGCCAAGCCGGTGCCGATCGCGCTGCTCGAGAAGACCGGCTTCGCGTTCGATGCCGACGAGGTGCTGGCGCAGATCACGCCCCGGACGCGCCTCATAATCCTCAACAGCCCGGCCAACCCCACCGGCGGCGTCGTGCCGAAGGGCGAGATCGACAAGCTGGTGAAGGGACTCGAGCGCCATCCGCACGTCGCGATCATGTCGGACGAGATCTATCACCGGCTGCTGTTCGATGGCCGCGAGCACGCGACCTTGTTCCGCTATCCCGAGATCGCCGACCGCCTGATCGTGCTTGACGGCTGGTCCAAGACCTATGCGATGACCGGCTGGCGGCTCGGCTGGAGCGTGTGGCCGAAGTCTCTGGTCGGCGATGCCGAGCGGCTCGCGATCAACTGCCACTCCTGCGTCAACGCTTCGGCGCAGTTTGCCGGTATAGCGGCGCTGGAAGGGCCGCAGGATTCGGTCGAGGTGATGCGGAAGGCCTTTGCCGAGCGGCGGCGCATCATCGTCGACGGCCTCAACGGCATTCCCGGCGTCTCCTGCGTCGAGCCGGGCGGGGCGTTCTATGCGTTCCCGAACATCGTCCGCACGAACAAAGACGCGCGCACGCTGCAGGACCTCTTCCTCACCGAAGCGGGAGTCGCGACGATCGCGGGCACTGCCTTCGGCGCGCACGGCGAGGGTTACCTGCGCTTTTCCTATGCAAACAGTGCCGAGAATATTCGCGAGGCCCTCACCCGAATTCGAAAGGCCTTGGCCTGAGGGCTTTTCCCCCGCAGAACGACGGCGAAATAGGCAAAATGCCTATGAAGAGTGCAAAAACTAGCCTATTCTCGCGGCATAGGC
>CAYZSG010000078.1:0-7164 GCA_964481045.1 uncultured Candidatus Odyssella sp. | reverse complement strand
CACGGTCGATGCAGAATGGGCTATTGTTGCTCATAATGTTGCCTATAATCGCGCCATTGCGAGGGCGGGACGTCGGACACAATCGGCGATTCGGCGGCCCATTAACCCCTGGCATGGTCCGTGCATCGATTGACGGCGCCGCGTTCGCGTGCCTGCGAGTGCGCGGCCCAAACCATCAAGGCGATCAATGAAAAAGATCGAAGCGATCATAAAGCCGTTCAAGCTCGACGAGGTGAAGGAAGCGCTCAACGATCTCGGCATCAAGGGCCTGACCGTGACCGAAGCCAAGGGGTTCGGACGGCAGAAGGGGCACACCGAGCTCTACCGTGGCGCCGAATACGTCGTCGATTTCCTGCCCAAGGTGAAGATCGAAGTCGTGCTCGAGGATTCGATGGTCGATCGCGCCGTCGAGTCGATCATGCAGGCCGCCAAGACCGGCCGCATCGGCGACGGCAAGATCTTCATCAGCACGGTCGACGACGTCATCCGCATCCGCACCGGCGAACGGGGCAACGAAGCGGTCTGAGCAGCCACCGGCGGCGGCCGCGCCGTTTCGCCGCGTCGCCTCCGCCGCCACGATCACGGACAACAACACGCAGTCAATCAAGGGGAAGCTAGAGCCATGACCACGGCCAAAGACGTCATCCAGATGATCAAGGACAAGGACGTCCAATACGTCGACCTCCGGTTCACCGATCCGCGCGGCAAGTGGCAGCACGTCACGCAGGTTCCGCGCACGATGGACGAGGCCGCGTTCACCGACGGGATCATGTTCGACGGCTCCTCGATCGCCGGCTGGAAGGCGATCAACGAATCCGACATGACGCTGATGCCGGACCCCGAGACCGTGACGATGGATCCGTTCACGGCGCAGCCGACGATGGTCATCTATTGCGACGTGATCGAGCCCTCGACCGGCCAGGGCTACACGCGCGATCCGCGCTCGATCTCGAAGCGCGCCGAGGCCTACGTCAAGCAGACCGGCCTCGCCGACACCGCGTTCTTCGGCCCCGAAGCCGAGTTCTTCGTGTTCGACGACGTGCGGTTCGACGTCTCGATGAACCACGTCTTCTTCAAGATCGACTCGGAAGAGGGCCCCTACAATACGGGCGCCGAATACGAAGCGGGCAACATGGGCCACCGGCCGCCGGTCAAGGGCGGCTACTTCCCGGTGCCGCCGGTCGACAGCGCGCAGGACATGCGCTCCGAGATGCTGGCGATGATCGAGCAGATGGGCTTCGAGACCGAAAAGCACCATCACGAGGTCGCCGCCTCGCAGCACGAGCTGGGCCTGAAGTTCGGCAAGCTCGTGAAGTGCGCCGACGCGATGATCGCCTACAAGTATTGCGTCCAGATGGTCGCGCATAAGTGGGGCAAGACGGCCACGTTCATGCCGAAGCCCGTCTACGGCGACAACGGCTCGGGCATGCACGTCCATCAGTCGCTGTGGAAGGACGGCAAGCCGCTCTTCGCCGGCAACGGCTACGCCGATCTCTCCGAGATGGCGCTCTACTACATCGGCGGCATCATCAAGCACGCGCGCGCGATCAACGCGTTCACGAACTCGACGACGAACAGCTACAAGCGCGTGATCCCGGGCTTCGAGGCGCCGGTGCTGCTCGCCTACTCGGCGCGCAATCGCTCGGCTTCGTGCCGCATTCCGGTCGTGTCGAACCCCAAGGGCAAGCGCGTCGAGGTGCGCTTCCCGGATCCGCTGTCGAACCCGTATCTCGCCTTCTCGGCGATGCTGATGGCGGGCCTCGACGGCATCCAGAACAAGATCCATCCGGGCGATCCGATCGACAAGAATCTCTACGATCTGCCGCCGGAAGAGCTGCGCAAGGTTCCGACCGTCTGCGGCAGCCTGCGCGAGGCGCTCAACGAGCTCGACAAGGACCGCGCGTTCCTGAAGAAGGGCGACGTGTTCACCGACGACCTGATCGACTCGTACATGGACCTCAAATGGGAAGAGGTCTACGCGTTCGAGCACCAGCCGCACCCGATCGAGTACAAGATGTACTACAGCTCGTAAGCCGCGCTTCCGACCCGACGCGCGCTACGGAAAGGCCGGCTCCGCGAGGGGCCGGCCTTTTGATTTTCCGCCGGCATCCACGCAGGAAGAATTCTCCGCTACGAGCGCTCGCGCGTCGTCGTGAAGCGCAGCGCGGGCCAGTCTTCGACGGCGCGGCGCAGATCCCACGCCGTGGGCGCCAGATAGACCAGGCCGCCGTCGCGGTCCTCGGCGATCGTGTTGCGGAAGCGCGCCGTGAACTTCTTGAGCTCCGCCGGGTCCTCCGACGTGAACCAGCGCGCGGCCTCGAACGGAGCGGCCTCGTAGGCCACCTCCACCTTGTACTCCGTCGCGATGCGCGACTTGAGCACGTCGAGCTGAAGCTCGCCGACGACGCCGACGATGATGTCGGCGCCGAGCAGCGGCCGGAACACCTGCGTGACGCCCTCTTCGGCGAGGTCGTCGAGCGCCTTGCGCAGCTGCTTCGCGCGGATCGGATCGCCGAGGCGCAGCCGGCGAAGCACTTCCGGCGCGAAGTTTGGAATGCCCGTGAAGCGCAGGTACTCGCCCTCGGTGAGCGTATCGCCGACGCGCAGCGTGCCGTGATTCGGGATGCCGATGATATCGCCCGGCAACGCCTCTTCCGCCAGCGCGCGCTCGCGCGCGAAGAAGAAGATCGGATTGTGGACCGCGATCGCGCGTCCGGAGCGTACCTGCTTGAGCTTCATGCCGCGCTGAAAGCGCCCCGAGCAGATCCGCATGAACGCCAGCCGGTCGCGGTGGTTGGGGTCCATGTTCGCCTGGACCTTGAACACGAATCCGGTCACGGCCGTCTCGGAGGGATCCACCGGCCTCGGCTCGGCGGGCCGGGCGCGCGGCCCCGGCGCCGCGTCGGCCAAGAGCCGGATGAGGTTCGTCACGGCGTAGTCCTTGAGCGCGCTGCCGAAGAAAACCGGGGTGAGGTGCCCGCCGCGATAGGCATCCAGATCGAGCGCCGGGTAGGCGGAGAGGGCCAGCGCCGTTTCTTCGCGAAACGCCGCGAGGACACGCGGCGCCACGCGCTGCGCCAGCTCCGGCGCGTCCGGCCCCGCGCATGCGACGGTGTATTCGTAGTCCGCGCCCGGCTTGTCCGACGTGAGAAACTCCTGGCTCCGCAGGTCGAAGCACCCGTGGAACTCTCCGCCCAGGCCCACCGGCCATGTGACCGGGCACACGTCAAGGGCGAGCTTGTCTTCGATCTCGTCGAGCAGCTCGAAGGGATTGCGCCCCTCGCGGTCGATCTTGTTGATGAAGGTGATAATGGGAATGTCGCGCAGGCGGCAGACCTCGAAGAGCTTCCGGGTCTGATTCTCGATGCCCTTCGCCGCGTCGATGACCATGATCGCCGAATCGACCGCCGTGAGGGTCCGGTAGGTGTCCTCGCTGAAATCCTGATGGCCGGGCGTATCGAGAAGATTGAACACGACCCCGCCGTGATCGAATGTCATGACGGAGCTCGAGACGGAAATGCCGCGCGCCCGCTCGATCTCCATCCAATCCGAACGCGTGCGCCGCCGCGCGCCGCGCGCCTTCACCTCGCCGGCCAGATGCACGGCGCCGCCGAAGTAGAGCAGCTTCTCGGTCAGGGTCGTCTTGCCCGCGTCGGGATGCGAGATGATCGCGAAGGTGCGCCGCGGCCGCGTGCCGTCCTGCTGCGCCCCGCGCGAAACCGGCGGCGATGCCGTGCCGGAGGAAATGTTCATGTGTTGGCTATCGGCCGCGCGAAGGCGGTTCGCTCTTGCGGTTTCGGAACTGTGCGTCGAGCGGCGCTGCATCGAACGATCGGCGGGCCGAATTCATCGGGCCCGAGCGCGCACCTGCGCGGATATCTAGTGCAGCACCGACGGATTGTGTAGTGGCGATCGGACGATTGAACGTCGCAGTTCGGCGCGGAGATGAGGCATACTCGCCCTCGTTCACACGTCCATGCCGGCGGCATGGGGCCGGTGGCCGCCGGCGTCGCCGGCATGGGGAATTCCGCATGAGCGCCGCGTTCGAGGAGCTGGATTATCGCGAGACCGCGATCGGCGCGCTCAGCCTTCGGCGGCGCATCCTGCCCTCGCTCGGCGTCGAGGTTTTCGAGATCAAGCTCGGCGACGAGTTCCTGATGTCGAGCCTGTTCGTCGAAGGCGAGATCGCGCTCGCGGCGCTGGGGTTGCGCGGCCTCGAGGCGGCCGAGATCGATGTCGTCGTCGGCGGCCTCGGGCTCGGCTACACGGCGGCCGCCGTTCTGGACCAGCCGCGCGTCCGCTCGCTGACCGTGATCGAGGCCATCCCGGAGATCATCGCGTGGCATCGCGGCGGGCTGGTGCCGCTCGGCGCGCGGCTGGCCGCCGATCCGCGCTGCACGCTGGCGCAAGGCGACTTCTTCGCGCTGAGCGCGTCGCCGACGGGATTCGACGCCGGCCGCCCCGGGCGAAAGTTCCACGCGATCCTGGCCGACATCGATCATTCGCCGCGCGACGTGCTGCACCCGTCGCATGCGGCGCTCTACGCGCCGGCGGGGCTTCGCGCGCTGGCCGCGCACCTGCATCCCGGCGGCGTCTTCGCGCTGTGGTCCAACGATCCGCCCGACGGCGATTTCCGGCGCGATCTCGCCGCCGTCTTCGCGCAGTCCGGCGCCGAGGTCGTGGAATTCGCCAATCCGCTGCAGAACCGCAAGGCGGCGAACACGATCTATGTCGCGCGCACGAAAGGATGACGCGCGGCGCGCAAACGTCGTGAAGTTATGGAAGCGAGACACGGTTTATTTCTCGCGAAGACGGCGCGTGCGCGCAGCGCCGCCCGAAATTAGCCGTGGCGAAGTCCGCGCCATGATCCTAGAACCTGATGCGGGAGGATGGCCCGCGAGGAGGGCCGGAGGGAGAGGGAGCGGGAGCGGACAGCCAGCGCCGCGGCGGGCGGCGCGTACGGGGAAATGGAACGCATGGTTTCGAGATTCGCCGCTGCGCTCTTCGTCGCGATCGCGACTCCGCTCTGGATCGGCGCGCCACGCGCGGAAACCGATCCGCTCCGCGATCCCGTGGCGCAGCGCGTCCGCGCCTCGTTCAAGGTCGACGGCATCGCGCTGTTCGACGCGCACGCGGAGCACGCCGCGCGCATGGGCATCTGCGCGCCGAGCGTCTTCGACAGCCTCAAATGGTGCGTGTCCGGCACCGTCGACGAGAAGAAGGACGAAGCGGTCTACGCGAAGACCACGGGCTACAACATCGACGCCGATAGCCGCATCGTTTACGCGATCTCGAGCCGGCGCGGCTATCCGCTGAAGCGCGACGCATTCGACGGCATCGTGCAGGCGATCGGCGATCGCTTCGGCGGCGGCGCCGCGGTGCTCGCGTTCAAGAAAGCGGCCGGCGATGCGCCCGCGGCCGATTCGCTGATCGCCGTCTGGGGCGGCGCGCGGCTCGTGCAGTTGACCGAGACCGAATACGCGCAGGTCGAGGCCGGCCAGTCGCTGAAGCGCGGGCACCTCATCGATCATCGCTTCAACCTCGTGCTCTCGGCGAAGCTGCGCGACCCGGTCTTCAAGGTCGAGGGCGAGGCGGGCTTCGTATTGCAATTGATGGTGACGGCGCCCGACCGCGCCGACGTGATCCTGCGCGCCGTCTATCCGCCTGTGTTCCTGCCGCCGCCGGGCAAGCCGGGGGCGGAAGCCGGGCATCCGCTGGTCGGCGAGACGGTGCGGCGCGCGCCGCGCGCGGCGCCGGGCGCGCGCGCGGCCGCGCGCGCGAACGGGCCCGCCGCGGACGACCAGCGCAAGCGCATCGAGGCGGAGCGCGGCGTCGCCGCCGAACGCCTGCTGCGCGAGGAGGCCGAGCGCAAGATCGCCGAGGAGAAGGCCGCGCGCGCGGAGCTGGAGCGCATGACGGGCGAGGAACGCCGCGCGTTCGAGCGCGAGCGCGAGCGGCTGGAAGCCGAGCGCATGGCGGCCGAGGCGCGCGCCGCGCGGGCCGAAGCCGCGCTCAAGGCCGGTGCCGAACGGCGCAGCATGGACGAGGCGCAGCGCAACGCCGCCGACGCGAAACGCGCCGAAGAGGCGCGCAAGCAGGAGGCCGAGCGCAAGGCGGAAGCGGATCGCAAGGCCGCCGAAGAGCAGGCGCGAGGCGCCGAGGCGCAGCGCGCCGAAGCCGAGCGCAAGGCCGCGGAAGAACGGCGCGCCGGTGAGCCGAAGCGCGCCGAGGATGCGAAGCCGCCCGATGAGAACGTGGGCGGACCCGAGGAATCCGAGCGCAAGCCCGAAGCCGAGCGCCCGCCGCCGGCCGCCGCGCGGCCGCAAGTCACGCTCTGGTCTTTCGCCGAATCGCAGGATCGCGCGACCGAGGAGCGGCTGTTGCGCGCACGCGCGATCTTCGGCGCGCCCGATGGCGCGCCTGGCGGCGATCTCGCGATCGAGGTCACGTTCGAGTGCCGCTCCGTCGGCCGCGACCGGCGCCTGCGCGCCTATGCGCGCGCGTTCGACCGCAAGACTCTCGCCGGCGTCGCGTTCCGCGCGGGCGGCGAGGATTCGTTCGGCGTGCGCGCGCAGATCCGGCTCGACGGCCAGGCGCCGCAATCCGGCATCCTGTTCCGCGAGCACCAGGACGACATCGCCAGCATCCTCGAGATCCCGATGAGCGCCTCCGAGCGCGCGCGCGACATGTCGCGGGCCGCGGTCTGGCTGCGTCACGACTCGGTCGCGATCGAGTTCCCGCTCGCGTCCGGGACCGTCGCCGCGACGATCGCGCCCAAGGAAGCCAATCTCCGCCGCGTGCTCGAGGCCTGCGCGCAGTAGGCGCGGTTCGGCGCGTGCGGCGGGGGAGGGGTGCGCGATGTTAACTTTCGTCAACATTCGTGAACATCCGTCAACATGCGCGTAAACATCGGTGTCAACATCCGTCAACTTGCGGCGCCATCCCCCCGGGTGGTTGACGTGGTCTTTTGTAGGCTTCTGTAGTCATTCGTAGACATCCGGCGTGCAAAACCGGGCAAGGCCCGCGCGGAGCGCCGGAAATTTCCTGCAAACCATCATCATATCTCATCATCACCGATCCTCGCGCCCGCGCGGCCCCGCAGGGTTTCCACATTCTTCAACAGGCGCATGCCGCGTCTCGCTCATCCAAAGCTCCGCACGGCCC
>CAYZSG010000077.1:0-20752 GCA_964481045.1 uncultured Candidatus Odyssella sp. | reverse complement strand
GGCGTTCCGGCGCGCGCGTTGCTGCGCCGGAGGGCCGCGGAATGAGCACGCTCCGCATCGGCCTTGCCGGCTTCGGCTATTGGGGGCCGAACCTCGCGCGCAATTTCGCGGCGCTCGACGGCGTGACGCTTGCCGCCATCGCCGACGCGCTTCCGCACCGCCGCGCTTCGGCGGAAGCGGCCTATCCGGCGGCGCGCATCGCGGACGACGCCGCGGCGCTGATCGGAGACTCCACGCTCGACGCGCTGCTGATCGCGACGCCGCCCGCCACGCACGCGGCGCTTACCGCCGCCGCGCTCGATGCCGGCAAGCACGTGCTCGCCGAAAAGCCGCTCGCCGGCTCGGCGGCGGAAGCGGCGCGGCTCGGCACACACGCGGCGCGCGCGCGCCGCGTTCTGATGGTGGATCATCCCCATGTTTACGCGCCGGCCGTGCGCGCGCTGCGGTCGCTCGTGGCGCGCGGCGAGCTCGGCGCGCCGCTGTTCGCCGACGCGATGCGCGCCAATCTCGCGCGCTTCGACGCGGACATCGGCGTGATCGACGATCTCGCGGTACACGACCTCGCGATCCTCGACCACGTGCTGGGCGAGGCGCCCCGCGCCGTCGCGGCCACGGCGCGCGCGCACGCGCCCGGCGAAACCGAGAATCTCGCGCTGCTCACGCTGCACTACGAAGGCGCGCTCGTGGCGCATGTTCACGCGAACCGGCTTTCGCCGGTGAAGGTGCGCCGGCTGATGCTCGGCGGCGCGCTGAAGCTCGCCGCGTTCGACGATCTCGAGCCGGCGGCGAAACTCACGATCCACGATCGCGCGCTGTTCGCGGAGGGCGACGTTCCGCTGGAGCACGCGCTGCGCACCGGCTATCGCGCCGGCGACGCGCTGGTGCCCCGCCTCGACGCCGGCGAGCCGCTCGGCGCGATGGCCGCGCATTTCGTCGACTGCATCCGGCGCGGCGCGGCGCCCCTGACCGGCGCCGCCGCCGCCGCGCGCATTCTTGCGACGGTCGAAGCGGCGCGCCGGTCGATCGCGGCCGGCGGGCGGCCGATGCCGGGGGCGGGCGCCCCCGCCGACGCATGCGCCGCGCCCGCGCCAAGACCCGCTCGCGCCGCCGCTCGCGACCGGCTACGGCGCCCGCCGGAACCGCGACGCCCGCGCCTTCGCCGCAAGCCGAAGGCAGCGCCGCTCTTCCGCGCTGGGCCGCCGCGGCGCTCGGCGGCACGATCGCGCTCGTCGTCGCCGCGCGCTATGCGGAGCCGCTGCTCGACGGCGATCTTTTCTGGCACCTCGCCTATGCGCGCCAGATGCTCGAGCGCGGCACGCTGGTTCCCGATCACACGCTCTATTCCTGGACGCCCGCGGACGGCGCCTACATCTATTGCGCCTGGCTCGCCGAGCTCGCGCTCCACGCGCTGCACCGCATCGGCGACCTGCCGCTGCTGTTCGCGCTGCGCTATGCGGCCGTGGGCGCCGCGGCGCTGCTGCTGTGGTGGCACGCGCGGCGCGCGGGCGTGGCCGGCCGCCTCCTCGTCTATCTCGTCATCCTGATCGCGGTGCTCGCTTCCCCTGCCGGAACGCTGATCAAGCCCGAGCTGTTCTCGTTCCTGTTGTTCCACGCGCTCGTCTTCACGTATTTCGCGGCGAAGCGCGCGGGCGGCGCGGGCCGGCTCTTCTTCGTCGTGCCGGTGCTCGTGCTCGTGTGGGCGAACACGCATGGCGGCTTCGTGCTGGCTGCGCCGTTTCTCGCGGCGACGGCGCTCGGCGAAGCGCTGAACCTGCGCCTTGCGCCCGCGCTTGCGCTGCCGAAGCCGGCGTTCCGCGCAATGCTGGCCGCCTGGGCGCTATCCGGCCTCGCGGTGCTCGCCACGCCTTATGGACTTCGCTATCCGGCGCAGCTCGTATCGGAGACGCTCGGCGGCGCACGCGCGGATTTCGCCTGGAACGTCGCGCATCTTTCCATCTTCGATCCGCGCGCGAGCGGGCTTCATCTCGTCGAATTCGGCGCGCTGATGCTCGCGATCCTCGCGATTCTGCTATGGCGCGCGGCGCGGGCCGAGCCGGCGCGCCCGCGAATCGACGCCGCGATCCTGCTTGCCAACCTCGCCTTCGTGCCGCTGTTCGCGCTCTATCTGCGCACCAGCTATGTCTGGCCGATCGTGTTCGCCTACAGCGCGATCCACCTGCTCGCGCGATGCGATGCGCGCGGTGGCGAGTCGTCGTTGGCGCGCGCGGCGCGCGGCGCGCTGCTGGCGCTGTTCGTCGTCGTGGCCGCGCGCGGCGTATACGAGGCGCGCTATCGCCCTTCGATCGCGAGCTGGATGGGCTTCGGCATCGGCTACATCAATCCCGTCGCCGAGGCGGAGTTTCTCGCGCGCTCCCGGCTTGGGCCGCGGCTCTACAACATCTTCGACAGCGGCGGCTATCTGCTGTGGCGCCTGCATCCGCGCTACAGCGTGATGGCCGATTCGCGCTCGTTCCCTTATCTCGCCTGGTTTGCCGACCAGTTCGCGTTCGCCACCGGCGAGCGCTTCGCGGAATTGCTGCGCAAATATCCCGCCGACACGGCGATCATCGACCTCGCGAAGCCGGACGCGTGGCGCAACTTCCTCGCGGCTGCAGATTGGCGCCTTGCCTACTACGGGCCGACGGCGGCGGTGTTCGTGCGGGCCGACACCGATCCCGCGCGCCTCGCCGCCGGCGTGGCGCCGGATCGTCTGCGCCATCTCCGCAACGGCGGCACGGCCTCGCGCGTGTTCGATTTCGCCGTCGCCGCCGACGATCATCGGAGCGCGTGGAGCGTTCTCGCGCAGATCGACGCGCGGCTCGAGGGCCATGTGGAGCCAGCGTGGCTGGCGGCGGCGCGCGCGCTGCGCGACGGCCACGCGGCGGTGGCGCGCCGCGATTATCGCGCCGCCGCGCTGTCGTTCCGCGCGGCGCTCGCGCGCGGCGCGCCCTCGGCGCGCGACCGCGCGATCGACGCGGGCCTCGCCGCGCGCGCATCGGCGGAAGCATCGGGCAGCAAGGCGACGCAGTCGCGTGCGGAGGCCGCGCTCGCGGATCTGGCGCGTCCGCCTTCCGGAGGCTGAACCTTGCGCGTCCGATCGACCACGTCACGATCCGATCTTGCATGCGGAATTCCAGCGCACGCTGCGATCATGCGCCTGCCCTCAATCCGGCGAGAGATCGGGCGGGACCGCCGCCCACCGGCCGATCGCGTCCATGAACGCATCGGCGCGGCGCAGCTCGGCGATGGCGATCCATTCATCAGGCTGATGAGCCTGCGCGATCGATCCCGGTCCGCACACGACCGCCGGAATCCCGGCTTGCTGGAAGAAGCCCGCTTCGGTGCCGAACGCCAGCGGCGGCGCATCGCCTGCGGCCCCGCAGCGATGAGCGATGCGCCGCGCGACTTCTCCGCCTTGCGCGGCAAGCGCGGGGACGGTCGCCAGCCCGGTGCGGCGAATGCCGGCCGATGCGCGCGCCGCGGCGATCAGATAATCGTCGATGTCGCGCGCGAACGCGTCCGCTTCGGCCGCCGATGCCGCGCGATATTCCCATGTCACGCCGCACGAGTGCGGAACGATGTTGATGGCGGTTCCGCCTTCGATCCGGCCGACATTCATCGACACGGACGAACCGGATGCGCGGTGCCGCTCGAGCGTCCGGCGCAGATGGACGATGAACTCGGCGGCCGGCGCGATCGCGCACATGCCTTGCGACGGATCGCTCGAATGCGCCGCCTTTCCCTGAAACGCGGTGTGATGGCCGGAGAAGCCGCGGTGGCGGTCGGCGACGCGCATTTCGGTGGGCTCGCCGACGATCGCAACGGCGGGCAGCGGCACGTGCTCGACGAGATCGGCCACGAGGCGCGGCTTGCCGACGCAGCCGCCCTCCTCGTCGTAGCTGAGCGCGTTGTGAATCGGCCGCGCGAGATCGAGCGAGGCCCTGGCGCGCGCGGCGGCGAGCGCCGCGGCGATGAAGCCCTTCATGTCGGCCGCGCCCCGGCCGTAAAGCCGCCCCTCGCGCTCGGTCAGCGTGAACGGATCGGACGACCAGGGCTGACCGTCGACCGGCACGACATCGGTGTGGCCCGAAACCACAACACCGCCGACCCGCTCGGGTCCGAAGCTCGCGAGCAGGTTCGCTTTCGTATGGCGGTCGTCGTGCGTCAGCCGCAGGCGCGCGCCCAGCGGCGCGAGGCGCTCCGCGATCCACTCGATCATCGCCAGGTTCGAGTTTCGCGACGTCGTATCGAAGGCGACGAGCTTTCGCAGGATTCCGATCGTGTCGGATTCAAACCTCACGACGCACCCGCCACGGCGTTCATCCTTCACCGACGAACGCAAACCCCATTGTCCGGCAGTGATAGTGCAGCCCACCGTCCTGTACGATCAGCGCGATCGCCGGCTCGCGTCCTTCGTTCTCGTGCGAGTGCACGGCATGTGGCGGCGTGACCAGCACCGTGTGCTGCGTCCACGGAAACGACCGTTCGGCGATGCGCGAGCGCACGCTGCCTTCTTTCGTGACGAACACGATCGCCGCCGCATTGTGCCTGTGCGGCCGCTGACGCTCGCCGGGCAGGACGACGTTGAGCGTGAGGGTCAGCGACGGCAGGCAGGTGCGCCGGTGCACCATCTGGTCGCTGGTCAGGAACAGCGCGCGCCCGGCCGTGTCCGGTCCCAACCGCCGCCGGCTGAGCGCATCCACCTGTGCGGCGATGAGCGGCGCGGGATAGTGCACCGGAGCGATCGGCGCGGTTTCCGGGGCAGCCGGCATCACATGCGCAAAGGAAAGAGCGGGCTCGTCGGTAACGACGTAAAGCACGCAATCGTCGCCGGCCGATGCCCGATGCGATCGCGCGATGCCGCCAGGCAGGCAAAATATGTCGCCCGCGCGCCATTCGAGCCTCTCGTCGTCCCAATGCGTGAAGCCCGAGCCGCGGACGACGTGGTAGATCTCGCCGCTCGCCATGGACCGCATTGCAAATTGATCGCCCGCGCGGATGCGCAGGAAGGCCGCGAGCAGCAGCGGCGTCGTGGCCGGGAACGGCGTTTGCAGCACGTCGCTCTGATCGAGCGGGATGAAGCCGCTCGGCTCGGCCGGATCGAGGGCGCGCGCCCGTTCCTCTTCGAAGCTGCGCGGCTCGAGCGCGGGACGTTCGATGTTGAATCCCTCTTCGACGGAAAGGAAGCGCGCGCGCTCGACGAAGGGGCTGATCTCGATCATCGCAGGGCGGCCTCCGAATGCCGATATCATTGCGACAGGAATCCGCCGTCGACGCAGAGATTGTGGCCGACGACGAACGAGGCCGCGTCCGACGCCAGCCATACCACCGCCTCGGCCACCTCTTCCGCCTGCCCCATGCGCCGCAGCGGCAGTCCCGCGGCAACCGCGCGCATGTCCGCGATCTTCGAGGCGAGCATCATCGGGGTGACGATGCGCCCCGGCGACACGGCATTGATGCGGATTCCGGACGGCGCGTATTCCATCGCCGCCGACCGCGTGAGCGACAGAGCCGCCGCCTTCGACGCGGCATAGAGCGCGAGGCCGGGATTGGGATTGCGCACGCCGCTGACGGACGCATTGTTGACGATCACGCCTTTGCCGAGCGGAAGCATCGCCGCGATCTCGGCTTTCATCGCGTGGAACAGCGACCGCACGTTCGTGTCGAAGACGCGGTCGAACGTCTCATCGGGCAGATCGGCCAGCGGTGCGCGCGGCTCCTGGTACCCGACATTGTTGAACGCGATATCGAGCGCGCCGAAGCTCTCCATCACGAACGCTACCATGCGGCGCACCTCGCCCGGCTGCGCGAGATCGGCCGCGACGAACGGCGCCTTGATGCCGAAGGCGGCGCAGTCGCGGCTGACGCTCTGCCCGCGCTCTTCGTCGCGGCCGACGATCGCGACATGCGCGCCGCGCCGCGCGAAGGCGAGCGCCGTTGCCGCGCCAATGCCGGACGTGGCGCCGGAAACGAGAACCGCCTTGCCGGCGAACGAGGTCGTCATTTGGGTGCGCCCACGAGGCCGATGCGCACACGCCGGAAGTGCCGACCCTTGTTGTCGATCTTGAGCACGCGCACGGGACGCGACCGGCCCGTGGACGGCAGATGCGTTCCGCCGCAGGCCTGACGATCGAGGCCCGCGATCTCCACCACGCGCACCGTGCCATCGGCATTCGGCGGCGGCGACACCGAGCGGCTGCGCAGCAGTCCGGGCTCGCTCTCGGCGAACGCGAGCACGACATAGTCGTGGCGGACCGGCAGATCCTGCCGGATCGCGTCGTTGATCGCGGGCTCCAGCGCGCGCAGGCGATCATTGTCGGCATTGGGCAGATCGAAATCGATGCGCGCCGTGCTGTCGGGCGCCATCTGCACGCCTGTAACCAGGGCGCCGGAGAAAGCCTGATAGACGAGCGCGTTCAGGATATGGAGATCGGTGTGCAGTTCGCACATCGTGCCGCGAAACGCGGGATCGACCGCGGCTTCGACCTCGCCCATGATCTCGACCGGCACTTCGAGCAAATGCCAGAGCAGCTTGCCGTCGTCCTCCAGTGCCGTGACCGCCGTCTCGCCGCCGCTCCAGCGCAGCACGCCGCGATCGGAAAGCTGCCCGCCGCCGCCCGGATAGAACGGCGAACGCGCCAGCGCCACGGCGCCGGGCCGCGCCGCGACGACTTCGGTCTCGATCGACAGCGAATTGGGGTTCTCGTGATAGAAGCAGCGGCTCATCATCGGCTCCCCGGCCCTCGTGCCAGCCGCGCGCGATCGACGATCGCGCGCGCATCGGTTCCTCCGGCCAGCGCGCCGAACATGCGGCCGCCGTCGCCGTCCAGGCGCGAAGCGCAGAATGCGTCCGCGACAGCCGCCGGCGCGTGGCGAACCAGCAGGCAGCCCTGCATCGCCAGCGCCACCATTTCGGCGAGACGGCGGGCCTGCGCTTCGGCATGATGGCCTGCGGAAATGTCGCGCTCGACGCAGTCGAGATAGAGATCGAGTCGGCGATCGGCGCCGCGCGCCCTCGCGAACTCCGCCGCAAGGGCATCGATCGAACCGGGCTCCTGGCGAATCGCGCGCAGGAGATCGAGGGCCACGAGGTTGCCCGATCCTTCCCAGATGTTGTTGAGCGGCGCCTCGCGATAGAGGCGGGCCAGCGGTCCTTCTTCGACGTAGCCGTTGCCGCCCAGGCATTCCATCGCTTCCGCCGCGAACATCGGCGCGCGTTTGCAGTTCCAGTATTTCGCCACCGGCGTCAGCACGCGCTCGAGCAGGCGTTCGGCCGGATCCGCGCCGGCCCGGTCGATGGCGCCGGCGAGGCGGATCGCGAGCGCCGTCGCCGCTTCGGATTCCAGCGCGAGATCGGCCATCACGCTCTGCATCAGCGGCTGATCGACCAAGCGCTTTTGGAAGGCGAGCCGGTGATCGGCGTGATGCAGCGCCAGGCTGAGCGCGAAGCGCATCAGCCCCGCCGATCCCACGGCGAAATCGAGGCGCGTGAGATGCGCCATCTCGAGCGCGGCTCGGATGCCGCGGCCCTCCTCGCCGACGAGAATGGCGAACGTGCGTTGGAATTCCACCTCGCTCGACGCATTCGAGCGATTGCCGCATTTGTCCTTGAGGCGCTGGAGCGCGAACGGATTGCGCGTGCCGTCGGGCAACGAGCGCGGCACGAAGAAGCAGGAGGGACCGGAATCCGTGTAGGCCAGAACGAAGAACGCGTCCGACATCGGCGCCGAGCAGAACCATTTGTGCCCCGTCAGGCGATACGCGGCGCGCGGATTGCCGGCCTCGCCGACCGGCTCGGCGCGCGTGGTGCTCGCGCGCAGATCGGAGCCGCCCTGCTTTTCCGTCAGCGCCATGCCGATCGTCGCACCTTTCTTCTGCGCGACCGGCAGCGGCCGTGGATCGTAACGTGTCGAGAGAACGGCCGGCTCCCAGACCGCGGCAATGTCGGCGTTTCGTCGGAGCGCGGGAATCGACGAATAGGCCATTCCCGTCGGGCAGCCGACGCCGTTCTCGATCTGATTCCAGAGAAAGCTGAGCGCAGCGCGCGCGACATGGGCACCCGGCCGGTTCGCGGTCCAGGCGAGCGAGTGCACGCCGGCGCCGAACGCCAAGCCCATCAGCTCGTGGTAGGCGGGATGGAACTCGACGAGATCGGCGCGGCGGCCCCAGCGATCGTGGGTTTTCAGCTCGGGCGCGTGCCGGTTGGCGGCGCGCGCGAGGTCTTGCACGCGCTCGCTGGCGGCCAGTGCGGCGAGCGCGGCCGCCTCGGGCGCAATCCACGCTGCTCCTTCGCGCGCAACGGCCTCGCGCAGCGCGGCATCGCCGCCGAAGCAATCATAGCCGGCGAAAGCGGGCGGCTGGTTCGTGACCTCATGGGTCTCGGTCCATGCTGCGGCGAGCGCAGCGCTCGGGAGATCCGCCATGTCGCGCCATTTCCGCTTGGAAACGCGGAACACCTAGCGCGGTCGTTGCCGCGCGTATTGGCTGTTCTTGCTGTCCGGCGAGGGCGGCGGCGCCGTCAGTGCAACGCGGCGGCGTATTGCCCGGGCGTGATGCCGTAGGCACGCTTGAAGTGCTTGATGAGATGGCTCTGGTCGTAGAAACCCACGGCCAGTGCGACATCCGTCGGAGGCTTTCCTTCCGCCAGCAGGCGCCGCGCCCGGTTCAGTCGCAATTGCGTGAGATAGGCGTGCGGCGGCAGGCCGGTGACCTTGCGGAACGAGCGCACGAAGTGGAACGGGCTCAGCGCGGCGCGATCCGCGAGGTCCGTCACGGCAAGATCGCAGTCGAAATTCTCGCGCATGTATTCCACCGCGCGCGCAACCGGCGACGTCTCCCGGCCCACGGACGGCAGACGCGGGCGCGGATCGCCGTGCCGCGCGAACAGCGCCGCGACGGCGGAGAGGAAATGCGTCTCTCCCGCGATGCGCGGCTCGCCAGCCTCGAGCGCGACATGGGCCTGGACGATCAGGTCGGCCAACTCGCCATCTTCGAGGACACTGCTGCGGAAATAGGGCACAGCGCCCGGCCGCGCATCGATACTCGCGCAAAGCCGGCCCAGCACCTGACGGCTCACGTAAAGGCCGCGGTAGTACCACCCGGCCTCGCCCGCGACCCCGCCCGAATGGGGCTCGCCGGGGTTGAACACCATGATCGTGCGCGGCGTTCCGACATCCGCGACACCGCGCGTGAGGCAGCGCCCCGCGCCGCGCTCCGTCACGGCGATCACCAGCTCGTTGTGGACGTGCGGCGCGAAAGACAGCGTGCGGAACGCCGCCCGCAGCAAGCTGACGCCGCCGAGATGCGGATCGACCCAGAACTTGGCCCGATTCTCTTGGTCCAGCTTCGCCACGCCCGAGCGCCTCCGTCCGCCATCGGGAAACTGCTCCATGCGGATGGGGCATCGTAGTCGAATTCCGGCGCGGTCCTATTGTAAATTCTTGCTGGACCGGCCGCCCGCCGAGGGCGCGCTCAGGGCGCCGCGAGCTCGATCTCGTCGATGATATCCACGGCGCGCTCGAGCATGGTGTGCACGGGGCATCGGCGGGCGACGGCGCCGATTCGTTCGCATTCGGCCGGCGCGAGGCGTCCGCTCAGCCTTATTCGCCGCATGACCGTGTCCTTGGCGAAGCCGCCCTCGCCGGCCCGCCAGAAGCGGAGATCGACGGCGACGTCGTCGAGCGCCAGCTTCTTGTGGCGCGCATACATCCTGAGTGTGATCGCCGTGCAGGCGCCGAGCCCGGCGGCCACCAGCTCGAACGGGCTGAGGCCGCGATCGGCGCCACCCAGTGCCTTGGGCTCGTCGGCCAGAAGCGAATGTCCGCGGCGATTGACGGCGGTCTGCGTGTCCGCGTCGCCGAACGCGCGCACCGAAACGCTGCGATCGAGCTCGACCTTATGCGCCATCGAGCTTTGTCCTCACGAAGTGCGGGTATGCCGGCGCGAGCTCGCGCGCGACCGGGCCGCGCAGCAGCGCCAGCGTCTCGGCGTCCGGAGCCGGCGTTTCGGCGACGCCGTCGTCCGCGTCGAAGTCGAAGCCGGTCGCGGCCCGCACGCCCTCCACCGTCTCGCCGGGATGCACCTGCACGAGCGTGAAGCGCGCCCGCGTGCGGTCGAAATCGAAAAGGGCCTTTCCCGTGAGCAGGTGCGACGGTCCGCCCGGCCGATGCACGCCCGGCGGGCTCGTGCCCGGCGCGCTGATGAAATCGACGCGCGGCACCAGCACCCGCGGCGTATGCTCCTCGCGAAACAGGATCACGCGCGGAACGAGGAAATAGACGAACGCCGAGCCGAACGATCCGGTGAAGCGTAGCCGCGGGCGTGCGTAGTCGCCGATCCCGACGAGGTTCAGATTCGCCGCGCCGTCGATCTGCAACGCGCCGAGAACGAACACGTCGAGGCGGCCCTCGGCGACGAAATCGAACTGCTCGGCGCCGCCATTGGTGAACAGCGCGTGGTCCGGATGGCCGTGGATGAGGATCGTGAGCGCGGGATCGCGCGCGCGCGCGAGCAGCGCCGCAGCGGCGGGAATCGGCGAGTTGGCGCCGATGAAGACGGTTTGAGCGCCGGCGTAGAGCCCGGCCAGCGTGGCCGCGAGCAGTTCGGCGGCGTTGGCACTCATGCCGCGCCGCGTTCGCTCATCTGCGCCGCGAGGTAGCGCGCGAAGCCTTCGGGCGTGACCGCTTCGGCCGCATAGCGCGCGATCCGCGCCTCGTCGGCCGGGTAGCTGCCGGGCAATCCGAGTGGCCATGCTCCGCGCGGTGCCGGCGCCACCGCCGAGACGTAGAGATGCGAGAGCACGCCGGGCGCCTTTTCCGGATCGGCGAGAAGATTGCCGTCGACAATCCGCTCGGCGGTGACGAGCGTCGCCGCCGAGGCGTGCGCAGCCGTGATCAGCTCGCGCCGCGTGCCGACCCAGACATTGCCGCGGCGATCGGCAAGCGCCGCGTGAAACAGAGTGAAATCCGGCTTGATCGCGCTGACGAGGACGATCGGATCGTCGCCGTCTGCGAACGGATTGGGGATGACGCGCCAATCCTCGCGATACTGAAGCAGATCGCTGCCGATGATGCCGCGGATGGCCATGAACGGCACACCCTTTTCGCCAGCGGAGAAGCCGGCATGTATCGCCGGGCACGTGGCGTCGCGCATCTTGATCGCTCCGCTCTCGACCGCGCGCCGGAACTGCGGCGCAAGCCCGTAGTCTCCGAGGCTCACGGCCGCGCACTCGGCAACGGCGACGCAGCCCGCGCCGATCAGAAGATCGAGATGCAGGCCGCCGGTGGGCATCGCCACGACATGCAGGCCGCGCGTGCCCCGCGCGATGATGGCCTCGACCGCGGCCATCGGGACGCCCGCGATATCGGACGGCATCGCGACCTTGGCGCCGTCCGGAATGCGGGCGGCGAGTTCTGCCAGGCCGATGACTTTGCCCGCGGCACTCATGCCGCGCCCGCCGCACGCACGTTGATGAGCTGGGTCTTGAGCGACGAGCGCGCCAGCGTGCCATGCGGGACCACTTCGATGAGCGGGCGCACGGCGAGCAGTTCGTGGGCGCGGTCGGCGATGCGGGCGGCGATGGCGGCGAACTCGCCCTGCGCCGTCGCCGGTCCCGCCTCCACGGTGAGGCGCAGCGGCGGCGTGACGCGCGGCGGCGGCGCGTCGAGCTCGATGCGCATTTCGCCCGAGACGGCGGGGCAGAATCCCTGCACGATCTCCTTGATCGAGGCCGGATAGAGTTTCACGCCCTTCACGATCAGCAGGTCGTCGGCGCGGCCGATGATCTCGAGCCGCGTGCCGAAGATTCCCGTTACGGGCGATTCGCCGACGTGGAGCCGGACGATGTCGCCGCTCGCGTAGCGCAGCGCCGGGCCCGCCTCGTAGTCGAGGCCGGTGTGGATCGCCTCGCCGACCGCGCCGTCGACGAGCGGCAGTGCGCGATGCGTTTCCGGATCGCGGAGATCGTAGCGGAAGCAGTAATCCTCGCCCATCACATGCATGCCGGAATAGTCGTCGGCCTCGTCCGAGATGAGGCCGTTGTGCCAGGCCGCGCCCGCGATGTCGTGGACCGTGGCGCCGTAGGCCTCGCGGATGCGCTGACGGAACGGGCGCAGGCCGCCGCCCGGCTCGCCGCCGACGATGACCTTCTTCACGCCGAGCGCGCCGACCGGAACGCCGATCTCGTCCGGCGCCCTCTCGATCAGGTGCGTGGCGAGCGATGGCGTGCACATCATCGCCACGGGCCGCGTCATCCGCATGTAGCGCAGGATGCGGCTCACGCCGGCCTCGGCGCCGACGGGGATCGGGCGGGCGCCATAAGCCTGGAGCGTGAGGATCGAGGTGATGCCAGCCAGCCACATGCTGAGGCCGTTCGCCTGCAACACCGTGTCGCCGGGCTCGAGGCCAATCACGCGCCACATCCGGGCGAACACTTTGCAGGTGATGTCGAGATCGCGGCGCGTGAACGTATAGAAGGTCGGCTGTCCGGTCGTGCCCGACGTGGCCGCGACGTGGATCACGCGCGCGACCGGCGCGCAGAGATGCGTGCCGTACGGATGGCCGTCGCGCGCCAGCGATTCTTCCTGGATCGCGCGGTGCTCCGATTTCGTGATCAGGGCCGGCAGATTGCGGAAGTCGTCAAGGCTGCGCACGTCGGCCGGCTGCGCGACTCCGGCCGCGCGCAGCTTCTCGCGATAGAACGTGGAGTTCTCGAAGCAGTAAGCGATCTGCTTGCGCAGTTTCGCGTAGCGCAGCTCGTTCAGCCGCGCCATGAACTCGGCGGGATCGCGCGTGGCGATGCCGGTGTAGTGGACCGCGGCGCTCATGCGGCGATGCCTGCGATCATGGCGGACACGCTCGCCTGCGACTCGAGGCGGAGAAAGGCGCCGGCGATCCGCTCCGACCGCGCGTCATCGAGCAGGCTCGTCGCCTTCGCGCGAATCCGAGCCTCGAGCGCGTCGAGATCCGCCTCGGGCGCGCCCGAATCGTGGAATGCCGTAAGCACGCGACCGTCGCGCAAGTGAACCACGACCTCCGCCGCCTCGAAATGCACCGTGGGCACGGTTTCGATGCTGCATCGCGACGCCAGCGCGTGCAGCTCGGCGCGCAGGGCGGTGGCGTCGTCGAAGCTCGCCATCGCGCCGGTGTCCATGCCGGCGAGCGCCAGCGCCATGCAGAAGGGCAGGTTGAACTTCGCCTCGAGGCCGGTGCGCGGCGGCGGCGTGAGAACGACCCGGTGGTAGTGCGGCTCGACCCGGACGATGACGCGGTCGACATCCGCCGCCGCGAAGCCGTGCGCCGCGCGCAGCGACTTGAACGCGTCCAACGGCGCATGCGTCATGAAGCACGAGGCGTGATGCTTGAAGAGGTTGCGATAGAGGTGCCAGCCGCCCGGCGGCGCGGTCAGGGCGGCCGAGGCGGCACCGCCGTCGGCGAAGACCGCGCCGTAGCCGCGCGGCGCCTCCAGCACGTCGTCCGCGCATTCGAAGCCGCGCGCCGCCAGCAGCGCCGCGAGCAGCCCGCTGTGCGAAGCCTTGCCGATGTTGAAGCATTTGGCCATCGAGCCGAACGTCGCCTGAAGGCCCGAGGCCTGGGTTGCCGCCAGCCCGAACGCGCGCCGCAGGCCCGTTTCGTCGAGCCCGAGCAAGCGGCCGCACGCGGCCGCCGCGCCGACGGCGCCCGCCGTGGTGCTTCCCTGATAGCCGCGGCGGAACAGGCCCGGGCTCGCGAAAACGCCCATGCGGCACGCGACCTCGAATCCCGCAATGAACGCTTCGAGCAATTGTCGGCCGGACGCTTGCTTTGCCTCGGCCAGCGCGAGCACCGCCGGCGCGACCGGCGCCGTCGCGTGCCCCGGCAGCGCGTTGTGTACGTCGTCGTAATCGAGCGCATGGCCGGCCGCGCCGTTGATGAGCGCGGCCGTGACGATATCGGCGCTGCCGCCGCCGATGAGGTGCGCGCTTTCGGGCGATGCGGCGCGGGGCGACAGCGTTTCGCGCAGCAGCCGCAGCGCGGGCGCGCCCGCCGCAGCCAAGGCCACCGCGTACCAATCCAGCAAAGCGAGGCCGGCGATCCGGCGCGCGCGCGCGGGCACGCCGTCGATGCCGATTCCGCGCGCGAAGTCCGCGAGCGCCGCGGTGAATCCGGCGCCGGGAGACGTGCACGCGTCGCCCGACGCAGCCGCCGGCACGGTTCCGATCAAAGCCATGGCGAAAGATATGAGGCGGCCGTCGTGGAATCGTTATGCCGATTCGATATAGGCTGCGGCATGCCGATCGATCACCGCCAGCTCCGCTACTTCGTCGAGGTCGCGACTCTCGGCAGCATCAACAAGGCGGCTGCACGGCTGCACATCGCGCAACCGGCGCTGAGCCGGCGCATGCGCCAGCTCGAGCACGAGCTGGGCGTGGAATTATTCGAGCGCTCGATCGGCGGCGTGCAGCTCACGCCGGCCGGGCGGCGGCTGCTCGGCCGGGCGGCGGCGATCGGCGAGGAAATCCGCCGGCTCAAGGAGGCAGTGGGCGACGGCGACGCGGCGCCGCCCCACCAATTGCATATCGGCATGGTTCCGGGGCCGGGCCTCATGCTGCTCAACCGGCTGGTCGCGGCCGTGCACAAGGCGATGCCGGACACCGTGCTGCAGATCGTGGAAGCGACGACGCGCGTGCTCTGTCAGCACCTGATCGCGAAATCGCTCGAGCTCGCCATCATCACCGATGCCGAGCCCGACACGCGGCTGGCCGTGCGGCCGCTGTGGTCTGAAGCCCTGTTCCTGCTGTCGCCGAAGGCGCTCGGCGGCAGCCGCAAGAAGCTGCTGAAGCTGCCCTTCGTGCTGCCGACCCGCGAAGGGCCGATCGTCACGATCATCGAGCGCGCGCTGGAGCGGCTGAAGCTGCCGTTCCGGTTCGATCTCGAAATGGCCGCCGCGGGCAGCGTGAAGCGGCTCATCGCGGGCGGAAGCGCCTGCTCGATCCTGCCCTATTCCGCGATCGCCGACGATGACTCGGCCGCGTTCGCGGTGTTGCGCGTGCCCGACATCACGATCCTGCGCATGCTGGCTTGGCGCAGCGGTGCCAGGCTGTCCCCGGCGGCGGCGAAGACGGTGGATCTGATCGAGCGGCTGATCCCGGAAATCAAGGCGCGCGACCGCATCGGCGGCCTGCTAACCGCCGGATGACTCGTTTCCCTCTGCGGCCTCGTAGCTCGAGGACAGCGGAACCACGCTCGGCGCCGGCTGGCGATTGATCCAGAGGCGAAGCACATCCGGGCGCGCGTAATGGCCGACCGGATCGGCGCCGACCTTGGCGAGCAGGATCGCGTCGAGATCGGCGGTCGCCAACACGATGCCCTCCTGATCCTCCGGCAGGTACTCGGCGAGCGGCTTGCCGTCGGGCCCGAAGATCATCGAGAAGCCGCCCGCCTGCGCGCGTTCGGGAACCGTGAGCATCGCGCGCTTGTCGGGCGTGTCGCACACCATGTCGAGCGTCGCCGTATCCATGACCGTCGTCGGCGCCACGACGAAGCATTGGCCCTCCGCCGCATAGACCTGGCTGATCGCCATGCTCATCTCCGGCCCAGGCGCGAAGGCCTTGCCGCGATAGAGGCTGAGCGCCGGCCACGAGGCGACGTGGATCTGCTCGTGCTGCGAGAACATCGCGTATTTCGAGAGCGGCTGGATGTGCTCCCAGCAGCACAGCGCGCCGACGCGGCCGGCCTTCGTCTCGACGACGGCGAGGTGCGAGCCGTCGCCCTCGCCGAAGATCATGCGCTCGGTGCGCGATGGCTTCAGCTTGCGCCGGTGCAGCAGGATGCGGCCGTCGGCATCGATGATGCTCTGCGCCATGTAGAGGCTGCCGCCCTCGCGCTCGACGTGGCCGAGCACGACGGCGATCGAATTGCGCCGCGCGGCTTCGGCGATCGCGGCCATCTCGGGCCCGTCACGGCGCATCGCGTTCTGGTGATAGCGCGCCATGAACTGCATGCCCCAGGCCGGCGCGCCGAGCCAGATCCACCACGGATAACCGGGAATCCAGTTCTCCGGAAATCCGACGAGCTGCGCGCCGCCGCGCGCCGCCTGTTCGATCAGGCCGATCGCCTTTTCGACGGATGCGGACCGGTCGAGGAAAACGGGCGCTGCCTGCACCGCCGCGAGCTTGATCTGCGCCGCGCTCATCGCGGTTCTCCCGGCAGGGCTGCAAGCGCATCGCCATATTCGACGACGCGCGGCTTCGGCGCGCGATCGAGCATGAGGCGGACGACGTCGGGCCGCGCCCAATGGCCGAGCGTGTCGCCGGCCGTCTTGGCGGCATAGAGCGCGTCGGTGTCGATTTCTGCCATCACGAGCCCCTCCTGGTCTTCCGGCAGGAACTCCGCCATCGGCTTGCCGTCGGGCGCGAAGACCATCGCGCGGCCGCCGGCCGCCGCCTTGCCGGGCACCGAGAGCATCGCGCGCCTCTCGTCGGTATCGCAGACCGCGGCGAGAATCGCCTCGTCGTTGATCATCGTGGGCGCGAGCACGAAGCACTGCCCCTCGATCGCATACATCTGGCTGGCGATCGTCGCGGCCTCGGGCCCGTTGAGATAGGCCTTGCCGCGCAGCAGGCTGAAGGCGGGCCAGGCCGCGACGTGGATCTGCTCGCCCTGCGCGATCATCGCGCATTTCAGCAGCGGCTGGAAATGCTCGCCGCAGCAGAGCGCGCCGACACGGCCGAGCCGGGTATCGACGACGGCGAGATCGGCGCCGTCGCCCTGGCCGAACACCGAACGCTCGATGCGGGCCGGCTTGAGCTTTCGGCGGTGCGCGAGAACGCGGCCGTCGTGGCCGATGATCGACTGCGCCATGTAGAACGTGCCGCCGTCGAGTTCGGCGTAACCGAGCACGACGACGATACCGTGCTCGCGCGCGGCGGCGCAGATGCGATTCATCTCCGCGCTGTCGCGCCGGAGCGCGCTGCGGAAATAGGGCAGCATGAAGCGCATGCCCCAGGCGGGGCTGCCGAGCCAGATCCACCACGGGTAGCCCGGGCACCAGCACTCCGGGAACGCGATCAGCTTGGCGCCGGCCGCAGCCGCGTCGCCGATCAGCCGCTCCGTTTTCGCCACGGTGCCGGCGAGATCGAGGAAGACCGGCGCGGCCTGCACGGCCGCCACCTTGAAGCGACGCGCGGCGGGGGCGTTCATAATGTCGTTCACTTGAGCACCGTCAGCAGCCAGAGCGAAACTCCCGGGGCGAGGATGAGCAATCCGAGCCGCACGAGATCGGCGATGATGAAGGGCAGAACGCCTCGATAGATCGTTCCGAGCGGGATATCGGGCACGAGGCCGTGCAGGATGAAGACGTTGAGGCCGATCGGCGGAATGATCATGCCGAGATTGATGACGACGAGGTTGATGATTCCCCACCAGATCGGATCGTAGCCGATGCTGGTGACGATCGGGAGCACGAAGGGCAGCGTGACCAGCATCGCCGCGGTTTCATCGAACACCGCGCCGAGCGCCAAATACATGACGACGAGCAGGCCGATGACGGCCAGCGGCGGCAGGTCGAGGCCCTGCAGGAGGCGCACGAGGTCCTCGGCCGCCTTCGTCAGGCCGATGAAGTAGGACAGGATCGAAGCGCCGAAGATCGCGACGTAGATCATCGCGGTGCTCGCGGCCGTCTCGCGCATCGCGTGGAGCGCGGCCGCGCGGGTGAGCCGGCGGCGCAGCAGCGCGATGACGAGCGTCAGCAATGCGCCGATCGAGGCCGCCTCGGTGACGGTGAAGATGCCGCTGTAGATGCCGCCGGACACGCTGAGGAACAGAACGAACGCGCCGGTGCAGCGCCGTGACGCCGCGAGCAGCGCCGCGCGGCTCGCCCTGGGCGCGGCGGGAGCCGCCGCCGGATCGACGCGCGCCGCGATCGCGATGGCGACGACGTAGCCGGCGATCGCCAGGATCGCGGGCACGATCGCCGCCACGAACAGATCGAGGATGAACTGCTCGGCGATGAGGCCGTAGATGACGAGGATGACCGACGGCGGCACCATGGCGCCCAGCGTGCCGCCCCCGGCCACCGCGCCTGCCGCGAGCCCGGGCTTGTAGCGGTGTGCGCGCATCTGCGGCAATGCGATGCGGCCGAAAGCGGCCGTGGTGGCGACCGAAGACCCGGCGATCGAGCCGAACAGGCCGCAGCCCACAACCGTCGCCAGCGCGAGACCGCCGCGGATGTGCCCGACCAGAGCATTGGCGAAATCGTAGATGTCGTCGGCGATGCCGCTGATGTTCGCGAGCGCGCCCATCAGGAGGAACAGCGGGATCACCGCGATGTCGATGTTGCCGAGCAGCGATGCGGGCTCGGTCGCGAGCAGCGTGAGTGCCGCGTTCCAACCGGAGAAGATCGCGAATCCGGCGACGCCGACCAGCGTCATCGCGATGCCGATCGGCACGTGGAGGAAGATCAGCAGGAACACGGCCGCGAGCGCGATCCCGACGATGGCCGCGGGCGCCATCACGCCGTACCCGACACGGGCAGGCCGCGCCTGGCGGCGAAGGCGTGCGCGTTCTCGACAACGACCACGAGCTGAACCGCCGCTGCCAGCGCCATGAGCGCCGCCGCCGACCACCAGACCGGCGACAGCGGAATGGCGAGAAGCTGACTTGCCTCGTTCATTCGCGCGAGACGGCCGGCGCGCGACGCGAATTCGGCCGCGAAACCGGCGAAGACGGCCAGGGTCGCGGCGGCGGCGGCGGTTTCGAGCAGCCAAAAGGCGCGCGGCCCGAGGCGGCGGCCGAGCACGTCGACGCTCATGTGCCGCCGCACCGCGAGCGCGTAGGCGAAGCAGCCCGTCACGCCGATCGTCAAGGCCAAAACCACGATGTCGTTGGTTCCGAACAGCGGCGAGCGCAGGATGGACCGGAAGAACACGTCGAGCGCGGTGAGCGCCGCCGCGGCGGCGATCATCAGGACGGCGAGGTAGGCGGCGAGACGCGACGCGGCGCCGGAGAGCCGGGAGAGCGCCGCGATCACCGACTCATTTCCCCGGCCGCGCTTATTTGCCCTCGCGGACGCGCTGGACTTCCTCGCGCAACGCCTTGACGAGCGCCGGACCGTTGGGATTGCCCTTCGCCCACTCGGCGATGATCGGCTCGACCACGGCTTCGGCCTTCTTCATCTCCTCGTCGGAGAGGACGGACAGGGTACGCGACGAGTCCTTCTGCCATTCGGCGCGGATGCTCCGTTCGTTGCCGTCGATGGCCTCGGCCCATTTCTCGGCCAGGGTCAGGCCGCGATTGCGATCAAGGATCGCGCGCGCCTGCGGCGAGAGCTTCTCATAGGACGCCTTGTTCATGAAGATCGCGCAGGGGCTGGGCCCGAGCGGCACTTCGAGCACGTGTTTGGCCACCTCGAACTGCTTGAAGATCTTGGACGGCGTGTAGCCGATCAGGTCGAAATCGAGGACGCCGCGCGACAGCGCCTCCGCCGAATTGCTGAAGTTGAAGCCCGAAACGGGCGCCGCGCCGAACGCGCGCACGACCTGCATCTGGAGCGGCGTCGACGCGCTCGAGCGCAGATTGCGAAGCGCGGCCGTGTTCGGCACCGGCTTGGTGGACATCACGATGACCGGCGATGGCGTGCAGAGGAGCACCGGCACGACGTCGTCCCACCCGCGCAGCATCTTGCGCTCGTAGAGGCGCCAGATCGCGAACGAGCCTTCCTTCGCGTTGCGGATGATCAGCGGCAGGCTCACGACGAGGTTGTCGGGGAACTTGCCGGGCGTGAAGAACGGGAAGCCCCAGCCCATGTCGGCGCCGCCGCTCATCACCAGCTCGAGCTGATTGCGCGGATCGCGCCCGAGCGCGCCGCCGGCAAAGAGATCGATCGAGAAATGGCCCTTCGCCTCGGCGTTCACCTTTTCGATCCACGCCGACCAGACCCGAGTCGCGATGCTCTGCGGCGGCTCGGTCGTCGCGAATCTCAGCTTCGGGGCGTCTTGCGCCGTGGCGGAGCCGGCCGCCGCCACGGCCAGCAAGACGGCGGAAAGCAGCTTGTGCAGCGACGTCATGACCCTCTCCTCGCCGGCGACTCGGCTTCCGAGCGCCGCCGCGAAACTGTAGCTGGGCCTGCCGTGCGCCGAGGCTATACCAAATCGGCATAGAAAGAGCGGTATCGCGATCCATGCGCTCGCATGCCCCCGAGCCGGCGCTATACCGCGAGATACTGCTCCACCATCGCGCGGTTCCCGAGCAACTCGTCGGTCGTGCCACTCCACACGATCCGGCCGTTGTCCATCACGAACTGGCGGTGGGCGACGGCCATCGGCACGCGCAGATTTTGCTCGACGAGCACGATCGCCATGCCTTTCTGGTTGATCGAGAGGATCGCGTTCTTGACCGTCTCGACGATCAGCGGGGCCAGGCCTTCGGTCGGCTCGTCGAGCAGCAGAACCTTGGGATTGCCCATCAGCGCGCGCGCGATCGCCAGCATCTGCTGCTCGCCGCCGCTCAGCGCGTCGCCCGGCGCATCGGCGCGCTCGCCGAGACACGGGAACAGCTCGCTCCCGCGATCGAAGTTCCACGCGCCCGGCGCGTGCGCGACCGCGCCCATGGCGAGATTCTCGCGCACCGAGAGATTGGCGAAGATGCGGCGCGTCTCGGGCACGTAGCCGATGCCGGCGCGGCTGAGGCGATGGGGCGGCCACGCAGTGGCGTCGGCGCCCTCCAGCACGCGCCGGCCGCGCGCGCAGCGCAGCAGGCCCATCGCGGCCTTGAGTGT
>CAYZSG010000076.1:0-20967 GCA_964481045.1 uncultured Candidatus Odyssella sp. | reverse complement strand
GAGAAGGCGAAGGTGAAGGGCGCCGACATCGCGCATTTCATCCTGCCCAGCATCTACCGCGGCGTGCCCGAGGGCATCGCGAAGCGCCTCGGCATTCCCGACACGGCGGTGCGCGACAATCTCCAGGCCGGGCTCGGCAACACCGGCGTGGCCCATCCGCTCGTCATGCTCGTGCACGCGCTCCAGCAGGCGAAGCCCGGCGAGAAGATCCTCGTCGTCGGCTTCGGCCAGGGCTGCGACGCGCTGCTGTTCGAGGCCACACCGGCCATCGCGTCGCTATCGCCGCGCGACGGCATCGTGGGCGCGCTGAAGCGCGGCCGCCCCGAGGCGAACTACAACCGCTTCATGGCGTTCAACAACCTCGTCGTGCAGGACGGCGGCATGCGCTCGGAGATCGACCGCAACACGCCGCTCTCGATGCTCTACCGCAACCGCGACATGCTGACGGCGCTGCTCGGCGGCCGCTGCACGAAATGCGGCACGCGCCAGTTCCCGAAATCGCATATCTGCGTGAACCCCAACTGCGGCGCGCTCGATACGCAGGAAGACGCGCCGTTCGCGAACACCGGCGCCGCCATCGTCACCTGGTCGGCCGACTGGCTCACCTACACGCCCGATCCGCCCGCGCATTACGGCATGGTGCAGTTCGACGGCGGCGGCCGCATGATGGCCGACTTCACCGACGTCGATTCCGGCAGCTTCGACGTCGGAACGAAGATGCGCATGGTGTTCCGGGTGCGCGAATACGACAAGGTGCGGGGCTTCCGGAAGTATTTCTGGAAGGCGACGCCGGCGGGATGACCCCGTTGGGGCATGCTCGGTTTGCCTCGGCGCAGTACGCGCTGTTCACCCGCCTGTTGACCGTGCGCAGCGAACATGCGACTTTACAATGGCGTGGAATGTAATGAGGACATTCATGTCCGACGGTGATATCAAGCGGTTCGTGCGGCGTTACGTGGCGCGCGGCGTCCTCAGTGCATCGGTCGGGCTTGCCGGTGTGTCCTCCGCGAGCGCGGCCGGAAATGCTGGCGAGCGCGACGCGGCGAGCGACACCGCAACTTTCGCGCAACGCCTGCAAAAGATTCGTGAGGCTGCGAGCGAGGTCAACAAGGAAGATCCGCAGTTCCGGCTCGCGCAGATCACGAATTTCGGAAGCTTCTCGAATTACGGGCAAGACGGGGTCGCGGAGCCCGGCACTCATCGGAAGGAACACGGTGGGTAGAGCCGGCTCGACGCCGTGTAACTAGCCGGAGGGGGAGCGGCGTTCGTCCGTCTGCAGTCGGCGGTGCGCATGTCTAGTGGCTCGCGCGCTGTGTTCCCATTGCACCGGGGTGGCTCGTCAATGCCGAGACTTCGCCTCGTCGTCCTCCAACCCACGCCGTTCTGCAACATATCCTGCCGCTATTGCTATCTTCCGAACCGCGCCTCCAAAGCGCGGATGAGCCTGGAAACAGTGGATCGCATTTTTGCGGCGATCTTTGAGACCGGATGGGCCGGGGCTAATCTTGACGTGGTGTGGCATGCCGGCGAGCCGCTCGTCCTGCCGGTTGCCTATTACCGCGCGGCATTCGATGCGGTGGCACGCCATGCACCTGATTCGGTTGCAGTGCGCCAGTGCTTCCAAACCAACGGGATGTTGATCGACGACGCGTGGTGCGAATTTTTCAAGAGCGCGCACGCGAACGTCGGGATCAGCATCGACGGCCCTGAAGAGATCCACAATGCGAACCGTGTGACGCGCATGGGGCGCGGTACGTTCGCCGAAACCTTGGCTGGCATTCGATGCCTGCAGAAGAACGGTGTCCCGTTCTACGTAATCTCCGTCATCACCGACGCGTCACTCGCGCGCGCGCGCGACATGTTCGCCTTCTACGACGCCGAGGGGATTCGCAACGTCTGCTTCAATGTGGACGAAATCGAAGGGCCTAACCAGTTGAGCACGCTGGCCGCGCCCGAGAAGGAGATCGCCTTCGGCGAATTCCTGCGCGCTTTCTGGAATCATGTGCAGGCGTCGAAGGAGCCGTACTTCGTGCGCGAGGTGAACGAAATGATCCGCCGCATTGTGACACCGGCGGAAGTGGTCATCCCGAACGACCTTGTCGAGCCGTTCTCAATCCTCAATTTCGATTGCGAGGGCAACTTCACGACCTTCTCTCCGGAGCTGTTGGGCCAAACCGACACCCGTTACGGGAACTTCGTTCTCGGCAATGTATGGACCGGAGCGCTCCACGAGGCCGCCGAGTCGCCCGTATTCAAGGGACTTTCATCTGACGTAGCAGCCGGCGTCGAACAGTGCCGAGCAACCTGCGAGTACTTCGCAATCTGCGGCGGCGGCGCGCCCAGCAACAAGCTTTACGAAAACGGGAGGTTCGATTCGACCGAGACGCTCTATTGCCGGCTGCGGACCAAGGCGGTGGCGAAACTGGCGTTGGAAATCGTCGAGAACTCCGCGTCATCGGCGGAAGCCGCGCCCGAGGCGGAGGGCACCGTCGATCTTTATCTGCTCGGAGCCGGAGTTTCGTTCCCGCAGCATCTTACCACCGAGACTCTCGACATACTGCGGCGGTGCGCGCACGTCTACACCAACCTGCCCGAAACGCTAGTGAGTGCGCTTCCGTCCGACATCGCCCGGCGATGCACGAGCCTCTGGCCGCTCTACCAAGACAAGCGCGTTCGCAGCCACAACTATCGCGACACGGTCGAAGCGGTGCTGGCGGGGGCTGCGCGGGAGAGGCCGGTGGCATGGCTGACTCCGGGGCACCCGGTGGTGTTCGACAGCGTCACCACGGCGCTGGCTGATGCCGGGCGGCGAGGCGGGCTGCGCGTGTGCATCATTCCGGCCGTGTCGTGCTTCGATACATTGCTCGCCGACCTCGGCTACGATCCGGCCCAAGGTCTTTTTGTGCACGAGGCTACTGCACTTGTAGCGCGGAAGTTGCCGTTGATGCCGTCCGTGGCGACGCTACTCTTGCAGCCGGGCGTCTTCGGTTCCAATCTCGCGCACGTCACACCCTACGAAGGGCTCGATCTCGACCCGTTGCGCGAACATCTACAACAGTTCTATCCGCCGGAGCATCGCTGCGCGTTCGTGCGGTCCTCGTCCGGCGAAGGAGACCGGGAACAGGCGGTCTGGGTACAGCTTCGGCACCTGACGACGGCGCCCTATGACTCCATCGTGGGCTCGACGCTCTTCGTGCCGGCTCTGGCCGCCGGTTCCGCGCTCGACCGCTGAGGCCGACGTCAGCCGCGTCGTCGATCATGAGCGCAATTGCTGCCCTCTGGTACTTCGACGGCAGGCCCGAGGCCGCCGCATGGTGCGAAGCCATGCTGTCGAGCCTGGAGATCTACGGCCCCGATTCCGGGGCCGCATGGTCCGAGCGCGGTGTCGCCCTGGGGATGCGTCAAGCATTGCTGCTGCCCGAGGACCGGTACGAGCAGCAGCCTCTCTTGGGTGCGGGCGGGCGCATCGTCCTTGTCTGCGATATCAGGATCGACAATCGCGGAGAACTCGCTTCCGATCTTGCGCTGTCCGCCGAGGCATCGCGATGGTTCACCGACGCGCGTCTCTTCCTTGCGGCGTTCGAGCGCTGGGGAGAGGCGTGCACGGATCGCATCGCCGGCGATTACGCATTCGCGGTCTGGCGGAACGACGAGCGCCGTCTTCTCCTCGGGCGCGATCCGCTGGGACAGCGGCCGTTGCACTACCACCTAGACGCCAATCGGGTGGCCGCCGCGAGCATGCCGCGGGGCCTGCATGCCCTGCCTTCGCTGCCACGGCGGCCTGATGAGCGGCGGCTTGCGGAATTTCTCGCGCTTCTGCCGGAGTTCGGCGCCGGCACCTATTACGGCTCGATTGAGCGGGTTGAGCCTGGCCAGGTGCTCGCGGTCACGCGAGGCCGCGCCGTGGAGTGCCACCGCCGCCGGCTGCGCCGCCATCGCCTGAGCGGCAACCGCCCCGGAGACTTTGTCGAAGGAGTGCGCGCGCATCTGGATGAAGCTGTCCGCAGCCGGCTGCGCGCACGCGCCGGCATCGGAGCACATCTGAGCGGAGGCATCGACAGCACCGCTGTCGTCGCCACCGCGGCGCGGCAGTTGGAGTCCGCGGGCGGCGCTCTGACGGCATTCACCGCCGTGCCGCGCGCTGGGTACGCGCGCCCGAACTCCACCAGGTTCATCTTCGACGAAGGGCAGCTTGCGGCTCAGACGGCCGGGCGTTACCCGAATGTCGCGCACGTGCTCGTCCGCAGCGAAGGGCGCACTCCGCTCGACGATCTCGATCGTTACGCCGAGCTTTGCGGATGCCCGCCGCCCAATCTCTGCAACCTGACCTGGCTCCTTGGCATCAACGAAGCGGCACGCGCCCGCGGCGTCGGCGTGTTGCTCACTGGCCAGGCCGGCAACGCAGGTCTGAGCTACAGCGGCCGTCAACTCTTGCCCGAATTGGTAGGGCGGGGGCGCTGGCTGAGCTGGGTTCGCGAAGCGCTTGTGCGGGTGAGGAAGGGCGCGTCATGGGCGGCCGTTGTCGGCGAGACGGTGTGGCCGTGGTACCCGACCGGCCTCTGGGATCGGTTGCACCCGGAAGATCGGTTCGCGATCCGCAATCACAGCGCGCTCTCGGCCGAAGCGATTGCGGCGTGGTCACTCGATCGGCGCGCGCGCGTGAGCCGAATGGGCCGCCTCCATCGCGGATGGACGAGCGGACTCGCGATGCGTCGTTGGGCGCTTGCCGGCGGCGATACCGGCCGCTACCAGAAAGGCATGCTGGCTTGGTGGGGCATCGATCTCCGCGATCCTACGGCCGACACGCGTCTTCTCGAATTCTGCCTGTCCGTGCCGACCGAGGCTTATGCCGCCGGCGGCGAAAGCCGCGTCTTGGCACGGCGCGCTCTCGCCGACCGCGTTCCCGCAGCAGTGCTCGACGAGCGCCGCACGGGCTATCAATGCGCGGACTGGCACGAGCGGTTGGATGCTGCCAAGGACCGGGCCGCGGCGACGATCGCGGCGCTCGCCTCCTCTGCGTCGGCGCGCCGGCTCTTGGACTTTGGTCGCCTGGAGGCGCTGATGGCACATTGGCCAACGACGGGCTGGCACCGTGTCGATGCTGCCCAGTACTACCGCACGATGCTTCTACGTGCGCTCGCCGCCGGCCGATTTCTGCTCCATGCCGATTCCCGTGATTGAATGCGGCGCGCTCGACACGCAGGAAGACGCGCCGTTCGCGAACACCGGCGCCGCCATCGTCACCTGGTCGGCCGACTGGCTCACCTACACGCCCGATCCGCCCGCGCATTACGGCATGGTGCAGTTCGACGGCGGCGGCCGCATGATGGCCGACTTCACCGACGTCGATTCCGGCAGCTTCGACGTCGGCACCAAGATGCGCATGGTCTTCCGCGTCCGCGAATACGACAAGGCGAGAGGCTTCCGGAAGTATTTCTGGAAGGCGACGCCGGCGGGGTAGGGATTGTGCGTCGCAGTTCTCGTAGGGGCGGGCCCCCGACCGGCCCGTCTTTGGCGCCGCACCCGCGGCACCCGCATTCGTCGCGTTGCGATGCCGGCGGGCGGGTCGGGGACCCGCCCCTACGCGGAAAGATGAGATGGAAACCTACCTCGCCTTCATCGGCGTCTCGCTGCTCGTGATCACGACGCCTGGTCCCGACACGGCGGTGACCGTCCGCTCGGCGATGGCGGGCGGGCTTCGGTGTGGGGTGTTCACGGCGCTCGGGGTTTCGAGCGGGCTGGCGATCTGGGCGCTGGCGGCGAGTGCGGGGATCACGGCACTGCTCGTGGCGTCGGAGCCGCTGTTCTTCGCGCTCAAGATGATCGGCGCCGCGTATCTCATCTATCTCGGCGTGATGTCGCTCTGGAGCGCCTTTCGCGCGGGCGGCTGGCAAGGCGTGGTGGCGCCGGGGGCGACGCGGCGGCGCATGAGCGCGTTCGCGGCCTATCGCACCGGGCTCATCTCCGATCTCAGCAATCCGAAGATCGCGGCGTTCTTCACGAGCCTGTTGCCGCAATTCGTGCCGCAGGCCGGGCAGGGCGGGGCGGGGTTCTTCGATTTCGCGTGGCTCGGATTCACCTTCGCGGCGATCACGTTCGTCTGGCTCGTGTTCTATTCCTGGGGCGTTGCCCGGATCGGCGACGTGCTGCGCCGGCCGAAGATCCGCCGCGCGCTCGACGCCGTCATGGGCACGATCCTCGTCGCCCTCGGCTTGCGCCTCGCAACCGAGCAGCGGTAGAGGCGAAGGCAACCACGGAGGCACGGAGACACGGAGGAGGAAGTTTGCGCGCCGAAGGCGCGCGAAAGGTATCTTTTTCCGTGTCTCCGTGCCTCCGTGGTTCAAATCTTTCTTCTCCCCGTCTACCCGCCTCCCTGTTAAGTTCCTCTCTGAGAGAACACACCTGCGAGGACACACGCCGATGGCCACGGGCATCAAGGACAAGGTCGCGATTCTGGGCATGGGCTGCGCCAAGTTCGGCGAGCGCTGGGACAAGAACCCGGACGACCTCATGGTGGAGGCGTTCACCGAGGCCATCGCCGACGCCGGCATCGACCGCAATCAGATCCAGGCCGCGTGGTTCGGCACCGCGCTCGAATCGGTGAACGTCGGCCGCTCGGCGATCCCGCTCTCGATCGCATTGCGGTTGCCCTACATCCCGGTGACGCGCGTCGAGAACTACTGCGCCACCGGCACCGAGGCGTTCCGCGGCGCGTGCTATGCGGTGGCCTCGGGCGCGGCAGATTTCGCGCTGGCGCTCGGCGTCGAGAAGCTCAAGGACACCGGCTATGGCGGCCTGCCGCAGAGCCTCAACGGCCCGTTCAACAACATGTGGTGGGCGAACCAGTCGGCGCCCGGCGCGTTCGCGCAGCTGGCCTCGGCCTATCGCGCGAAGCACAAGGTGGACAAGGCGGAGCTGAAGCGCGCGATGGCGCGCATCTCGGTGAAGAGCCACGCCAACGGGGCCAAGAACCCGAAGGCGCATCTCCAGAAGGAGATCACCGAGGAGCAGGTGCTGAAGGCGCCGATGATCGCGGAGCCGCTCGGCCTGTTCGATTGCTGCGGCGTCTCCGACGGCGCCGCCGCCGTGATCGTGACGACGCCCGAGATCGCGAAGAGCCTCGGCAAGAAAGACCTCGTGACGGTGAAGGCGATCCAGCTCGCGGTCTCGAACGGCACCGAGGCGCAATACAATCAGTGGGACGGGTCGTATTTCGCCACGACGCGCAAGGCCGCCGAGCGCGCCTATCGCGAGGCCGGCATCTCGAAGCCGCGCGACGAGATCAGCATGATGGAGGTGCACGACTGCTTCTCCATCACCGAGCTGGTGACGATGGAAGACCTGCAGATCTCGGCCGAAGGCGGCGCGGTGAAGGACGTTCTCGACGGCTTCTACGATGCCGACGGCAAGGTGCCGTGCCAGATCGACGGCGGCCTCAAATGCTTCGGCCACCCGATCGGCGCCTCGGGCATCCGCATGCTCTACGAGATGTACCTCCAGCTTCAGGGCCGCGCCGGCCCGCGCCAGCTCAAGAACCCGGTGCGCGGCATGACGCACAATCTCGGCGGATATCCGTCGCAGAACGTCAGCTCGGTCACGATCGTAGGCCGCGCGGACGCTTGAGATTGACGTGAGGCGTGACGTGTTGAGTTCGGCTCAACCCGCTCTCTCACTTTGTCGTCCCCGCGAAAGCGGGGACCCATGCCGCCGCAAGCACGCGGCTCGCCGCGGAGATCCGTCGCCGGAGAGATGGGCCCCCGCTTTCGCGGGGGCGACAAATCTGGATGGCGGGAAACTGACGTGAGTACGCTCGGTGCCACGACGGGCGAGGAGTTCCATGTCCAGCGCGGCGGGGGATTGCCGCCAGCGTTGCTGCAAGCGCTGAACCGTCAGCAGGATTGGAAGGCGGCGCTCTCGGTGTTGATCACCGTCGCGATGATCGCCGGCGCCGTCGCCGCGGCGATCGTGTGGTGGCCATGGGCGATCGCGCCGGCGCTGATCGTCATCGTCTCGCGCCAGCATTCGCTCGCGATCCTCGCGCACGATGCCACGCATTACCGGCTGTTCGCGCGGCGCTGGGCGAACGAACTGGTCGGGCGTCTTTGCGGCTATCCGATCGGCGTCAGCATGTGCACCTACCGGCTCGTGCACCGGCTGCACCACAATCATCTCTACACGAAGCAGGACCCCGACATCCCGCTGATGGCCGGCTATCCGCGCGGGCGCTGGTATCTCGCGAAGAAGCTGCTCACCGATCTCGCCGGCCTCACCGCGCACAAGAACTACGCGTATTTCTTCGGCGCGCCGGCGGTGAACACCGAGACCAACGCCGCGATCCGCCCGCTCGGCGATACGTCGCCGCGGCTGCGCCAGCAGGCGCTGACCGATCGCTGGATCATGGTGGCCGTACAGATCGCGATGCTCGCGGCCGCGGTCGCCAGCGGCTGGTGGCTCGAATATCTCGTGCTCTGGGTGCTGCCGCTGCTGACTCTGTTCCAGGTGCTGCTGCGCATCCGCGCGGTGCTCGAGCACGGCGCGCCGGCCGGTTACGGCACCGTGCAGGAAGCGGCGCGCACGAATCTCTGCCCGGCGTGGCTCGCTTGGATTCTGTTCCCGCACGGCGTGAACTATCACATCGAGCATCACCTCTATCCGGCGATCCCGCACTACAATCTGAAGCGCGCGCACACTCTACTAGTAGAAAACGGCGCGCTCGCCGGCGCCGAAGTGCGGCCGGTGTTCGAGACCTTCGGCCGCGTGTTCGCGGAGCGCGCGGCGAAGGCTGCGGCGGCAGCGTGAGTCCCTTTCGCGCTCACCGCACCGTCATCCCGACCGAAGCGCGGCATTCTTGCGCCGCGCGAAGTGGAGGGATCGTGGTGCAGCTGCGACGCGATCCCTCCACTTCGCGTCCGCGCCAAAAAGGCGCGGCCGCTTCGGTCGGGATGACGGTGTGGAAAGAGACACGCGCGTGACCACCCTCATCCGCAACGCATCCGACGCGGCGTACGAGATCACCGCCGAGCAGGCGGAGATCCGCGAGCAAGCGCGGAAATTCTTCATGAAGGAACTGCATCCGCTCCAGGCGCGGATGGACGACGAGGATTGGTGGCCCGAGGCCGCCATGCCGGCGATGGGCAAGATGGGCTATCTCGGCGTCACCGTGCCGCCCGAGCATGGCGGCGCGGGGCTCGACTATCTGGCGGCCGGTCTCGTGGCCGAGGAACTGGCGGCGGCCAATCCCGCGATCGGACTCTCGTGGCTCGCGCACGACAATCTTTGCGCCAACAACATCTACCGCAACGGCAGCGAGGCGCAGCGGCTGAAGTATCTGCCGAAGCTCTGCTCGGGCGAGTGGGTGGGCGCGCTCGGCATGACCGAGCCCGGCGCCGGCTCCGATGCGCTGGGCTCGATGCGCACCACCGCGCGGCGCGACGGCGACAAATACATCCTCAACGGCACGAAGCTGTTCATCACCAACGGCCCGATCGCCGACGTGCTGCTGGTCTATGCCAAGACCGATGTCGGTAAGGGCGCCCACGGAATCTCGGCCTTCATCGTCGAGAAGCACTTCCCCGGCTTCAAGGTCGCGCAGAAGCTCGACAAGATGGGCTATCGCGGCAGCCCGCTCGGCGAGCTCGTGTTCCAGGACTGCGAAGTGCCGGCGGAAAACCGCGTCGGCGACGAGAACCGCGGCAACGTCGTGATGATGAGCGGGCTCGACCTCGAGCGTGCGATGGCGGCGCCGATGTCGATCGGCATCGCGGCGCGCGCGCTGGCGCTGGCGCTCGATTACGCGAAGATGCGCGTGCAGTTCGGCAAGCCGATCGCGAGCTTCCAGATGATCCAGAGCAAGCTCGCCGAGATGTATATCGAGCTCGAAGCGGCGCGCACGCTGGTCTATCGCGTGCTCAATGCCTGCAATGCGCTGGATCGCGGCGAGGGAGGGCGCGGCGAGATCCACAAGCTCTCGGCGGCGGCGATCTTCGCGGCGGCGAAAGCGTGCACCGTCTGCTGCACCGAGGCCGTGCAGATCTTCGGCGGTTCCGGCTACATGCGCGACACCGAGATCAACCGCCTCTACCGCACCGCCAAGCTCAACGAGATCGGCGCCGGCACGCAGGAAATCCGCAAGCTCATCATCGCCCGCGAACTGATCGGCGGGTGAGATAAGGTTAGTGAACAGGAGGCGGGGAGAAGAAGGATTTGAAACACGGAGGCCACGCAGAAGAGCGATCTGCGCGCCGAGGGCGCGCATTTTAGTATCTCCGCGTCCTCCGTGTTTGATTCTTCTTTCTCACTTCTCCCCGTCTTCCCGCCTCCTGTAGTCTTTTCTTCGCCGATGCCGAAACCGGCCGGCGCTGGATAGGGTGAGGGAATGCATCGGCTCAGGATCGACCGCGCGAAGCATCTCTGCGAGGAGCCGCATAGCGGGCACAATCGCTGGCACCCCGAGCTGACTCCGCTGCTGGAAGTCGCCGAGGGCGAGGAGGTCGGAATCGAGACGCGCGACGCCGCCGACGGCCGTCTCGCGCCGGGGCCCTCCGGCAAGACCGATTTCGCGAAGTTCGAGCGCAACGCCGTGCATCCGCTCACCGGCCCGATCGCGATCAAGGGCGCGCGCCCCGGCGATCTGCTCGAGGTGGAGTTCCTCGACATCATCCCGGAGAAGTCCGGCATCACCGCGATGTATCCGGGCCTCGGCGCGCTGCCCGAATTCGTCGCCGAGCCGTTCATCGTGCATTGGGCCATGGCCGACGGCTGGGCGACCTCGAAGGACCTGCCCGGCGTACGCATTCCGGGCGCGCCGTTCATGGGCATTTCCGGCGTCGCCCCCTCGGCCGCGCAGCTCGCCGCGTGGAGCAAGCGCGAGGCGGACCTGCGCGCGCGCGGCGGCTTCGCGGCGCCGCCCGATCCGCTGCACGCGATCCCGCCGATGGGCGCCGTCGCCGCGCAGGGCCTGCGCACCGGCCCGCCGCGCGAGAACGGCGGCAACATGGACATCAAGCAGCTCACGAAGGGCGCGTCGCTGCTGCTGCCGGTCTCGGTCGAAGGCGCGCTGTTCTCGACCGGCGACGGGCATTTCGCGCAGGGCGACGGCGAGGTGTGCCTCACCGCGATCGAGATGGGCGCCACCTGCGTCGTGCGCTTCCGGCTGCACAAAGGCGAGGCGACGCGCAAGAAGATCGTCTGGCCGCGCTTCCGCCGCTCGACCTACTTCACCGATCCGAAATGGGGCATGCCCGAGCGCTTCATCGCCACGACCGGCATGCCGGTGGACGAGAAGGGCGTGCAGCACGGCCCCGACCTCAACCTCGCCTGCCGCAATGCGCTGCTGAACATGATCGACCTGCTCGTCGAGGAGCGGGGCTTCACGCGCCAGCAGGCCTACGCGATCTGCTCGGTGGCGCTCGACCTGAAGATCAGCAACGTCGTGGACGTGCCGAACGTCGTCGTCTCGGCGTTCCTGCCCGAAGCCATTTTTGAAGGATGAGCGCCGTGAGCCTGCCTCTCGTCGTCGCCGTTCCCGACCTGCCGAAGCATGTCGGCGAAACGCTCGGGCCATCGCCCTGGATCACGGTCGACCAGGCGATGATCGACAAATTCGCCGAGGCCACCGGCGATCATCAGTGGATCCACGTCGATCCCGCCCGCGCCGCCAAGGAGATGCCGGGGGGCAAGACGATCGCGCACGGCTATCTGACGCTCTCGCTGCTGCCCCGCCTCATCAAGAGCGTCCTCGACGTGCGCTGCCGGCAGGCGCTCAACTACGGCTCCAACAAAGTGCGCTATACCGGCATGGTGCCGTCAGGTTCGCGGGTTTGCCTCTATCAAACTCTGAAGTCCGTTGATCCCGAGAAGAACAACGGCAGCCGTCTCACCTCGGAGTGCAAGATCATGGTCGAAGGCCATGAAAGACCAGCATTAATCGCCGAGGTGATGGCGATATTCTATCCCTGAGCTTTCCTCCCCCGCGGATAGCGGGGGAGGTGGACCGCGCGCGTCTTCACGCGCGGGACGGAGGGGGTGGGGACGGCGAGACTCCAAGCTCCCAACCGAAGTGCCGGCGTTGCGGCTGTGTCACCGCTGGCGGCTGTATCGGCAGTGTGCCACCCCATCCGCGCCCCCATCCCGGCCTTCCCCCGCCAATCGCGGGGGGAAGGAGAAGGCGTCACTGCCCCTTTCGCGCTGCCTCCTGGGCCTTCACGTAGCTTTCGATCACGGCCTGATAGTTCGGCGCCACGAGCGCGTAGAGCTTGGCGAGTTCGCCGGCCTCGGGACGTGCCCAGGTGCGGTGGGCTTCCGAGAGCACGGCGTTGGTCGAGGTCGGGATGATGCCGGCCTGGATGAAGCGCGCGAGCGTCGTGCGCGACGCGAACTCGCTCGGATCGCCCGAGGCGTCGGTCACGGCGTAGACCTTGAAGCCCGCCGCCTTGGCGTCGAGCGCCGGGAACATCACGCACACGCTGGTCCACACGCCGGCCATGATCAGTGTCTTCTTGCCGGTGGCGCGCACCGCCTTGACGAAGTCTTCGTTGTCCCAGGCGTTCACCTCGCCCTTGCGCGGCACATAGACGGCGTGTGGCGCGAATTGATGGATCTCGGGCATCAGCGGGCCGTTGGCGCCGTTCGGCTCCGAAGCCGTGGTGATGACCGGGATCTTCAGCAAGGTGGCCAGCTTCGCGAGCATGATCGTGTTGCGGCGCAGTTCGTCGACGCCGATGTCCTTCACGGTCTGGAACAGGCCGGATTGGTGATCGAGCAGCAGGATCACGACGTCGGACGTGTCGAACAGCGCGGCGCCGCCGCCCGTCGGCAGCACGCTTGCGGGCCGCGTCGTGGTCTGCGCAGAAGCGGCGGGGGCAAGCGCGCCGAACGCGAGCGCGGCGGCAAAAGCAGCGATGGCGGTTTTCGAGAAAATGGACATGGTCGTTTCCCTCCGGGGGTTGGCGTGGTTCAGGCGGCGCGGGCGAGACGGAGCGCGGCGGGCGCTTTCGCCGCGCGCGCATGGCGCAGGGCCCAGTCGAGCGCGAAATCGGCCACGTCCTCCCAGCCCGGATCCATGGCGGTCCAATGCGAGCGGCCCGGATAGATCTTGAGCTCGGTGGGCGAGCCGGCGCGCCTCTGGCGCTTGAAGATGCCCTTGGTCATGCTGGCGTCTGCGATCAGGTCCTTCTCGCCGCCGATCAGCAGCAGCGGGGCGCGATTCGGATTCGCCCAGTCGATCTTGCCCGCGCGGTTCAGAAGGCCGTCCCAATAGACCTTGCCCGCGGTCGACACGATGTAGCGGTCGTAGAGCGCGTCGGCCTGGGCGCGCGGCGCGGTCTGCGCGAAGCGCGTGGCGAAGAATTTGCGCGACATCGTCATCGCGCGCTTCCAGCTGCCCCACGACAGGAACACCGGCAGCGCCGAGCGGATCGCCTGCGGGCCGAGCGGCACGCCCGGCGTCGGCGCCGGGTTGATCGCGACGCCGGCGGCGCCGAGGCCGCGATCGAGCAGCATCTGCACCAGCACGCCGCCGAACGAATGGCCGATGAGGATCGGCGGCTCCGGCAGCGCGCGGACGATCGTCTCGTAGTGCGCGATCAGGTTCTTGAAGCCGACCTTGGCGAGATTGGGATGCGGCGCCGCGCGCAGTTCGGTGGGGCTCCGCTCGTCGTGCGGCCAGGAGGGGGCGATGACCGTGTAGCCCTTCGCCTCGTAGCGCGCCTTGAAGCCGGCCCAGCTTGCTGCATTGAGCCAGGCGCCGTGGATGAGAACGATGGTCTTGGTCATGGAAGGCTCCCTCTTGTTGGATTGACGGTGGGGAGCATGACGCCCGGCGGGGCGCGATTGAATCCTACGCCCGGCTGGGGTGGTCAAACCTTCGTATGGCTTGCGCCGCGGCTTGAAAGAGGCGCGCGCGGCCCTCATATTCCTATTTTGTTCTTTACCGAAGATGAGTTCGGCGGCGTGTCAATTGTGGTGCCGGTTGAAAGCCAACCTCGGACCGGGGAGAAGCCAAAGTGGACGCGCGTGAAAGCCAGGGATTCGCGCGACCTTGGCTTTTCCCGGTTGCGGGCGCCCGCTGATGCCTGGGCAATGCCCGCAAATGCCTCGCGGATGCCTGCAAAAGACTACAAAAGCCTACGTTTGCCTACGCCCAAGGGGGGAGGGGGTGTCGTAACCGTCTCACCCCGCCATGGTGAGCCCGCCCGAGACGCTGATCACCTGGCCGGTGATGTAGTCGGCGTCGTCGCTGGCGAGGAACACGATCATGCCGACGATGTCCTCGGGCTTCGCGATGCGGCGCAACGGGATCGATTTCTCGAGCGCGGCGTGCACCTTCTGCCCGGCCTCGCCCTCGCCGATGAAGCCGTGGAAGAGCGCGGTGTCGGTCGGGCCCGGCGCCACGGCGTTGAGCTTCACGTTCGAGCGCGCCATCTCGCGCGCCAGCGTTTTGGTCAGCGCGATCAGCCCGGCCTTGCAGGCGGAATAGACCGATTCGCCCGACGAGCCGACGCGGCCGGCATCCGACGCGACGTTGACCACCTTGCCGGTGTTCGCCTTCGCCATGTGTGGCAGCACCGCGTGGTGCAGGTGGATCGCGCCTTTGAGGTTGACCGCGATCACCTTGTCCCAGAAATCGGGCTTGGTATCGAGGAACAGCGTGAACTTGTCGTAGCCGGCGTTGTTCACGAGCACGTCGATGCGGCCGGCGTCGCCGGCGAACGAATCGACCGCGCTCTTCACCGCGCCATAGTCGGTGATGTCGATCGCGTAGGTGGAGACGTCGGCGGCGCCGGCGCCGCGCGCGCGCTGGGCCGTCGCCTCGAGCGCCTGCGCGTTCAGGTCGATGAGGCCGAGCCGGCAGCCTTCCTCGGCGAAGCGCACGGTGAGCGCCTGGCCGATGCCGCCGGCCGCGCCGGTGATGATGACGGTCTTGCCCTTCAATCCGCGCATGTCGCCCTCTCAGACCGGCGAGCTTTTCGGGAATTTCGGCTTCCGCTTCTCGCGGAAGCTCGCGATGCCTTCGGTCGCGTCGCCGGTGTCCCAGCCCATGAATTCGAGCGCCAGCGAAGTGTCGAAATTCGGACCCATCATGCGCAGCCAGTTGTTGAGCGCGTATTTCGTGAAGCTGATCGCGGTGCGCGCGCCGTTGGCGAGCTTGGTCGCGACCTCGACGCTCTTGGCGTCGAGCTGATCGTCGGGCACGCAGAGCGAGACGAGGCCGATGCGCTCGGCTTCCTCGCCCGAGAGCGCGTCGCAGGTGAGAAGGTAGTACTTCGCCTTCGCCATGCCGACGAGCAGCGGCCAGATGATGACCGAATGATCGCCGGCGGCGACACCGAGCCGCGTGTGGCCGTCGATGATGCGCGCGGACTTCGCGGCGATCGTGATGTCGCAGACCATGCCGGCCGCGAGGCCCGCGCCGACCGCGGGGCCGTTCATCGCCGCGATCGTCGGCTTGCCACAGTTGATGACGTTGTAAACGATGTCGCGCGCCTCCTTCCAAAGCTTGAGGCGATAATTCTGGTCGGCGACGATCTTCTCGATCACGGCGAACTCCGCGCCGGCCGAGAACGCCGTCTCGGTGCCGCGCAGGATCACGGCGCCGACTTCGGGATCCTTGTCGATGTCGCGCCAGATCTCGCACAGCTCCGAATGCATCTGCTCGTCGGCGGCATTCGCGCGGTTCTGCGGGTTCACCATCGAGATGCGCAGCACGCCCTCGGCCGGGCGGTCGAAGCGGAGGCGCTTGTAGGCGGCATAGCGGTCGGACATCGGCGTTTTCCGTTTCTGGGATTGCGTGAAGCGGGCGCCGCGCTGCGGCGCCGTGGCGAGGCGGGCGCGCTATTTCTTCTTGGCGGGCGCGGGCGGAGGCGGCGGGGCGGGCGGAAGCTCGCAGAACGTCTGCTCGTACACGTAGCAGCGCGTGTCGAGGTTCTCCTGGTGCGTCTTGACCGTGCTCTCGACGATCTCGGCCACCTTCTTCTCGCAGAGCTGCACCGCCAGCGCCCGGGCGCGCTCAACCGTCAGCGCGCGCGCGAAGCCGCGCACCTTGGAGAGATCGGCCTCGAGCACCTTGGCGCAGGAAGAGTACTTCTTCGTCGCCGCGTCGTAGCAATTGTCGTCGATGCGCGCCCGGTAGACCTCGGTGCGCGGCCGCGCCACCATCGTGGCCAATCGCTTGTCGAACGGGCCGAACCATTTCGTGTCCATGCTCGGCAGGTCGCGGATCGTCACCTCGCCCTCCCACTGGGCGCCGGAGCGGTCGGCGTAGCCCTGCATCACCGGATCTTTGCGCGGCCGGAACGTGCACAGATTTCCCGTCTCGGCCAGCGGCGGCGCGCTCATCTCGAAGCTCGGCGCCGAGGCGACCTCGCGTACGATCGCGCGCGGCTCGGGCATGGCCCCGGGAGCCGAAGCGAAAGTCGATTGCCCGGAAATCGGAGCGCGCAATTCGTTGTCGCCGCACGCGACGAGCGTGACGGCCAGCAGCGGCAGCAGGATATGTCGCGACATTCTCACCTCGTCCGGCCGGGTATATGCCGCGCGGCCGCGCCGCGGCGCAAGCGCAGCGTCAGGGGCGCGGCGCCGATGGAGGCGCGTAAACGCGCCCGAGCCGCCGGATCGCCGCCGCCGCGTCGACATTGCGCGGTGTCACCCGGTTTTCGAGCCGCACGGTCAGCGTCGCGCGCGCACGGCCATCGGCGCGCGGCGGAACGTACGAGGCAGGCCAGCCGCGGCATCGCCAATGGCCCCAATAAGACGGGTAGCAGTCGTCAGGCCACCACGGATCGTGGGTCCAGCCGCCCGGGCGGCTCAGCGTTTCGGTATCCGCGCGCCGCTCGATCACCGCGAAAGCGGGCTTGCCCTCGGCCAATGCGAGCTGCGCGGCGCGCCACAAGGCGAGATCGGCCGCCTCGCTCGCCGCGCGGTCGAGCTGCGCAGCGCGCGCTGGCGCCGCCGGATCGAGCGGGCGGGGCGGGCCGTGATAGACGACGCGCAGCAGGTCCGGGCCGATGCGCTCCTCGCTGTAGCCGTAGCCATGGCCCGCGGCGGAATAGGGCGACATCAAAGGCGGTGGCGGCGCGGCTGCCACGCATCCCGCGAGCAGCGCCGCCGTCAACAATGGCGCCAGCCGTGGATGCATCGCGGTTTGCCTCCGGTGCAGCGTCCCGCCAGAATGGCGGCAATCGCGCCAATCGAGGAACGAGCGAAAGCATGGCGATGCCCGCGACCGGTGGCAAGCCGTGGCTGAAAGATGCCGCCGAGGCGGCGCTGCTCACCACGCAGGACATGTATCGCGCCGACGCCGCCGCGATCGCCTCCGGCATTCCGGGAACGCGGCTCATGGAAGCGGCGGGCGCCGCCGTGGCCGACGAGGTGAAACGGCGCTGGACGCCGCGTCCGGTCCTTGTGCTGTGCGGGCCCGGCAACAATGGCGGCGATGGCTTCGTCGCGGCGCGGCTTCTGGCGGAAGCGGACTGGCCGGTGCGCGTTGCGCTGCTCGGCGCGCGCGACAAGCTCGCGGGCGATGCAGCGTGGGCCGCCGGAACGTGGCGCGGCGAGGTCGAGCCGCTGCGGCCCGAGGCGCTTGGCGGCGCCGCGCTGGCGATCGACGCGATCTTCGGCGCGGGCCTCGATCGACCGCTCGAAGGCGCCGCGCGCGCCACGATCGAAGCGCTCGCAGCGAGCGGCATGCCGGTGATCGCCGTTGACGTGCCCAGCGGCGTCTCGGGCGACAGCGGCGCGGTGCTCGGCGCCGCCGCGCGCGCCGAGGTCACGGTCACATTCTTCCGCCGCAAGCCGGGCCATCTCCTGCAGCCGGCCCGCGCGCTCTGCGGCGACGTCGTCGTCGCGGATATCGGGATTCCCGAGACCGTTCTCGACACGATCGCGCCCGCGACGGCCGAGAACTGTCCGGCGCTCTGGCGCGGCGTGCTGCCCAAGCCGAAGCCGGAGGATCACAAGTACACGCGCGGGCACGTCGTCATCGTCGCCGGCGAGATGACCGGCGCCGCGCGGCTGGCGGCGATGGGCGCCGCGCGGATCGGTGCCGGCATGGTCACGGTGCTGGCACCCGCCGAATCGCTGCCGATGCTGGCCGCGCTCCCGGCCGCGATCATCGTCGCGGCACGGCCCAAGCCGGCAGCGCTCGGGGAATGGCTGCGGCAGAGAAAAGCAGCGGCGGTGCTGATCGGCCCGGGCCTCGGCCGCACCGCCGAAGCGCGGGCGTACATCAACGCCTGCCTAGGCGCCGCGCTGCCCGCCGTGCTCGACGCCGATGCGCTGACGGCCTTCGCCGATCACGCCGATGGCCTTTCTGGCCGCCGCGCGCCGATGGTGCTCACGCCGCACGCCGGCGAATTCGCGCGCGTGTTCGGGGACAGGGCGGGCGATCGTCCGGCCCGCACGCGTTCGGCGGCGGCTTCCATCGGCGCAGTCGTCGTGGCGAAGGCCAGCGACACGATCATCGCCGACGCCGCGGGCCGCGCCGCGATCAACGCCAACGCGCCGCCCTGGCTGGCAAGCGCCGGCACCGGCGATGTGCTTGCCGGCATGATCCTCGGGCTGCTCGGCCAAGGCATGCCGGCCTTCGAGGCCGCGGCCGCCGCCGTCTGGATGCACGGTGGGCGCGCCGAGGAGCGGGGGCCCAACCTCATCGCCGACGATTTGGTAAACGCGGCGTTTACCTTTGCCCCTTAGGCTCTCTCGCCACGCTAAGAATCCTTGCCGGTTACTTTCCGTTGGCAATTCCGTGTAACGATATGTGCAAACACGGCTCATAGCATCGGCAAAAGGCCGCGCTGATCGTGGCGCGGTCGAGCAGATGGGGAGCGCTCCTCGGGTGGGAGCGATAGGGCTCATGGCACTTCTGCGACGCAATGGAGCATCGGGGCAGGTCGAATGCGGCGACAAATTCCGCCGCGTCCGAGTCGATCAGACGGTCGAAACCGCCGAGGTGAAGACGATCTACCGTGATCTTCTCGGCATTCCGCACGTCCGCTTCGAGTTGAATCTCGAGCACCCTTATCGCGGCGCGCAGCGCGAAGGGCTGCGCGCGCTGGCGCTCTCGGTGTTCGCCTCGCATTTCCCGGAGCGCGTTCCGGCCTGACCGGCGCGATCCCGCGGTAAATCCGGGCGCGGCTTGCGCCCGGTGCGGCGCATCCTATATTCGCCGCGATGAATACGCTCGGCATCGACAAGGAGCCCAAGTCCACGCGCGTCGTCGTCGCCATGTCGGGCGGCGTCGACAGCTCGGTCACGGCCGCGATGCTCGCCCGCGAGGCCTACGACGTTATCGGCGTCACCTTGCAGCTCTACGATCACGGCGCGGCGATCGGCCGCAAGGGCGCTTGCTGCGCGGGCCAGGACATCCACGACGCGCGCCGCGTCGCCGACACGATCGGCATTCCCCATTACGTGCTCGACTACGAGTCCCGCTTCCGCCAGGCGGTGATGGAGGATTTCGCCGACACCTATCTCGCCGGCGAGACGCCGATCCCGTGCGTGCGCTGCAACCAGCGCGTCAAATTCCGCGACCTGCTCGACACGGCGCGCGACCTCGGCGCCGACGCGCTCGCGACCGGCCATTACGCGCGCCGTGAGGCGGGACCGGCCGGGCCGCTTCTGCTGCGCGCCGCCGATCCGGCGAAGGACCAGAGCTACTTCCTGTTCGCGACGACGAGGGCGCAGCTCGATCTGCTGCGCTTTCCGCTCGGCGGCATGAGCAAGGACGAGACGCGCGCGCTGGCCGAGCGATTCGCCTTGCCGGTCGCCGACAAGCCGGACAGCCAGGACATCTGCTTCGTGCCGAACGGCTCCTACGCCGCCGTGGTCGAGAAGCTGCGTCCTGGCGCAGCCGAGCCGGGCGAGATCGTTCATGTCGACGGCCGCGTGCTCGGCCGCCATGCCGGTATCATCCATTACACAGTCGGGCAGCGCCGCGGCCTCGGCCTGGGCGGCGGCGACATGCTCTACGTCGTGCGGCTCGATCCCGCGGCGCGCCGGGTCGTCGTTGGCCCGCGCGAGGCGCTGGCAATACCCGAACTCGCTGTGCGGGAGCTCAACTGGCTCGGCGATGCGCCGCTGAACGGCGCCGGGATCGCGGCCGAGGTCAAGATTCGCTCCGCGGCTCCGCCGGCCGCGGCCACGATCCACGCGGCGGGCGAGGGCAGGGCGCGCGTCGTCTTCGACCGCCCGCAGGAAGGCGTGGCACCCGGCCAGGCCTGCGTGATCTACAGCGGCGATCGCGTGCTCGGCGGCGGCTGGATCGAGCGGCCTGCCTCGCCCCGCAGCATTGTCGCAAGCCGCGGCGTTGAATTGACTCCCGCCGGACGCCAAATTATAGGCGGCGCTCCTGCGGCGGAGTAGCTCAGCTGGTTAGAGCAGGGGAATCATAATCCCAAGGTCGGGGGTTCAAGTCCCTCCTCCGCTACCATTCAACGAGGGGACCGGTGCCGCCGGTCCCCTCGTTCGTTTCGGCGCCGCTTGCCCATGGGCCGGTGCGTTCGCTAAATGTCGCCCCTAAATTCACGCAAGGACACCGCCCCGATGCCGGCGGCACCGATTTTCGAGCTCGAGGGACGCAAGGTGTGGGTCGCCGGCCATCGCGGGATGGTCGGCTCCGCGCTGACGCGCCGCCTTGCGGGCGCGGGCTGCACGCTGCTGACGGCCGGCCGCGACGAGCTCGACCTGCGCGACCAGCGCGCGGTCGAGGGCTGGCTCGCGGAGGCGAAGCCCGACGCGATCTTCCTCGCCGCGGCGACGGTCGGCGGCATCCATGCCAACAGCACCCGTCCGGCCGAATTCATCTACGACAACCTCGCGATCGAGACGAACGTCATCCACGCGGCGTGGCGGCACGGCGTGAAGAAGCTGCTGTTTCTCGGCTCGTCGTGCATTTATCCGAAGCTGGCGCCGCAGCCGATGGCCGAGGAGGCGCTGCTCACCGGGCCGCTCGAGCCAACCAACCAATGGTAT
>CAYZSG010000075.1:0-21239 GCA_964481045.1 uncultured Candidatus Odyssella sp. | reverse complement strand
CCGTCGAGCGTGATGTGCTCGCCCGCTTTGATCGTGACGCCGGCGGCGCTCATCGTCTGGTTCTTGTAGTCGATGCGGATTTCGCCGGCGCCGCACACGCAGGGGCGGCCCCAGCCGCGCGCGACGACCGCGGCGTGGGAGGTCATGCCGCCGCGCGTGGTGAGGATGCCCCGGGCGGCGTGCATGCCGTGCACGTCCTCCGGGCTCGTCTCGACGCGCACGAGGATCACGTTGTGGCCTTCGTTGGCCTTCTTCTCGGCTTCGTCGGCGCTGAACACGACGACGCCCGAAGCGGCGCCCGGCGAGGCCGGCAGGCCGCGGCCGAAGATCGTGACCTCGGCCTTCGGGTCGAGCGTCGGGTGGAGAAGCTGGTTGAGGGCCTGCGGTTCGATGCGACGCACCGCCTCCGCCTCGTCGATAAGCTTTTCCTGCACCATCTCGACGGCGATCTTGAGCGCGGCATGGACCGTGCGCTTGCCGTTGCGCGTCTGCAGCATCCAGAGCTTGCCGCGCTGGACCGTGAACTCGATGTCCTGCATGTCGCGATAGTGGCGCTCGAGCTTCGCGCGCACCTCGACGAGCTGCTTGTAGATCGCGGGCATCGATTCTTCCATCGCCGGCTCTTTCAGGCCCTGGCGCTGCTTGCCCTCGATCGTGACCTGGCGCGGCGTGCGGATGCCGGCCACGACATCCTCGCCCTGCGCGTTGATGAGATACTCGCCGAAGAAGCGGTTTTCGCCGGTGGAGGGATCGCGCGTGAACGCGACGCCGGTCGCGCAATCCTCGCCCATGTTGCCGAACACCATGGCCTGAACGTTCACGGCGGTGCCCCAGCTTTCCGGAATCTCGTGGAGGCGCCGATAGGTGATCGCGCGGTCGTTCATCCAGCTTCCGAACACGGCGCCGATGGCGCCCCAGAGCTGCTCACGCGGGTCTTGCGGAAACGGCTTCTTGAGTCGCTCGGCGACCATCGCCTTGTAGCGGCCGACGATATCCTGCAGCGCGGCAGCGTCGAGATCTGTGTCCTGCTGCGCGCCCTGCTCGTCCTTCACTTGATCGAGGATCGATTCGAACTCGTGATGCGATAGCTCGAGCACCACGCTGCCGTACATCTGGATGAAGCGCCGGTAGGAATCGTAGGCGAAGCGCGCGTCGCCGCTGGCCGCGGCGAGGCCTTTGGCCGTCACGTCGTTGAGGCCGAGGTTGAGCACCGTGTCCATCATGCCCGGCATCGAGGCGCGCGCGCCCGAGCGCACCGAGACGAGCAGCGGCTTCCCGGCATCGCCGAATTTCGCACCGACGATCTTTTCCACGGCGGCGAGCGCTGCATTCACCTCGGCCTCGAGCTCCTTCGGATACTTCCGGCCGTTCGCGTAGTAGTGGGTGCAGACTTCGGTCGTGATCGTGAATCCCGGCGGCACGGGCAGGCCGATGAGGCTCATCTCCGCGAGATTGGCGCCCTTCCCGCCGAGAAGCGCGCGCATCTCCGCCTTCCCGTCCGCCTTGCCGTCGCCGAAGCCGTAGACCCATTTCGCCATGTCGAGACTCGCACCAGAATTTATGCGGCCGCGGCCCTCACTTCCCAAATCGCAAGAGCGATTTGGGCCCCTTCTCACCCACTTCGTGGGAGAGAGAAGGAAAGGGCCGCGCGCGCACTCTTCTCTCTCCCGCTTGCGGGAGAGAAGGGGCCCATTCGCCGCTAGGCGAATGGGAAGTGAGGGCAACGGCGCCGCGCAACGCCATCACGCTTCGATCCGCGAGAAATCCGCGATCCTGTCCATCGTCGCCGCGAGGCGCTGGAGCAGCGCGAGGCGGTTGAGGCGCAGCGCTGCCTCGGGCGCGTTGACCGTGACCTTATCGAAGAACGCATCGACCGGCCGGCGCAAGCCCGCCAATAGCCGCATCGCGCCGGCGAAATCCTCTCTGCCGACCAGCGTGCCGCTTTCGGTTGCGACCGTGTCGAGCGCCGCCGCCAGCGCCTTTTCCTCGTCCTGCGCGTAGCGCGCCGCGTCGGGCGCGCCATAGTCGTCGCGCTTGTCCTTCTTGGCCTCGATCTTGACGATGTTCGCCGCGCGCCGATAAGCGACGAGCAGGTTGCGCCCGTCGTCGGACTCGATGAACGAGCGCAGCGCTTCGACCCGCGCCAATAGGCGCACGAGATCGTCTTCGCCGCCGAGCGCGAACACCGCGTCGATGAGATCGTGGCGCACGCCCTTCTCGCGCAGCGCGACTTTCAGGCGGTCGGCAAAGAAATCGAGCAGATCACGCGCGACCGCCTCGGGCTTTTCGGCAAAGCCCTCGCGCGGCGGTGCCGGCGGATTGGCACTGTGGGAGGCCGCGAGCCGCGAGAGCAACGACCACGCGCTCGCAATTGTCGGTGCGAGCGGCAGGCGAATGCCGTTCTCGACCAGCAGGCGGATCACCCCGAGCGCCGCGCGACGCAACGCATAGGGATCCTTGGAGCCGGTCGGCTTCTCGTCGATCGCGAAAAAGCCGACGAGCGAATCGATCTTGTCCGCGAGCGCCACCGCCACCGAAACCGGCGCGGTCGGGCACGTGTCCGACGGGCCAACTGGTCCCCAATGCTCGGCGATGGCATTGGCCACCGCGGCGTCTTCCTTGTCGTGCAGCGCGTAGTAGCGGCCCATGACGCCCTGCAATTCCGGGAACTCGCCGACCATGCCGGTAGTGAGATCGGCCTTGGCGAGTTCGGCCGCGCGATCGACCTTCCCCGCGTCGGCGCCGGGAACGTGCTTCGCGATCTCGGCCGCGAGCGCGCGGACGCGGCGCACCTTCTCGCCGCTCGTGCCGAGCTTCGCGTGCCAGGTGATGGAATCGAGCGCCTTCACGCGGTCGGCGAGGCGCACCTTGCGGTCGGTGTCCCAGAAGAAGCGCGCATCGGCGAGACGCGCCCGCAGCACGCGCTCATTGCCGGCGATGATCGCGGAGCCGCCATCCTCCGTCACCATGTTGGCGACGACGAGGAAATGCGGCGCCATCGCGCGTTCCGGCGTCTCCAGCGCGAAATATTTCTGATGCGCGCGCATCGAGGTGATCAGCACCTCGGGCGGCAGCGCCATCGACTCCGCGTCGATGCGGCCGAGCATCGGCACCGGCCATTCGACGAGGCCCGTGACTTCGTCGAGCAGCGCCTCATCCTCCTTGAGCGTGAGATCGTGCGTCATGGCGAGCGCCCGCGCTTCCTGACGGATGCGCTCGCGGCGCTCGGCCGGATCGGCGATGACGAACACGCGCTTGAGCCGCCCGCGATAGGTGGCGGCGTCGGCCACCTCGACGAAACCGGGCGCGAGGAAGCGGTGGCCGTAGGCCTTGTTGCCAAATTCGATCACAGTGCCGCCGCCGCAATCGAAGCGGCCGGGCACCCCCTTGCCGTCGAACACCGCGACGATGCCGTGCAGCGGGCGCACATAGGTGAAGCGCGTGGCGGCCCAGCGCATCGATTTCGGCCACGCCAATCCGCGGATCGCGGCCGTGATGATGTCGGGCAGCGCGGCGGCCGTGGCGCCGCCTTTCTGCTCGATGACGGCGAAGTAGTAGGCGGCGCCTTTGACTTCGCGCTGCTCGCACTGCGCGATCGAGGCGAGGCCGACGGATTTCAGGAACCCTTGCAGCGCCTGCTCGGGTGCGCCGACGCGCGGTCCGCGCCGCTCCTCGCGCACATCGGCGCGCGCGGCGGGAACATCCGCCACCGCAAGCCCGACGCGGCGCGGCGCCACGAACTTCTCGACCTTGCCGAAGCTGAGGCCCGCGGCCTTCAGGCCCGCGGTGACGAGGCGCGCGAAATCCTCCGCCGCGCGCGCCTGCATGCGCGCGGGAATCTCTTCCGAGAACAGCTCGAGGAGAAGCTCAGGCACCGGCCGGCAGCTCCCCCTGGCTCTTCAGCCAGGCTTCGCAGCACGCTTTCGCGAGCGTGCGCACGCGCAGGATGTAGGATTGCCGCTCGGTGACGCTGATGACGCCGCGCGCATCGAGCAGGTTGAAGCGGTGGCTGGCCTTGATGCACTGGTCGTAGGCCGGCAGCGCGAGATTCTTTCCGAGCAGCGACTGGCACTCGGCCTCGGCATCGGCGAAGTGGCGCAGCAGCGCCTCGGTGTTCGCATGCTCGAAATTGTGCGCACTGTATTCGCGCTCGGCCTGGAGGAACACGTCGCCGTAGCTATAACCGGTGCCGCCGTCCTTGAGCTTCGGCGCCACGCCGTCCCAATCCAGGTCGTAGACGTTCTCGACGCCCTGCACGTACATCGCGAGGCGCTCGAGGCCGTAGGTGATCTCGGCGCTGACCGGATCGCAATCGAAGCCGCCGACCTGCTGGAAGTAGGTGAACTGCGTCACCTCCATGCCGTCGCACCACACTTCCCAGCCGAGGCCCCAGGCGCCGAGTGTGGGGCTTTCCCAATCGTCTTCCACGAAGCGGATGTCGTGCGCCATCGGATCGATGCCGAGCGCTTTCAGGCTTTCGAGATACTGATCGAGCACGTCGAGCGGCGACGGCTTCAGCAGCACCTGGAACTGGTAGTAGTGCTGGAGGCGGTTCGGGTTCTCGCCGTAGCGGCCGTCTTTCGGGCGGCGCGAGGGCTGCACATAAGCCGTCTTCCACGGCTTCCGGCCCAGCGAGCGCAAAGTGGTAGCCGGATGAAACGTGCCGGCGCCCACCTCCATGTCATAGGGCTGGAGCAGCACGCAGCCCTTGCCCGCCCAGAAGGTTTGCAGCTTCAGGATCAGGCTCTGGAACGCGGTCTTGGGATCGGCGCGCGACATGAAACGGCTCGGAACCGGCGCGACCGAGCATGGCCGCCAGGCCCCATTAACCCTTTAAAACAGCGGGATTTAGGTGCGGCGCACCATAAAGACGGGGCCGCGCCGTTTCAAGCCGGAGAAACGGGCGCGGCTAAACGCCCTCGCGCAGATAGGCGCCGACGCCGACGACCAGGTCGCCGACCTTGATCACGTAGCTGATCTTGAGCCCGGGCCGCCCGGTGCAGGGATTGCGCCATTGATACTCGAACCAGCCCTTTCCCTGCTCCTTGGCCACGCGCAGGATGCCGCTCGTGTTGGTGAACGCCGGCTCCCCATGCTGGAGAAGATTGCGGCCCGTGGCGTTGGGGAAGCCGCCGCTCGCGCGCAACACGCCCTCGAAATCGAACACGAACACATAAAGATCGCCGTCGAGGAAGCCGCCGGCCGGATCATGGAAGTCCTTGATCGCCTGCTCCGGCCCCACCTTGGCGAGGTGCTGGGCCGCGCGCTCGGCCAGCGCCTGGGCGACCGGCCGGGTCGCTTGGGCGCAGGAGCGGCGATCTTGCCTGTCCTGAGCCGTGGCGGGCTCGGCGAGAGCGAAGGCAGCGAAAGCGAAGGCGAGCGCCAGGGCGCGCATGGAAGGCTCCATCGGTCTCGCGATGAACGCTAACATGCGGCCGATATTCCGGCCAGCCGGGCTTCCCGCTTCGCCCACCCTGCGGCTATGGTGCGCCGCATCCCTCCGCCCACCTTCCGCCCGTACCCGCCATGGCCGTCTATACCGAAGTCGACGACGACGCGCTCGAGGCGTTCCTCGCCGAATACGACATCGGCGAGCTGCAAGCCTACAAGGGCATCGCGGAAGGCGTGGAGAACTCGAACTACTACCTCGAAACCGACCGCGGACGGTACATCCTGACGCTCTACGAGAAGCGCGTCGCGCCGCAAGACCTGCCGTTCTTCATCGGGCTCATGGAGCACCTGGCGGCGCGCGGCATCCCCTGCCCGACGCCGCTGCACGGAAGCGACGGACAGGCGCTGCGCGAGCTGTGCGGGCGGCCGGCCGCGATCGTGACGTTCCTCACCGGCGTGTGGCAACGGAAGGTGCGCATCGAGCATTGCGCGCCACTCGGCGAGGCGCTGGCGCACCTGCACGAGGCGGGCCGCGACTATGCCGGCCATCGCCCCAACAACCTTTCGCTCGCCGGCTGGCGGCCGCTGTTCGAGAAATCCGCGCCGCGCGCGCATGAGGTGCAGGCGGGCCTGGCGGGCGAGATCGAGGCCGAACTTGCGTTCCTCGAGAAGCACTGGCCGCACGGCCTTCCGGCGGGCGTGATCCACGCCGATCTCTTCCCCGACAACGTGTTCTTCCTCGGCGACAAGGTTTCGGGCCTCATCGATTTCTACTTCGCCTGCAACGATGCCTTCGCCTACGACGTGGCCGTGTGCATCAACGCGTGGTGCTTCGAGAGCGACGGCAGCTACAACGTGACGAAAGCGAAGGCGCTGATCGCCGCCTATCAGAAAGCGCGCGCGCTTTCGGCCGAGGAGCGGAAGGCGCTGCCGATCCTGCTGCGCGGCGGCGCGCTGCGCTTCCTGCTGACGCGCCTGCACGACTGGATCTTTCGCGCCGACGGCGCGCTGGTGACGCCGCACAACCCGCTCGAATATTACCGCAAGCTGCGCTTCCACCAGGGCGTGAAGCGCCCCGGCGAGCTCGGGATCGCGGCATGACCGCAGAAGCCGCGCGCAAGCGCGTCGATGTCTTCACAGACGGCGCCTGCGCGGGGAATCCGGGTCCCGGCGGCTGGGGCGTGCTGCTGCGCTATGGCGCGCGCGAAAAGGAGATGTGCGGCGGCGAGCCGGCGACGACGAACAACCGCATGGAGATGATGGCCGCGATCCGCGCGCTCGAGACGCTGAGCGAAGCGGTGGAAGTGCACCTTCACACCGACAGCCAGTATGTGCAGCTCGGCATCACGAGCTGGCTCGCGCAATGGAAGCGGCGAGGCTGGAAAACCGCCGACAAGAAGCCGGTCAAGAACGTCGACCTCTGGCAGCGGCTCGAAGCGGCGATTTCACACCATCACGTGCACTGGCACTGGGTGAAGGGCCATGCCGGCCACGCCGAGAACGAGCGCGCCGACGCGCTCGCGCGCAAAGGCATGGAGCCGTTTCTGAAGAAGAAGCCGGAAAACGCGTAGGGGCGCGCTGAGCGCGCCGTGCCTCCATATGCGCGGCGTCCGCCGCGTGGAGAAAGGGCGCGCGCAGCGCGCCCCTACGCCGCAACTGCCTTACAGCGCCTTCATCACCGCGTCGGCGCTCGACACTTCGAACTGACCGGGCGCTTCCACCGCGAGGTGCTTCACGACGCCGTTCTCGACGACCATCGCGTAGCGCTTGCTGCGCAGGCCCATGCCGAAGCCGCTGCCGTCCATCTCGAGGCCCACGGCCTTCGTGAAATCGGCGTTGCCGTCGGCAAGCATCAGCACGTTGTCGCCCACGTTCTGATCCTTGCCCCAGGCGTTCATCACGAACGCGTCGTTGACCGAGAGGCACGCGATCTTGCTGACGCCCTTGCCCTTGATGTCGGCGGCCTTGCCGACGAAGCCGGGCAGGTGCTTGGCCGAGCAGGTGGGCGTGAACGCGCCGGGCAGCGCGAACAGCACCGTCTTGCCGCTGCCGAAGATCTCGTCCGTGGTCATTTCCTTCATGCCGTCCTTCGTCATCGTCTTGAGCTTCACGGACGGAAGTTTGTCGCCGACTTTGATGGCCATGGGTGCTGTCCCCTTGTTCTGCGAATTGGGTGGCGGGCGCCGCCTTCGCTGCGTCCCGAATGGAACCCGCCTTGCGGCGGAACGGCCGGCCTGTCCCCTATGAGCCGCGGGGGGAGCCTGGCGGCCGAATGGAGAGATAAGCGGCTTCGCGCTGGCTGCCAAGCCCCGCCGCCGGAGCCTAGCGGGGCACCGGGACCGTAAAGGTGCCGGCGCGCTTGCCGTCGATGAGCGTGAGCACGAGATCGCCGGCGGGCTCGCCGGATGCCCGGATGGCCGCGACGAAACGGCGATGCGCGCCATCCGGAGCCGGCTTCTGCATGGCCTTGCCGACGCGGATCCCGGGCCCTTCGATCAGCAATTCGGGCGCCTCGAACGGCGCGGCGCCGGCAACGACATCCACGACGACGAGGTCGCGCCGCTCGCTGCCTTCGCCCATCGTCTTGCGGCTGATGCCGGCGAGGCGCCAGCCATGCTCGGCGCCGGGGCGCGGAACGCGCGCCTGGAACCGCGCGATCGCGGCGGCGTGCTCGGGGCGCGCGCCCGGCTGCGGCGCCACGGCGGGCAGATCGAGCGCGAGGCTCGCCTCCACGAGCATGCAGATTTCACGGCAGACCGCGTAGCGCAGCGCCAGCTTCACCGCGAGCCCCTCGCCCGGACGCGCGAGCTTCGCTTCGAGCGGCAGGATCACGTGATCGGCATAGCCGATGCTTTCCATGCCGCCGATCTCGAACCATTTCGGCGCCGGCCACGACACGGCAACGGCGGCGAGATTGGCCGAGCCGCTCCAATCGAAGCGCGGCGGCAAGCCGCCCTCGCCCGGCGCGCGCCAATACGTTTTCCAGCCCGGCTCGAGCTTGATCTCGAGACCGAGCGTCACGGCGTCCGACGTTCCCGTCGCCGGTGCTGCAGCGACGAGGCGCACTTTCGCGTGCGCCGCCTCGGCCCAGGCGCCGGTTTCGGCGCGCGCCGAAGAACCGAGCGCGAACGCAATTGCCCCCGCGGCTGCGACCCAACGCGCCAAGGCGCCGGCGGATGTCATGACCTTGCCCATATTGTTCAGGTATATAAATGGGTTGCGATTCGCGTTCACGGGCGAGAGGATCACGTTTGCGTGGCTCGCGCGCGAGGACGCGTTCCGCACGTGCCAGCCAACCGCCCGCCAGGCGGAGGACCGCCGATGACACTGGAAGAATTCAAGGCTTTGCTGCGTGCGCACGGCGCAGACAAGCGGCGCTGGCCGGAGCGCGCCCGCGTTTCCGCCGAGGCGCTGCTGGAGCGCGACCCGGCGGCGCAGGTGCTGCTGGCCAAGGCCGAAGAGCGCGCGCAGAACGACCCCGAAGCCGCGCTTTCGAAGGAGGAAGCCGGCCCGCACGATTCGCTGACCGGACAGCTCCTGATCGCGATGCCGGCCATGCCCGATCCGCGCTTTGCGCACAGCGTGATCTTCATGTGCATGCACGACGAGCGCGGCGCCATGGGCATCATCGTCAACCAGGTCGTCGACGGGCTCGAATTCGAGAAGCTGTTGGAGCAGGTCGGCATCAAAGACATGCCGCCGAAACGCCGCATCGCGATCCATGTGGGCGGGCCGGTCGAGACCGGGCGGGGCTTCGTGCTGCATTCGAACGACTACAAGCTCGATTCGACGCTCGACGTCGAAGGCGGCATCCGGCTCACGCAATCCATCGAGGTGCTGAAGGAGATCTCGCGCGGCGCCGGCCCGCGCCGCTGCCTGCTGGCGCTGGGCTATGCCGGCTGGGGGCCGGGGCAGCTCGAGCGCGAGATCAAGCAGAATGGCTGGCTCAACGTGGCCGCCGATGAGGAGTTGATCTTCGGGGCCGCCATAGACGACAAATGGCGCCGCGCGCTGGCCAAGATGGGGATCGATCCGACAATGCTTTCGTCGAGCGCGGGCCGGGCCTGAGATGCGGGCCGGGAAGATCATGTTTGGAGGGGACGTATGGCGATCTTCCGGCTGCTGACGCTCGGCTTCGGCGCGGGGGCGTTCGGCGCGGTGATCCTGGCCCTGGTGAGCGCGGCCTTGAACGCGCTGAACGTGCAGGCGCTGATTGGCCTGCCGCCGCCGCCCGCGCCCGAATCCTATCTGCCGCTGTTCTACCGCCTCATCGTCTGGGGCGGCGTATGGGGCCTGCTGTTCGTCGTGCCGGTGCTGAACCGGCTGTGGTGGCTGAAGGGCATCATCATCGGCGTGCTGGCGACCGCAGCGATCCTGTTCTACTTCAACCCGGCCATCACGACGCCGCCGATGCGCTTCGGCTATGTGCTGGTGCTCAACGCGATCTGGGGCATCGCCGCCGGCGCCTGGTGGGCGCTCGTCTGCGGCCCGCGCAAGAACGGGCGCAAGTTCGGGACCTTCATGCGGTGACGGTGGAGCCTCAGCTGGCCGCGCCCGAGGGCGGGCTTCCCGGCAAGCACGGCGAATTCGCGATCTCGCTGCCGTGGCCGGCGCGTTTCGCGTTGACGGCGGCGATCGGCGGCGCGTTGGCATTCGCCGTCTCCACCGCCTTTCCGGGGCGCGGCGCCGGCCATGGCGGCGTCTGGATCCTGATCGCGGCGGGCGCCATCGCCGCCGCCTACCTTTCCCGCCGCAAGGTTCACGGGTGGCACGTCTCGACGTTCGTGGACGGGACGATCGTCGGCCTCATCGCTGCGCCGCTCTTCTCCGTGGTGTCGCTGGGGCTCGCGGCGCTGCGCTCGGATGCCGGTTTCACGGCGATGTCCGTGATGCAGGGCCTGCAGATCGGGCTCTATTTCGCGGTGTTCGGCCTTCTCGTCACGATCCCGTGCGGGTGGCTGTCGGGTTTCGCCTATCACGTCGTGCTGTCGGCGGCGGAACGCGCGCGCAGAGCGGACGAGGACGTGGTTCCGTAGCGGCGGGTCTCCGCCCGCCCTACGATGCGAGCCGCGCGGCGAGTTTCTCGTAGCTTTCGAGCTTCTTCGCCGGGCCGAGCGTGGCCACCGTCAGCGGGCCTTTCATCAGCACGGCGGCACAGCGCGCGAGCGCGGCGCTGTCCACCTTGTCGATCTCGGCGGTGACCTGCGCGGGCGAGAGGATGCGGCCGTAGATCGTGAGCTGGCGCGCGATCTGCTCGGCGCGCGCGCCGGTGCTTTCGAGCGACATCAGCACGTCGGCGCGGAGCTGCGCCTTGGCGCGCGCGAGCTCTTCCGGCGCCACCGCGCGCGCGACGCCGGCGAGCTGATCGAACACGATCGGCGTGAGCTCGCCGAGGCTCTTCTCGCCGGTGCCGGCATAGACACCGAACAGGCCGCTATCGGCGAAGCCGGCATGGAAGCTGTAGATCGAATAGACGAGGCCGCGCTTCTCACGCACTTCCTGGAACAGGCGCGAAGACATGCCGCCGCCGAGCACGGTGGAGAGCGCGGCCATCGCGAACTGATCGGGGTGCCCGAGCGGCAGGCCCGGGAAGCCGAGCACGAGATGCACCTGCTCGAGATCGCTTTCGCCGCGGAACTCACCGCCGGCATAGCGCGCGGCCGCGGGCGGCGCGGCCTCGCCGCGCGGCAGGCCGGCAAACAGAACCTTCGCGCGCTCGACGAGCCATTCGTGATCGAGCTTGCCGGCGGCGGCGAGGATCATGCGCCCGGCGTGGTAGTGTTTCGCCATGTGCCCGACGAGCGCCTCGCGCGTCAGCGCGGTGACGGTCTCCTCGGTGCCGAGCACGGGGCGGCCGAGCGGCTGGTCGGGATAGGCCGTTTCCTGGAAGTGATCGAAGATGATGTCGTCGGGCGTGTCGCGCGCCTGGCCGATCTCTTGCAGTATCACCTCGCGCTCGCGGCCCAGCTCCTCGGGATCGAACGCCGAGTGCTGGAGGATGTCGGCGATGATATCGAGCGCGAGGCCGATATCCTCCTTCATCACCTTCGCGAAATAGGTCGTGCCCTCGCGCGCGGTGTAGGCATTGAGATGCCCGCCGACCGCCTCGATCTCCTCGGCGATCGCGCGCGCGCTGCGCCGCTGCGTGCCCTTGAACGCCATGTGCTCGAGCACGTGCGAGACGCCGTTGATCTCCGCCGTCTCGTGGCGCGTGCCGACCTGGACCCAAACGCCGACCGACACCGTCTCCACCTGCTCCATGCGGTCGCTGGCGACGGTGAGGCCGTTCGGGAGCTTGGTGAGCGCGGTGGTCACGCCGCGCTCCGCGCCGGACGCGGCTTGCCGGCCCGCTCGCGCAGGAACGAGAACAGCGCGCCGGCCTGATTCGGCAGGGTCGTGCAATGCTCCGGCCGATGCTTCAGCGCGGCGAGGGCCGGCGGCAGCGGCGGCTCCGTGCCGATCGCGCGCTTCACCGCATCGCCGAACTTCGCCGGATGCGCCGTGGCCAGCGCCACGAGCGGCACGGCCTGGTCGCGCCGCTTGGCGCGGCCCGCGGCGATGCCGATGGCCGTGTGGGGATCGACGATCATGCCGGTTTCGCCGTGGATGCGGCGGATCCAGTCGAGCGTCTCCTCGTCGCCGAAGCGCGCGGCCGAGAACAGCGCGCGCGCCTGCCGCCACGCCTCTTCGCCGATCGGCAGGCGGCCGGTGCGGCGGAATTCGTCCATCGCCGCGGCGACGGCGGCGCCGTCGCGGCCCAGAAGATCGAACAGCAGCCGCTCGAAATTGCTCGACACCTGGATGTCCATGCTCGGCGAGAGGCTGGGCTCCACCGCGCGCATCTCCATCGCCCGCTCCTCGAAGAAGCGCGTGAGGATGTCGTTGCGGTTCGAGCCGACGATGAGCTGCGAGACCGGCAGCCCCATCGCGCGCGCCGCATAGGCGGCATAGACGTTGCCGAAATTGCCGGTGGGAACGGCGAACGCGATCTCGCGCAGCGGCGCCTCGAGCCGGATGGCGGCCCAGAAGTAATAGACGATCTGCGCCGCGACGCGCGCCCAGTTGATCGAATTGACCGCCGAGAGCCTCAGCGCGTCGCGCACCGCGAGATCGTTGAACGCCGCCTTCACGAGATCCTGGCAATCGTCGAACGTGCCCTCGATCGCGATGTTGTGGACGTTGGGCGCATCCACCGTCGTCATCTGGAGCCTCTGGATCTCCGAGACGCGGCCCTTGGGGTGCAGGATGAAGACATCGACCGCGGCGCGCCCCGCCAGCGCGGCGATCGCCGCCGAGCCGGTGTCGCCCGAGGTGGCGCCCAGGATCGTGATGCGCTCGCCGCGCCGCGTCAGCACGTAGTCGAACAGCGGGCCGACGAGCTGCAGCGCGAAATCCTTGAATGCGAAGGTGGGCCCATGGAACAGCTCGAGCAGGTGCTCGTTCGGGCCGAGCGGCACGAGCGGCGCCACGTCGGGATGCCCGAAGCCGCGATAGGCTTCGGCCGCCATGGAGGCGAGATCGCTTTCCGGGATCGCGCGGCCGATGAACGGCCGCAGCAGATGCGCGGCGAGCGTGCCATAGCCGAGGCCGCGCAGCGCGCGGAGATCGCCCGTGCCCAGCCTGTGCCAGCGCTCCGGCACGTAGAGCCCGCCATCGCGTGCGAGGCCGGCGAGGAGCACGTCCTCGAAGCCCAGAACCGGCGCCTTGCCGCGCGTGCTGATGTAGCGGAGATCGGCCATGCTCGACGGAATTGATGCGGGAAAAGGCGGAACGCGCAAGGGGCGCACGCGCCCGTGCGCCCCCTCTGCTTCGGCTTCCACCGGTTAGACGGAGCGCCGCCCCGCGTCAACTGCGCGCGAGTGCGCCTATTTGGCCGGCGGCTTCGCCTTGCGCTTGATGACGATACGCGTCTTTCCCGAGGCCGGCCGCTTGATCGTGACCGGCATATCCGGCTTCGGCGCCATCGGGCGGCCGGATTTGTCCGCGAAGGGCTGCACGCGCAGCTTGATCTGGTGCGGGGGCGCGGGGGTGGCCTCGCCGCCCTCGGGCCAGACGCCGCGATAATAGTGCTTCTGCCACTTCTCCTTCACCGCGGTTGGGTCCCACACCTTGAGATCGCGGTTGAACTTGTCGCGCGCGACCGTCCACATGTCGTAGCGCTTCTTCGTTTCGGGATCGTCGGCGATGTCGCGGATCTCGGGCTCGATCGAATCGATGAGGCCGCGCTGCACCGGGAAGACCATGCAGAACGGCTCGCCTTCCTCGAAGCGCATCCCGCCGGCCTGCGTGAACGCCCAGTTCATCGTGAAGGTGTAGGGCGACCAATCCGTCTCGACGACGGCGGCGAGCGGCACGATGCCGTGCTTGCGGTTGTTGGTGGGGCCGGTGACGTAGAGATTGTAGCCGGGCTCGGTGCGGAACAGGTAGCGCGTGTGAAACGTGAGGATGCCGCTGCCGAAATGGCTGGCCGGGCTCCAGCCCACGTCCTTGTCGGGGCGCACGACGATCGCATCGAGCCCCTCCTGCCCGTTCCACATGACGACGCAGCCGACCGGGCACAGGATTTCCCACCCATGCGAGCTGCCCAGATTGAGCGGCAGGCAGCGATAGCCATAGGCATCGGGCAGCTTGTCGAGCCACGCTCGAGACGACGGCGCCGGACGGATCACCGGTTTCTGCCCGCCGAGCGCATAGGCGATGAGTTTCATGGCGATCTCGCCGCTGAGTTGCGGCGGATACTATACCCCATACCGCCGCGCGAGGTGCGCCTTGAATGCCGTGGTGCCGAGGCGCTGGCCGGTGGCGTCGGCGATCAGCTCCTGCGTGGAGCGCAGCGAGGCGCGGCCATGCACGTTCTCGCGCAGCCAGGCGAACAGCGCGCCGAACTCGCCGCGGCCGATCTGCTGCCGTATTTCGGGCACGGCGCGCTCGAGCGCCTGGAAGAGCTGCGCCGCGGCCAGCGCGCCGAGCGTGTAGGTGGGGAAATAGCCCCAGGCGCCGTCATACCAGTGGATGTCCTGGAGGCAGCCCAGCGTGTGGTTGGGCGGGACGACGCCGAGCAGATCCTTCAGGCCGTCGTTCCACGCGCCGGGCAAATCTTCGAGTGCCAGATCGCCGGCGATCATCGCCCGCTCCAGGCGATAGCGCAGGATCACGTGGCAGGGATACGTCACCTCGTCGGCATCGACGCGGATGAAGCCGCGCGTGACGCGGATGCCGAGGCGGTAGAGATTGTCGGCGCTCCAGGCCGGACCTTCTCCGGCCAGGCTCGTCCGCACGATCGGCGCGGCGAACGTGACGAACTCGCGGCTTCGGCAGACCTGCATTTCGAGCAATAGCGATTGGCTTTCGTGCATCGCCATGCCGCGCGCTTCGCCGACCGGCTGACGGCGCCATGGCTTGGGCAGGCCGGCCTCGTAGAGCGCGTGGCCGGTTTCGTGCAGCGTGCCCATGAGGGCGCGCGCGAAATCGGCTTCGTCGTAGCGCGTGGTGATGCGGAGATCGTCGGGCGTGCCGCCGCTGAACGGGTGGCGGCTGACGTCGAGCCTTCCCTGCTCGAACGGAAAGCCGAGCCGACGCATGAGCTCGAGGCTCAGCGCGCGCTGGCGCTCGACCGGGAACGGGCCTTTGGGATCCTCCGCCGGGTTCTTCGCCTGCGCCTCGATCGCGCGCGCGACGGCGCCCGGCAGGAATGCGGCGAGGTCGGCGAAGATCGGATCGATCTCGGCCGCGCGCCCTTCGGGCTCGTATTGATCGAGCAGCGCATCGTAGACGCTCGTTCCGAGCTTGGCGGCCTTGGCCTGGCCCATCTCGACCGAGAGGCGCAGCACTTCCTTCACCTTCGGCAGCACGGCCTTGAAATCGCCCTTGGGCTTGGCCTCGCGCCACACCATTTCGCAGGCCGAGCAGGCGCGGGTGAGCGCCGCCACCAGATCGGGCGCAACCGCCGCGCGGTGCACCCAGGCGCGGCGCATCTCGCGCAGATTGGCGCGCTGCCATTCGCCAAGGGCCGCGTTGGAGCCTTCCGCCGCCGCCAGCCAATCCGCGATCGCGGGCGCGGTGAGCATTTCGTGCGAGAGCACGCGCAGCGTTGCCAATTGCTCGGCGCGCGATTCGGCGCTCTGGTCGGGCATGTTGACCGAGGCGTCCCACGACAGGAACGCCGACGCCTCGTCGACGAGCGCCGCCTTGCGGAACGCGGCTTCGAGCTGCTGATAGGGGGTCATACGGAGGCCGGGACCGGAGGAATGGGATACAAGCGACGGGGCATGCTCTAGCATCGCCCGTGGCGAACGGGCAACGCGAAGCCGGGGGGAACGGGCGCGATGTATTACGTGACGGCGGACCGCGAGCGGCTGGTGGAATTCCTGCCGAAAGGCGCCGTGGCCGCCGAAATCGGCGTGGCGCAGGGCGATTTCGCGGCGGTTCTGCTGGAGAGGTGCGCGCCGGAAAAGCTCCACCTGATCGACCCCTGGGGCGGCTACGAGAGCGCCGGCAACGATCTCAAGCGGGCCGGTTTCCTGGCGGCGGCGGTCGATGAACGCCGGCGCGGCGCCACTTTTCCGCCGCATCGCACGACCGGCGAGGACGATCGCAAGTATCAGGCCGCGAAGGATCGCTTCAACGGCGATGCGCGCGTGCAGTTTCACCGCACCTTCTCGTATCGCGCGGCGGCCGCGCTCCCGGATCGGCACTTCGATTTCGTCTATCTCGACGGCGACCACACTTACGAATACGTGCTGCGCGACTTGCTCGACTACGCCGCCAAGATCAAGGACGACGGGCTGATCCTCGGCCACGACTATTTCGAGGATGCGTTCGCGGCGAAGGAGAACTATGCGGTGATCGGCGCGGTGAACGCGTTCCTCGCGCGCACCGGCTTCATCTTCGTGGCGCTGACCTGGGACAAGTTCCCGACCTACGTTCTCGCGCGGCGCTTCGAGGGCTTCGCGGCGGAATTCGTGCGCAACCTGCTCGAGTCGGACGTGTTCGCGGTCGACCTGCCGACGTCGCTGGCCTTCAGCTATCGCGAATTCGCGTATGATCGCCGCGACGGATCGCAGCGCCGCATTCCGAGCTTCACGCGGGTTTAGCCCCGGCCAAGTCGCGCGCGCGGCGGCGGTGGTAGAGGAGATAGATCACGATCCCGATGATCACCATCGAATACCAGGTGATCGCGTATTGCAGGTGATCGTTCGGGATCTCGAAGCGTGTGATGCCGCCGACCGGAAAGCCGCCCGGATTCTCGGCCGGACCCGCCTCGATGTAGAATGGCTCGAGCTTGGCGAGTCCGTGCGCCTTGGCCATCGCGGCGAGATCGACGAAGAACCAGAAATTCTTCTCGGGCTCGTTCTTGGGCGTGAACCAGCCGGGGCCGCTTTCGGCGCGGAGATAGCCTTCGACCGCGACCTCGCCCCCCGGATTGCCGGGCTTGCGCGATTCGGGCGATTTGCGTTCGAGCGGAATCCAGCCGCGGTTGACGAGGATCGTGCGACCGCCCGCCAGCGCCAGCGGCGTGAGCACGTGATAGCCGGCATTGCCGCGGAATGAGCGCGCGGCGAGATACATCTCCTTCTCGTGCAGGAAGCGACCGGAAACGCGCACCTTGCGGAACGCGTCGCGCGCGGCCACGAAGTTCTCCGGCAGCGCCGCGAGCGGCGGGGCGTCGCGCCGCGCCTGACGCTCGGCGATGATCTCGTTCTTCCATTGCAGCCGCTGCACCTGCCATGTGCCGAGCGCCAGCGCGCCCAAGACGGCGGGCAGCGTCATGAGCGTGGGCCAGAGGAGCGGCCTGATGCCGAAGAGGCGGATCGCCATGCCTTTGCCGTGCCTCAGCCGGCGGCGTCGTAGTCTTCGCGCCGGTGCTTGTATTGCAGCGCGATCAACGTGGCCTTGAACGGACGCAGCATCAAGACCGCGCCGATCACGATGAACGGAACCCACAGCACGGCATGCACCCAGAACGGCGGCTCGTAGCGGAGCTCCACCCAGAGCGCCAGCCCGACGACGACGAAGCCCAGAATCAGGATGACGAACACGGCCGGCCCGTCGCCGCTGTCGTGCTTGGCCAATTCGAGGCCGCAGGCCTCGCAGACGGGCGCCACCGTGAGGAAGCCCTTGAACAGGCGGCCGCGCCCGCAGCGCGGGCACTTGCACCCGAGCCCGGCGGCGAGCGGCGAGACCGGCGGATACCAGTCCTCGGTCAACGCCGCGCCCGCCCCGTCAATGCACCGCGATCGGCGCGCCAGCGCTGCCGAAGACGTAGACGCAGAAGAACAGGAACAGCCACACCACGTCGACGAAGTGCCAATACCAGGCCGCCGCCTCGAAGCCGAAGTGCTGATCCGGCTTGAAGTGGCCGGCGCGGGCGCGGAACAGGCAGACGAGTAGGAAGATCGTGCCGACGATCACGTGGAAGCCGTGGAAGCCCGTGGCCATGAAGAAGGCCGAGGGATAGGAACCGCCCTTCGTGAGCGTGCAGGTTTCGATGAAGCGGCTCCAGTCGCAGCCCTCTGCGAAGGCGCGCTGGAACGAGAACGGCGCGCCCAAATACTCGACCACCTGCAGCGCGGTGAAGCAGAGGCCGAGGACGACCGTGAGCGTGAGGCCGCGCACGAGATCGCGCCGGTTGCCTTCCTTGAGCGCGTGATGCGCCCAGGTGACGGTGACGCCCGAGAGCAGCAGGATCAGCGTGTTCATGAACGGCAGATCCCACGCATCGAACACTTCGATGTGCGCGGGCGGCCACTGGCCCTGGTTGGCGTGGACGCGGCCGATCTGCTGCGCTTCCGTGCCATAGAGGAAGTTGTCGAAGAACGCCCAGAAGAACGCGGCGAAGAACATCACCTCGGAGGCGATGAACAGGATCATGCCGTAGCGCAGGCCGAGCTGGACGACCTTGGTGTGGTGGCCCTGGACCTCGGCCTCCTTCACCACGTCGCGCCACCACATGAACATCGTGTAGAGCACGAGCAAGAGGCCCGGGAGGAACAGCCAGAAAGCCGGCGATTTCAGCCCGACCATCGACGGGTGCATGTAGATCACCGCGCCCATCGCGAGCACGAAGGCCGCGAGCGATCCGATGATCGGCCAGGGGCTCGGATCGACGAGGTGGTAGGGATGCTTCTGGTTGCCCGCCATGGTGCTTTGCCTTCTGGTCCCCTGGGAGTGCCCGCCTAGTTCGGCGTGTTGGTGCGCGCAGCCGGCTCGGCGGCCGGCCTTGCGGCCTGCTTCTGCTTCACCGCGCGCGTGAACGTGTAGGACAGCGTGATCGTGTGCACGTCGTCGAGATTCCGGTCCGCGAGTATCTTCGGGTCGACGAAGAACGAAACCGGCATATCGGCGCGCTGGCGCGGCCCCAACGTCTGCTCGTCGAAGCAGAAACACGCAATCTTGTCGAAGTACTGCCCGGCCTTGAGCGGCGCCACGTTGAAGATCGCCATGCCGGTGATCGTCTCGCCACTGGTGTTCTCGGCGACGTAGTGCGCGAGGCGCTGCTCGCCCACCTTCACCTTGATCTCGCGCTCGACCGGCGCGAAGCGCCAGGGCAGCGTGGCCTGCGTCTCCGCCATGAAGCGGATCGTGATGAAGCGCTCGGACGCCTGCGACGGGAGCTGTCCGCTGCGCTGCGTCGTGCCGTTGTAGCCGGTCACCTCGCAGAACAGGCGGTAGAGCGTGGGCGAGTAGGCGGTGAGCGTCAGCATCGCGACGATGGCGCCGCCGGCGGCCAGCACCGTGCGCCGCTTGCCCCGGGCGAGGAAATCGCGCGCGCTCATGGCCCACCCATCCGAACGAACGGCAGCACGTAGAGCAGCACGACGACCGCCGCGAGAACGGCCAGAAGCGCCCAGTTGCGCCCGCGCAGGCGGCGCTGGAACCGCTTGCGCTCTTCGTTGCGCGACATGACTACCATCCCAGGCCCATCGCGCGATCGACGACGAGCATCGCGAACAGGCCGAACAGATAGGCGATCGAGAAGCCGAACATGCGCTTGGCGGCCGCATCGCGCCGGTCGACGAGAACGCGCCACGCATGCAGCAGGAAGCCGGCCGAGAACGCCGCGGCCGCCGCGCCATAGACCGGGCCCGAAAGCCCGATATAGGCCGGCGCCAGCGCCACCGGCACGAGCAGGATCGTGTAGATCAGGATCTGCTTGCGCGTCTCGCGGTCGCCGGCGACGACCGGCAGCATCGGCACGCCCGCCCGCGCGTAATCGCCGGCGCGGTAGAGCGCGAGCGCCCAGAAGTGCGGCGGCGTCCACATGAAGATGAGGAGGAACAGCACGAGCGGCGACAAGGTGACGTCGCCGGTGACCGCCGCCCAGCCGATCATCGGCGGGAACGCGCCCGCGGCGCCGCCGATGACGATGTTCTGCGGCGTGCGCCGCTTGAGCCACGCCGTGTAGATGAAGACATAGAACGCGATCGTGAGCGCGAGCAGGCCGCCCGCCACCCAGTTGATCGCGACGCCCATCAGCGTGACCGCGCCCACCGACAGGATCACGCCGAACGCCAATGCGTTCCCGGGCGCCACGCGGCCGGCCGGGATCGGGCGGTTCTTCGTGCGCGCCATCACCGCGTCGATGTCGCGGTCGTACCACATGTTGATGGCGCCCGATGCGCCCGCGCCCACCGCGATGCACAGCACGGCGACGAAAGCGAGGAACGGGTGCAGCGCGCCCGGCGCGAGATAGAGCCCGACGAGGCCCGTGAACACGACCAGCGACATGACGCGCGGCTTGAGCAGCGCGAGATAGTCGCCCGCGCTAGCGTCAGAATCGTGCGCCGTCGCGGCTTGGGCCGCGGCGCGCTCGATCGCATCACTGATGGCGGGCGGGCTCATTCGTGCGGTCGGTTCCCTGGCGTCAGGCCGCGCCTAGTGGTGCGCGGTGGCTTCGATCTTCGGAATCTCTTCGAAGGTGTGGAACGGCGGCGGCGACGACACCTTCCATTCGAGCGTCGTGGCGCCCTCGCCCCACGGCTAGTCGGCCGCCGTGGCGCCCTTCGTGAGCGTGTAGAACACGAGGTAGAGGAAGATCAGCACCGAGAAGCCACCGATGTATGAGCCCATGGAGGCGATGTGGTTCCAGCCGGAGAGCGCGTCCGGATAGTCCGGAATGCGGCGCGGCATGCCGGCGAGGCCCGCAAAGTGCATCGGGAAGAACGTGATGTTCGCGCCGATGAAGGCCACCCAGAAGTGGAGCTTGCCGAGCCACTCCGGATACATGCGCCCGCACATCTTCGGGAACCAGTAATAGAAGCCAGCGAAGATCGAGAAGACGGCGCCGAGGCTGAGCACGTAGTGGAAGTGCGCGACGACGTAGTAGGTGTCGTGCAGCACGTTGTCGATGCCGGCATTGGCGAGCACGACGCCGGTGACGCCGCCCACCGTGAACAGGAAGATGAAGCCGATCGCCCACAGCATCGGCGTGGTGAGGCGGATCGAGCCGCCCCACATCGTCGCGATCCAGGAGAAGATCTTGATGCCGGTGGGCACCGCGATGACCATCGTCGCCGCCGTGAAGTAGGCGCGCGTGTTCACGTTCATGCCGACCGTGAACATGTGGTGCGCCCACACGATGAAGCCGATGAAGCCGATCGCGACCATGGCGTAGGCCATGCCGAGATAGCCGAACACCGGCTTGCGCGAGAAGGTGGACACCACCTGGCTGACGATGCCGAAGCCGGGGAGGATGAGGATGTAGACCTCCGGGTGGCCGAAGAACCAGAACAGGTGCTGGTAGAGGATCGGATCGCCGCCGCCCTGCGCCACGAAGAACGTGGTGCCAAAGTTGCGGTCCGTCAGCAGCATCGTGATCGCGCCGGCGAGCACCGGCAGCGAGAGCAGCA
>CAYZSG010000074.1:0-21301 GCA_964481045.1 uncultured Candidatus Odyssella sp. | reverse complement strand
TGGTGATGATCTCCTGCGAGGGCACGTCGAGCACGTTCTCCATCATGTTGATGCGTGTGCCGACCTTGTCGATCAGCGGGACGATCAGGTGCAGGCCGGGCTTCAGCGTGTGCGTGTACTTGCCGAAGCGCTCGATCGTGTACTCGTAGCCTTGCGGCACCGTCTTGACGCCCATCATCACCAGCATGATGGCGAGGACGACGAGGACGATGACGAAGATGGCGAAGGAGGAAATCGGCATGGGAGGTCGTGTGCCCCTTTTCTGTTCGCGAACCCGCGCTTATCCGATCATTGTGACATGAAACCGATTGCCGCGCGACTGATTAACCGGTGGTTAGGGGATAAGGTTTCTCCCCGCGGTCAGGTCGGGGGCGGCTTGGGGGGACGCAGCAGGAAGCGCCGGAACAGCGTCGGCGCCACGATCACGATCATCACGATGCGCAGGACGTGATGCGAGGCGACGAAGGCCGAGTCGATCGCCAGCGCCAGCGCCACGAGGCTCATCTCGGCGAGGCCGCCGGGCGCGTAGGCGAGGATGATGGCCTCGATGCTCGTATCGGCCGCGCGGCGCAGAACGAGCGCGAAGATCGCGGTCAGCGCGACCATGACGGCCGTGGAGCCCAGCGAGAGCAGCAGCACGCGCGCGATCGTGTAGAGCTTTACGCCCGAGAAGCGCGCGCCCACGCCCGAGCCGATCACGACCTGCGCGACGGCGATCAGAACCTCCGGCGGGCGCGCCTCGGACCAGCCGAGCAGATGCACGAACGCGGAGAGGAACATCGGCCCGGTGACGAACGCGGCCGGAAAGCCGATCGCGCGCGCGCCATAGGCGCCGGCCAGCGCGCAGCCGGCGAGGATCAGCGCCTCGCGCCACGAGATTTCGAGCAGCCCGCCGCCCATCGGCGGCCTTGCGCTCGGGCTGTAGCCCTCGAACAGCATGAAGCCGATCGGGATGGTCATCACGACCATCAGGATGCGCGCGCCGTGCACGAGCGCGATCAGGCGGTCGTCGCCGCCGAGCTCGCGGCCCACGATGACCATCTCGTTGAGGCCGCCGGGGCTCGCCGCGAAGAACGCGGTCACGCGGTCGAAATGCCCGATGCGGCGGAAATACCAGTAGAGAATCGCGGTCACGAGCGCGACGTAAACGGCGAGGCCGGCGATCGTGGTGAGCCACTCGCCGAAGCGCGCGATGACGGCGGGCGTGAAGCTGCTGCCGAGCATCACGCCGAGCACCGCCACGTTCGGTCCGCGCACCCAGCGGTACATGAACAGCTCGAGGCCGGCGAGGCTGCCGATCGTCGTCGCCACCATCGCGCCGATCATCCACGGCAGCGGCAGGTTGATCAGCGTGGCCAGCCATCCGCCGGCGGCGCCGAGCGCGAGCGTGAGGATGGCGAAGGCGATGCGGCGCATCGCGCTCTGGGGCGGCGGCGGCGCGCCGGGCAGCGCGGCCGTCACGGCATGAACTGCTCGCGCAGGATGCGCTCTTCCAGATTGTGCTCGGGGTCGAACATGATCGTGCAATGGTGCGCGCGCGATTCGCGGACGACGACGCGCGCCACGTCGCGCACCTCGAACGAATCGGCCACCGCGGCGACCGGGCGCTTGTCGGCCTCCAGCACGCGGAACTCGATCGTGCTGCTGGCGGGCAGCAGCGCGCCGCGCCAACGCCGCGGGCGAAACGGGCTGATCGGCGTGAGCGCGAGCATGTGGGCGCCGATCGGGATGATGGGGCCGAAGGCCGAGAGATTGTAGGCCGTGCTGCCCGCCGAGCTCGCGATCAGCGCGCCGTCGCAGACGAGATTGTCGAGCCGCTTCACGCCGTTGACCAGGATGCGCAGATTCGCCGTCTGGTGCGTCATGCGCAGCAGCGAGACTTCGTTGATCGCCAGCGCGCGGCGCTCGCGGCCGCGCACGTTCACGGCCGTCATCTCGAGGGGTCGCAGCTTCACGCGTTCGGCGCGCGCGAGGCGCTGCAGGAGGCCGCGCGCGCGGAACTCGTTCATCAGGAAGCCGACGCTGCCCCGATTCATGCCGTACACGGCGACGTCGCGGTTGATGCCGGCGCGCAGCGTCTCGAGCATGAAGCCGTCGCCGCCGAGCGCCACGACCACCTTCGCGCGCTCGGGCGGCACGTGCGGATAGAGGCGCGCGAGCATGCGGCGCGCCGCTTCGGCCTCCTTGGTCGGGGCGGCGGCGAACGCGATCGGGGGAAAGGCCATGAATTCCGGGCAGCGGGGAGGAGGGGGGCGCAGTATAGCCGCCGATCCCCGCCGCGCCAGATCATGGCTCGTATGCCGAGAGTCGCGTGTCCTCAGCGCCGGCAGGACGAGACGCAGTCTTGATAGCGGTCGTTGCAGACGGCGCGGCAGAAGCTGTCGCGGCAGGTGGAAAGGCAATAGCCGCGCGTGGCGCTGCAGCGGCCGCGGCAATCGCTCTGCGCGAGCTGGATCGGCGGAACGGCGGGCGCGAGCGCCACGCCGGCGCAGCCCTCGGGCGGCGCGGCTGGGGAAGGCGAATCGGCGAAGGCGGGGCCCGCGACGAGCGACAAGGCGAAAGCGAGACAGAGCAGGCGGCGCATCGGTTCCTCCTGGCATGAACGCGCGGAAAGGAACATTATAAGTACGGGATTTCGTGTCAAGCACAGATTGCGTTAGCTCTATAATTTACAACTAAAGATAGTGAGCATGCTAAGGCTCGATGATCGTTCCGGCATGGCCGGCGAGCGCCGGAACGGCGCGGTCGAGCGCGGCAATGACGGCTAGGCCGCGGCCGGCGAACCACGCCGCCGCCTCCACCTTGGGCCCCATCGAGCCTGGCGGCAGCGCCAGCGCGGCGGCGTCGTATGCGCTCAGGCGCCGGATCAGCCGCGCGTCGGGCTTCGACCAGTTCGCGAAGACGCCTTCGACGTCGGTCAGCAGAAGCAGCGCCTCGGCGCCGAGTTCGGCCGCGAGCAGCGCCGCCGTGCGGTCCTTGTCGACGACGGCCTCGACGCCGCGCAGTGCGCCCGTCTCCTCGCGGACGACCGGGATGCCCCCGCCGCCGGCGCAGATCGCGAGCACGCCGGCGCGCCACAGCCGCGCGATCGCCTCGCGCTCGACGATGCGCTTCGGCAGCGGCGAGGCGACGACCCGCCGCATCTGCCCGCGATCCTCGACGCCGGCCCAGCCATGCGCGGCCGCGAGTGCGCGCCACGCCTCGGGCGCGTAGAACGGGCCGATCGGCTTGGTCGGCCGCGCGAAGGCGGGATCGCCGGGATCGACCTCGACCTGCGTGAGCACGGAGAGGATCGGCTGGTCCGGCAAACGCGCCGCGAGCGCGCGCGCGAGCAGATAGCCGATCATGCCCTCGCTCTCGGCGCCAAGCACGTCGAACGGGGTGGGCGCGGGGCCGCTCATCGCCTGCAGCGCGAGCAGTCCGATCTGCGGCCCGTTGCCGTGCGTGACGATCACGTCGTGCGCTTCGGCGAGTGCCGCGACCGTCCGCGCCGCGGCCTCGGCGTTGCGCGTTTGCGTGGCGATGTCGAGCGGCTCGCCGCGTTTCAAGAGCGCATTGCCGCCGAGGGCGACGACGACGCGCATCAGGCGCACAGCGCCGCGAGCAGCGCCGCCGCCGTGTGCAGGCGGTTCTCGGCCTGGTCGAACACGACCGATCGCGGCCCGTCCACGATTTCGGCCGTCACTTCCTCGCCGCGATGGTCGGGCAGGCAATGCATGAAGATCGCGTCGGGCCGCGCGCGCGCCATCAGCGCGGCGTTGACCTGGTACGGCGCGAACGCCCTGAGCCGAGTCGCGCGCTCGGCCTCGGGCACGTTCATCGACATCCACGTATCGGTATAGACCGCTTCCGCGCCGGCCACGGCGGCGGCGGGGTCGTCGCCGATTTCGATCGTGGCGCCGTTGCGCCGCGCCACCGCCTGCGCGTCGGCGACGATGCCGGCCGCCGGCGCGTAGCCCTTGGGGCAGGCGACCGTGAGCGCTATGCCGGCGAGCGCCGCGGCCTCGATGAGGCTGTGGCAGACATTGTCGCCGTCGCCGACGTAGGCGAGGCGGAGGCCCTGCAGGCTTCCGCGCCGCTCGCGCAACGTCATCAGGTCGGCGAGGCTTTGGCACGGATGGTGGCGGTCCGTGAGGGCATTGATGACCGGGATCGACGAGGCGGCGGCGAAGCGCGCCACGTCGGCGTCGCTGTAGGTGCGGATGACGAACGCGCGCGCGTAGCGGGCGATCGTGCGCGCCGTGTCCTCGATCGTCTCGCCGCGGCCGAGCTGCAATTCGGTGGCGCCGACGGCGATCGGCGTGCCGCCGAGCCGCGCGATCGCCGTCTCGAACGAGATGCGCGTGCGCGTCGAGGGCTTGTTGAAATGAAGCACGACGCTCTGGTTGCGCAGAAGATCGGCGCGCGCGAGCGGTGCGGCCTTGAGATGCGCGGCGATGTCGAGCAGGCGCATGAGCTCGGCGGGGCCGAGATCGAGCGTGCGCAGCAGGTGGCGGGGCATGGCCATGGCTAACGGGCCTTGCGCGCGAGGAAGCCGTCGACAAGTTCGACGAGGCGCGGCTCGCCGGCATCGGCATAAGCGTAGCGCACGCGCACGACCGGCTTGCCCGGGCCGATCAGCGCCGCGAGATCGATCGGCGTCGCCGCCACCACGATCTCGGCCGCCGAGCGCTCGATCGTCTCCTTGAGCGCGGCGCGCTGTTCCGGCGAATAGCCCATCGCCGGCAGCACGCGGCCGATATGCGGATAGGCCTCGTACACCTGGCGCAGCGCGGGCGGCGCCGAATCGCGCGGATCGACGAGCGTCACACCCGGAACGCCGGCGAGTGCAGCAACACCCGCGCCGTGCGGCATGCCGCCATGCGTGATCGTCGGCCCGTCCTCGACGACGATGACGCGCTTGCCGCGCACGGCGGCGCGGTCGTCGAGCGACGCCGGCGAGGCCGCGAGCACGATCGTGGCGTTCACGAGGCTGCGGATGCCGTGGAAGATGCGCGGCACGGCCTCGGGCGCGGCCGCGTCGGTCTTGTTGACGACGACGATGTCGGCCATGCGCAGCACCGTTTCGCCAGGGTGATGCGTCGTGAGCTGATCCGGCCTGAGCGCGTCGGCGACGACGATGTGGAAGTCGGGTTTCAGGAACGGGAAATCATTGTTGCCGCCGTCCCACAGCACGATGTCAGACTCGCGCTCCGCCGCCGCCGCGATAGCGCTGTAGTCGACGCCGGCGAAGACGATTCCGCCGGCCTCGATGTGCGGCTCGTATTCCTCGCGCTCCTCGATCGTGCAGTTCGCGGCTTCGAGATCGGCGCGGCTGGCGAAGCGCTGCACCGCCTGGCGCTCGAGATCGCCATAGGGCATCGGATGGCGCAGCACGGCGACGCGCAGGTTGCGTGCGCGCAGATGGCGCGCGAGGTGGCGCGCGGTCTGCGATTTCCCGCAACCGGTGCGCACGGCGGAAATGGCGATCACCGGCTTGGCCACCGCGATCATCGTGCGCGCCGGCCCGGCCAGCACGAAATCGGCGCCGGCGGCGAGCGCGCGCGAGGCCTGGTGCATCACCTCGGCATGCGTCACGTCGCTGTAGGCGAACATCACCTCGCCGATGCGCTCGCGGCGGATGAGATCTTCGAGCGCGGCGGCGTCGACGATCGGAATGCCCCTGGGATAGAGCGGCCCGGCCAGCGCGGGCGGATAGCGCCGGCCTGCGATGCCCGGGATCTGCGTCGCCGTGAACGCCACGACCTCGGCCGCAGCATCGCCGCGATAGAGCATGTTGAAATTGTGGAAATCGCGCCCGGCCGCGCCGAGGATGGCGACGCGTTTCCGCTGCGATGGCTGGCTCACAGGCAAATTCCTTCGATACTGCCGCAAGATTGGCCAACACGGAGCGCCTGGCTTTGATTTCGGTCAAGCGGCCCCGCGATTGGCGGGCGCCGGGCGGGGTGCTATGCAGCCGTGGCAAGCGCGAACAGGGGATCCACCATGGTGTCAGCCATTCTCGCGGCGGCGTGGCGGGGCGCGCTCGGCGCCGGCCTCGCGGCCGTTCTGGCGGCGGCCGGCGCGGCGGCGCAGGAGAAAGACCGCCATGCCGGCTACTACTATCCGCCGGTGACAGTGACGGAGGCGTACCAGCCCGAGGCCACCACCGTGTCCGGCGCCACGCGCGTGCGGCGGGTCGGGCTGATCGCGGCGATCACGAACAAGGCCGCGGCCAACACTTACGCGCCGACCTACGTGATGTTCGTCAAGGGCGCCGAGGCCGAGAAGCTCATCATCATCGGCATGGGCGACTATATCGGCAACATCTATCAGGCCCGCGCGCTGCTGGCCCAGCTCACCGCGCAGGCGCGCTTCACGGAGATCTTCAAGGAAGTGGACACCGAGCACCGGCTCACCTTCCTCGACCTCCTGAAGATGCTCGGTTTCGAGCAGGTGACGGTCAGCGACGGCAAGAGCTTCACGCTGCAGATCGCGATCAAGTAGCCGCGTTCACCCGAGCAGGCCGGCGGCGTCGAGCGCGGCCGCGGCGCGCCGGGCGCGCCCGATTGCCGCGAGCGCCATTGCGCGCAGCTCCGCCTCGCCGCGCGGAATGCGTGCGAGGCCCTCTGCCCGCGCCTGCAGTCCGACCGCGGCGGCGATGCCGGCGACCGACTCGTCGTCGCCCATGCGCGGCAGGATGCGCTCGGCGGAGAGCCCGGCGCGGCGCGCTTGAGCGGCGAGCGCCTTCGCCGCCGCGAGCGCCATGCCCTCGCTGATCGCGCGGGCGCGCACGTCGAGCGTGCCGCGGAAGACTCCGGGGAATGCGAGCGAATTGTTGACCTGGTTCGGAAAATCGCTTCGGCCCGTGGCCACGATGCGCGCACCGCCGGCGCGTGCGTCGGCGGGCCAGATCTCGGGAGTCGGATTGGCGCAGGCGAAGACAATCGCGTCCTTGGCCATCGCCGCGATCCATTCCGGGCGGACGATTCCGGGGCCGGGCGCCGCGAAAGCAATGCACGCATCGGCGCCGGCGAGCGCCTCGGCGATACCACCGGTGCGGCCGGCCGCGTTCGTCTCGCGGCAGATGCGCCACTTCTCGGGAAACGTCTCCTTCGCGCGCTCGATGTCGGCGCGGCCGGGGTGAAGGACGCCGGCCGTGTCGCAGGCGATGATGTTGCGCGGATCGGCGCCGGCTTTCACGAGCAGGCGGTACGTCGCGACATTCGCGGCGCCGACGCCGATGAGGACGATGCGCGCCGCGCCGAGCGTGCGGCCGGTGATTTCGAGCGCGTTGGCGAGGCCGGCGAGGGCGACGATCGCGGTGCCTTGCTGATCGTCGTGCCAGACCGGGATATGCAGTTCCTTCTGCAGCGCCGCGAGCACGCGGAAGCATTTCGGCTGCGCGATGTCCTCGAGATTGATCGCGGCGAACGAAGGCTCGAGCAGTCGCACCGTGCGCACGAGCGCCTCGGGGTCCTTGGTGTCGAGGCAGAGCGGCACCGCATCGACGCCGCCGAGAACCTTGAACAGCAGGCACTTGCCTTCCATCACCGGCAGGCCCGCGTAGGGGCCGATATCGCCGAGGCCGAGCACGCGCGTGCCGTCGGAGACGACGGCGATCGTGTTGCCGCGGCTCGTGCAGTCGTCGACGGCATCGCGGTCGGCGGCGATCGCGCGGCAGGCTTCGGCGACGCCGGGCGTGTACCAGACCGCGAAATCGGCCGGCCCGGAGACGCGGCACTTCGGCAGCGTCTGCATCTTGCCCGCGGCCGCGCGGTGGCGGCGCAGCGCCTCACCGGGAGGCGGCGCGGGCGGAGCCGCGTGTTCGGGCATGGATGATCCTCGCTCGTGGTCCGGCGAGGGTAGCGGGAATCCGCGCGGAACGTGAGAGTCAGCCGCCGCGGCGTTATCCGCCGGTCACGCTCATGTGGCGCGAGACCGCGGCGCCGGTGTGGCGGCGGTCGATGACGAAGTCGTGGCCCTTCGGCTTGCGCGCGATCGCTTCGCGGATCGCGGCGTCGAGCTGTGCATCGTCGGGCGAGGCGCGCAGCGGCGTGCGGAGATCGGCGCTGTCGTCCTGGCCGAGGCACATGTAGAGCATGCCGGTGCAGGTGAGGCGTACGCGGTTGCACAATTCGCAGAAATTGTGGGTGAGCGGTGTGATGAAGCCGAGCCGCCCGCCGGTTTCCCTGACGCGCCAATAGCGCGCCGGGCCGCCGGTGCGGTAGTCGGTCTCCTCGAGCGTCCAGCGCTGCCTGAGATCGGCGCGTACCATCGAGAGCGGCAGGTATTGCGCCAGCCGATCGCCGGGACCGGCTTCGCCGCCGATCTCGCCCATCGGCATCACCTCGATCAAGGTGAGGTCGTGGCCTTGCGCGCCGCACCATTCGATGAGCCGGTCGAACTCCCCGTCGTTGACACCTTTGAGCGCCACCGCGTTGATCTTCACCTGGAGGCCGGCGGCCTTCGCGGCGTCGATTCCGGCCAGCACCTGGTCGAGCCGGCCCCAGCGCGTGATCGTCGCGAACTTCGTCGGGTCGAGCGTGTCGAGCGAGACATTGATGCGGCGCACGCCGGCGCCGGCGAGCTCGCCCGCGTATTTCGCGAGCTGGCTGCCGTTGGTGGTGAGCGTCAGCTCGTCGAGGCCGCGGCCGAGATGGCTGCCGAGCTCGCGCACGAGCCACATCACGTTGCGGCGCACGAGCGGCTCGCCGCCGGTGAGCCGCAACTTGCGCACGCCGCGGCGGATGAAGGCGCCGCAGAGCCGCGCCATCTCCTCGAGCGTCAGCAGCTCGGCCTTGGGCAGGAAGTGCATGTCTTCCGACATGCAATAGACGCAGCGGAAATCGCAGCGGTCGGTGACCGAGACGCGCAGATAGGAGATTGGCCGCGCGTAGGGATCGACGAGCGGGGCGGTGTCCGGATCGAGCGGGAGAGGCGCGTCCATCGCCCTATCAGTTAATCCCTGGCGCGAAATTGGGCAAGGGAATAGGCGGAGCGATATGGCCGCACGGCTATAACCCTCGGCGCCCGCGTCGCGGCCTAGCGGCCGCTGAGGCCGAAATGCGGGGCGTAGGGCTGCTCGCCGCCGAGCGCGAAGCGGCCGATGGCGAGCTGCGTGTCGCGCGAGATCAGCCACTCGGCGAACGCCGCGGCGTGGGCGGCGTTCACGTCTTTGTGCTTGTCAGGGTTGACGAGGGTGATCGAGAAGCGCTGCTGGAGACGCGGATCGTCGGAGACCATCACGACGAGCTGCCCGCGCGCCGTGAACTGGAGCCAGGCCGCCTTGTCGGAGAGGATGTAGGCGTTGGAATTGGCGGCGGCGGCGAGCGCCTTGGCCATGTCGCCGGCGGCCTCGGCATACCACTTGCCGGCGCTTTCGGGTTTCGCGATGCCGGCCTCGTCCCAGATGCTGCGCTCGGTCCGGTGGAGGCCGCTCTTGTCGCCGCGCGAGACGAACGGCGATTGCGTGCGGGCGATCGCGGCGAAGGCGTGGACGACGCTGGCCATGCCCGCGATGCGCGCCGGGTCCGAGGCGGGGCCGACGACGATCAGCTCGGCATACATCACGTCGAAGCGCTTGCTGGCGTCCTGGCTCTTGAGCAGCGCCTCTTCGGTTTCGGGATCGTCGGTCATCACCGCGTCGGCCTTGCCCTGGCGCAGCATCGCCGTGGCCTCGGCGGCCGGCTTGATCGTCAGAACGACGTTGATTCCCGACTGCTCCTTGAAGCGCGGCAGCAATTCGGCGAGCACCGGCGCGGCCTCGTCGGTGGCGACGAGGCTCATCTGCTTCGCGGCATCCTGGGCGGCGGCGGGAAAAGCGAGGGCGAACGCAACGAACGGCGCGGCCAGCGCCGCGCCCAGCCGACCCCTCCGATTGTCAGGCACTCTCGACATCGATCCTGGCGCCACTTTCGGCGCTCGCTTGCCGCCGCGCAAAAAATAGGTCGAACGCGCTGGGTTGAAAATGGCTGCCTCTTTGGCGCATCTGCGCCGAGAGGTTGTGGCATTGCGCTAAGAGACGGGAAATATTCTTTGTTTTTCAAAAGACTAAACGAAAATCCCGAAACACGCGCCGGGCGGTCGAAGCCTACCGCCATGCCGTTGCGGAAAGTTTCGTGCCGAGTGTGGCATGGCCGACACACCCAAACGCAGGCGCTCGCCGAATTCTGAGCCCCGAAAGGTGGCGGGCTTGCCACGGTCCGAGCTTTTGCCAGTGCCTGCCGGCCAAGTGCTCGCGCGTCCGTGCGTTGCCGAACGAACGGCGCCGGCTCAGGATACGATGCATCAAGAAGTGTAACGCCTGGGGGAGAACCGCCATGACGATGGTCCGCCGCTGCGGCCTGGCCTCGATTGCCGCTCTGCTGCTGGCCGCATTCGCGGCCGCGGCGTCGGCCGAGACGGCGTCTGTGCCCAAGGAAGGAACGTGGATCGCGCGCGACTTCAAGTTTCACACCGGCGAGACGATGCCGGAACTGCGGCTCCACTACCGCACGCTCGGCGAGCGCACCGGCGAGCCGGTCCTCGTCCTGCACGGAACCGCCGGCTCCGGCGCCGGGATGCTCGGCGCGGGCTTCGCGGGCGAACTGTTCGGCCCGGGCCAGCCGCTCGACGCGGCGAAGTACTTCATTGTGCTGCCCGACGCGATCGGGCACGGAAAATCGTCGAAGCCGTCCGACGGCCTGCGCGCGAAATTCCCGCGCTACAATTACGACGACATGGTCGCGGCGCAGTACCGGCTGCTGACCGAAGGGCTCGGCATTCGCCACGTCCGCCTCGTCATCGGCAACTCGATGGGCGGCATGCATGCGTGGATCTGGGGCACCGAGTATCCCGACTTCATGGACGCCCTCGTGCCGATGGCCGCGCAGCCCACCGAGATGTCGAGCCGCAACTGGATGATGCGCCGCCTCATCATCGATTCGATCCGCAACGATCCCGACTGGAAGAACGGCGACTACACCGCGCAGCCCAAGGCGTTCCGAACCGCGAACGTGTTCTTCGCCATCGCCACGAACGGCGGCACGCTCGCGTTCCAGAAGATGGCGCCGACGCGCGCGGCGGCCGACAAATTGCTCGACGCCCGCCTTGCGGCGCCGTTCGCCGCCGATGCGAACGATTTCCTCTATGCCTGGGATTCCTCGCGCGACTACAACCCGGCCCCCAAGCTCGACCGCATCAAGGCGCGCGTGCTGGCGATCAATTCCGCCGACGACGAGCGCAATCCGCCCGAGACCGGCCTGATGGAGCAGGCGCTGAAGCGCATTCCGAAGGCGTTATACTACCTGATCCCCGCGAGCGCGGAGACGCGCGGCCACGGCACGACGGGAATGGCCAAGTTCTACAAGGATCTGATCCGGCAGCAGCTCGCCTTGGCGCCGCAGCGGGCGAAGTAGCCGCACACGCGACGGCCGGCCGCGCGCGCCGCCGCGACGATCCTGGCGGCGATCCGCAATTCGGTCCATAAAGAGCGGGGGACCGCATTCTTCCGGCAGGTCCGAGATGAATCGCGAATCGACAGTGTTGGCCATGGGCGCCGTGGCCGCCGCGTTCTGGGCGTTCTTGGCGGCGCCCGTCGCGGCGCAAGGGCTCGGCCCCGAGCGGGGGCGGGCGCTGGCGCAGGAATTCTGTTCGCGCTGCCATGCCATTTCCGCCGCACAAGAGCGCCCCGGCGAAACGGTCGCGCCGAATTTCCGCCGTCTCGCCGCCGACCCGCGCTGGACGCGGGCCGCGCTCGTCAACATGATGACGGTTCCGCACGTGAACATGCCGCCGCCGATGCTGACGCGCGCCGAGGCGGAAGAGGTCGCAACCTACATCCAGTTGCTGCGCTGAGGCCGGGTGCATCCGAACGGCGGCGGGACGGCGCTAACCAAGAAAGCGATGTGCCGTTCCGGCCGTCGGCACGAAACAGGTCTCGCGCCGGCCAAACCAGCGATACCGGCGGCGCGCAACAAAACGATAGACCGCGTCGCGCAGCGGCCGCGGCATGGCATAGAGGGCCGCGGCCAAACGCCACCAGCCGCCAAGCAGCACGAGGATGCGCAGCGTGGCGTTCGAGTCCGTATAGGCGCGCCCGCCCTCGAGCAGCAGGAACGAGACCGGATCACCGGGGTCGAGGCCGTGTTCGGCGAGCAGCCTGCGGCCGGTTTCGGACTGCATCGCGGCGAAGCAGTAGCGGCCTGCCCGATCGCGCGGCAGCAGGAAGCGCACGCCGCCGCTGCACAGCACACAGACGCCGTCGAAGACGATGATGGCGCGCGGCACCGGGGCCGCTGAGGGCGCGGTCTCGACCATACCTGCCAATTTACAGGGATTCGCGAGCGCGATTGCTCGGACGATGAAAAGATCTTGCGTCAAGGCGCCGGGGCCGACTGGGTCGCCGAGGAGCAAGTGGCTCCGGGAATTGGACATTCAAGAAGCCGTGTGACCGCCGTCACATCTCACCGTCACAACGCGCCGTCACAGCCAAAATTTCTGTGAAGTGCTTCACTCCCGTCCATGAAAGCCGCTGTGGGGCGGCTACGGGCGAGCACTCATTCGGGGCTCGCGGACAGGCGATAGGAGACGGACCATGGCTGAACAACTCGTGACTATCAAATCGACCGGGATCGGCGGCGACGGTGTGCGCGCCGAGGGTACCTGGGGTAACGACGTGATCGGCTACTTCAACGATCGCGACGAGATCTTCGGCTACGGCGGCGACGATACGCTCTATGGCTTCGGCGGCGACGACCTGCTCGACGGCGGCAACGGCAACGATGACATCTCGGGCGGCGACGGCAACGACTCCATCTACGGCCGCGACGGCGACGATGAAATCGAAGGCGGCAGCGGCAACGACACGATCGCCGGCGGCAACGGCAACGACTACGTCTTCGGCGGCACCGGCGATGACACGATCATCGATACCTCGGGCGTCGATCGCCTCAAGGGCGGGAGCGGCGACGACACGATCACCGTCGCTGGCGGCGATCTCGGCTTCGACACCGTCGAAGGCGGGAGTGGCAATGACAGGATCAATGTCACCGGCACCAAGGTCATCGCTCACGGCAACAACGACAACGACACGTTCTATACGGATCTCTCGCGCGAAACCTTCATGATCGGCGGCCAAGGCAGCGACCGCTTCGTGGTAACGGGCGCGCACCCGATCGGCAGCGGCGGCATTGCCGAAATCCATGGCGGCGACGTTTCGGTGACGACGACGAGCTTCCTCGGCATCGACAGCGTCTCGAACGTCACGATGGGCACGGATACGAGCGTGGACACGCTCGACCTCTCGCAGCTTCCCGGGAACTTCGGGTCCGTCGACGTCAATCTCAGCACCGGCAAGATGTTCGATCTCGAGGGAGTCCAGCTCGCGAAGATCACCGGCATCGAGAACGTCGTGGGCAGCAACGCCAACGACACGCTCACCGGCAACGGCGTGGCCAACGATCTGCGCGGCGGCGCCGGCAACGACACGATCAACGGCGGCGGCGGCGACGACATCCTCGTGGGCGGCGCCGGTCAGGATACGATCGTGGGCGGCACCGGGCGTGACCGCATCCTCGGCGATCACATCCCCGATGCAGCGGCCGCCGACACGCTCACCGGTGGCGCCGACGCCGACACGTTCGTGTTCGTGAAAGCCGCGCATACGGGCAAGTCGATTTCGACCGTCTTCGGCATCCAGCCGGCATCGGTGACGGACAAGATCACCGACTTCGACACCACGGGCACCGATCACGACTTCATCGACGTCGCCACCCTTCTCGATCTGCAATCGAACTTCACCGGCACGACGGCGCAGCAGGCGATCAGCCAGGGCTATCTCTACTTCGTGCAAAGCGGCGACAGCACGAAGGTGATGTTCGACGCCAATGGCGGCTCGCATGGCGACGGCGCGAACAACTATGTTATCGCGGAACTGGCCGGCGTGGCGCCGGCCGATCTGCGCGCCGACCACTTCTACGTCTGAATGCCGAGGGCGCGCGGTCACGTGACTGCGCGCCCTCTTGGCCGCCGGGCGTCGCTCGGCGCTGAGCAAGAAAGCGGCGCGCCGTCCCGGCTGTCCGCGCGAAACAGCGCTCGCGTCGGCCAAACGAGCGACACCGGCGGCGCGCGCTTGAGGCAGCGCGCGCGGCACCGCATTCTTCGTCCATGTCCGTTATACATCGCGCGTTGGGATTGTTGGCGATCGGCGCGTTGCTCTGTTCAAACGCCGCGCCGGCATCGGCGCAAGGTCTCGGGCTGGAGCGCGGAAGGGCGCTGGCGCAGGAATTTTGCGCGCGATGCCACGCGATCTCCGCCGCGCAGGAGCGTCCCGGCGAATCCGACGCGCCCGCATTCCGCCGCATCGCGGCCAACGCGCGCTGGACGCGCGCGGCGCTCGTCAACATGATGACTGTGCCGCACGTGAACATGCCGCCGCCGGTGCTGACCGCGGCCGACGCGGAAGAGGTCGCGACCTACATCCAGTCGCTGCGCTGAGGCGCCGGCGGTTATCCGGTCAGGATTGACTGCAGTGCCTCGCGCTCCGCGAGGACGAAGTCGAAGAACGCCGCGATGCGCGGGGTGCGCCGAATATCCGGGTGAGTCAACACGCGCCAGCTTCGCGCGAGTTCCGGGATCGGCCCCAGAATGCGCACGAGATCCGGATCTCCATCGGCGATCGCGGTCGGGAGGGCGCCGATTCCGACGCCGGATTTCACCGCATACATCAGGCCGAGCACGCTGTTGTTGCGTGCGGCGATCTCGGCGCCGGAAGCCACCTGCTTCAGCCATGCCGCCACGCGGTGTTTGGCCATCGACTCGTCGAGGCAGACGAGACGGTGGCGGGCGAGATCGGCGACGCTGTCGGGCTTGCCGTGCCGCTTGACGTATGCCCGGCTTGCGTAGATCGCCCATATCGATTCCGCGATCTTGCGACCCACGAGTTCGTCGTCGGTATCGCCCGAGCGGAACGCGACATCGGCTTCGCCTTTGGCGAGGTCGAGATATTTATCGCTCATCACGAATTCGACGCGAGTGTCCGGATGCCGCTCGTGGAAGCGAGCGATCAGCGGCGTCAGGCGCTGGACGATCGGTTCGGGACAAGTGACCCGGATGACGCCGCCGCGCCCGTCTGCACCGCCCGCGCGCCGCTCAAGGTCCTCGATCGCCGCCTCGACTCGCTCGGCGTAAGCCCGCAGATCGGCCGCGACTTCGGTGAGCCGGTATCCGGCGGCAGTGCGCGTGACGAGCTTGCGCCCGAGGCTCTTCTCCAGTGCCGACAGCCGCCGTTGGACCGTCGACTGGCTGACGCGGAGCGCTTTGCCCGCCGCGATCGTGCTGCCGTGCCGCGCGATCGCGAGGAAGAAGCGGAGATCGTTCCAATCGAGCATGTCGCGATTATGCAGTTCCGCGGCCCCGGGCCGCAATCTTGCGACTGACACCGCGCGGCACGTCGCGCTACGCCACCTCCGCGAACGAGACGATGCGCGTTCCAGGGAGATTTGCCTCATGGACAAGCAGGCGGGCTTCGATGCTGGCGGCCTCAAGGATGCGACGCGGGCGCTCTGGGACCAGCACGCGCGCGGGTGGAGCGAGCAGGGCGGGGTGGTCGCGCGCTGGCTGGCCGAAGCGACGGCCGCGATGCTGGCGATGGCCGAGGTGCGGCCGGGCGCACGCGTGCTTGACGTTGCGGCGGGCGCGGGCGATCAGACGCTCGACATCGCCGCGTGCGTCGGTCCCAGCGGCTCCGTGCTCGCGACAGACCTGTCGCCGGCCATTCTCGATTTCGCCAAGGCCAAGGCTCAGCGCGCCGGCTTCCGCCATGTCGAGACGAAGGCCGCGGACGGTGAGAACCTGGACGTGCCCGAAGCCGCGTTCGATGCCGCGATCTGTCGTCTCGGGCTCATGTTCTTTCCGCACCCCGGCCGCGGCCTGCGCGAGATGCACCGAGCGCTGAAGCCCGGCGGACACGCCTGCACGCTGGTCTTTTCGTCTCCGGACCGGAATCCTTGCATCACGGCCCTTGTCGGCACGGCGCTGAAACATGCGGGCCTGCCGCCGCGCGACCCTTACCAGCCCGGCGGCTTGCTGAGCCTCGGCAAGCCCGGCTTGATGGATGCCTTGTTCCAGGAGGTGGGTTTCGACCGTGTCGCCACGACGAAGCTTGCGGCTCCGTTCCGGCTGTCTTCGGTAAAGGAATACCTCGACTTTGTCCGCAACTCGGCCAGCCCGATACTGCAGATCCTCGCGACTCTCGACGCGGCAGCGCAGCAGGCTGCCTGGGCGGAGATGGGGTTGAAGCTGAGCGTGTTCGCCACGCCGGAAGGCTGGATCGGCCCGAACGAATTGCTGCTGACCGTCGGACGTCGTCCGTAAAGGCCCGAACGCCGGCGGGCGTGCCCGTCCTTGCCCCGCCGGAACGGCGGCCGCATATTTCCCGCCATGCCCGACACCGCGCCCGCGCCCGAATTCCTCGTCCGGCCCGATCCCGCCGATGCGAAGCTCACGCGGCGCGTGGCCGGCATCGATCAGGAGGGCAAGCCGGTCGAGACCGCCGTCGTCGAGGAGCGGCCGCTCACGCTGTATTTGAACGGGCAGGAGATCGTCACGATGATGACGATCGGCGATTATCCGCAGTATCTCGCCGTCGGCTATTTGCTCAACCAGAACATGCTGAAGCCCGACGACACGGTGACGGCGATCGACTACGACGAAGAGCTTCAGGTCGCCGTCGTGCGCACGAAGCAGCAGACGAACTTCGAGGAGAAGCTCAAGAAGAAGACGCGCACCTCGGGCTGCGCGCAGGGCACCGCGTTCGGCGATCTCATGGAGAAATTCGACGAGATCAAGCTGCCCGCGGATGCCGTGCTCAAGACCTCGTGGCTCTACGCGCTGACGAAGAAGATCAACACGATCCCCTCGCTCTATCTCGAGGCGGGCGCCATCCATGGCTGCGTGCTGTGTGAGGAAGACCGCCCGCTCGTCTACATGGAAGACGTCGGGCGCCACAACGCGGTCGACAAGATCGCGGGCTACATGTTCCTGAAAGGCATGGGCCCCGACGGCAAGAGCTTCTACACGACCGGGCGGCTCACCTCGGAGATGGTGATCAAGACCGTGCAGATGCGGATCCCGATCCTCATCTCGCGCTCGGGCTTCACCGCCTGGGGCGTGGAGCTCGCGAAAAAGGCCGATCTCACATTGATCGGCCGCGCTCGCGGCAAGCGCTTCGTGGCGCTGGCCGGCGAGCACCGCATCGTGTTCGACGCGGATACGAGCTACGCCGCGGACGAGCCGAAGCATGTGCGGCGCAAGTCGAGCGTCGGAGACGAGGCGGAGTAGGGGCGGCGCCGATTTGACATGGCGCAACGCCGCTGCGGCGATCGCGTGATAGCCAAATCTGCGATGAGCCTCCGAACCATCTTGCTGGCAGCCATAGCCGCAACGATCGCCGCCTGTGCGAACGAGCCAGGCACGCCGGTGCCGGGCGCGCCGGAGCATCATGTCGAGGGCGGGTTCCGCAACGTACCGACGGCGCGTGCGCCGGATGCGGTGGCGTTCGGCTTCGACCGGCTGCGGCTCGCGGCGATTCCCAATCCCGACGCGCGGGCGCGACCGGCGCGGCAAAGCTCGGCCGCCGCGCGCGCGGCCTGGGACGCGACCGGCGATGCCGATGCCGTGCTATGGATCGGCCACGCGACCGTGCTCGTGCGGCTTGGCGGCAAGACCATCCTGTTCGATCCGCTGTTCGGCGACTATGCGACGCCTGTGCCGCCCGTCGGTCCGCGCCGGCTCGTGCCGCCGGGGATCGCGCTCGCCGATCTGCCGCGCATCGACGCGATCCTCGTCTCGCACGATCACTACGATCATTTCGAGCCCGACGCGATCCGCCGCATCGCGGCGCGCGACCGGCCGCTGTGCCTGCTGCCGTTGCGGGTCGGCGGCCGCGCGGATTTCGGCTGCGCGCGCACCGTGCGGCTCGACTGGGGTGGCGCGGCGCGCCTCGGCGAGGGTGCGGCGGCGGTGACGCTGCGGCTGCTGCCGGCGCAGCACGATTCGGGCCGCGGCCTGTTCGACCGCAACCGCGCGCTCTGGGGTTCGTGGCTCGCCGAGGCGCGGCGGGGGCGGGCGGTGCGGCGCGTCTATTTCGCCGGCGACACCGGTTACGGCCCGCATTTCGCGCGCATCGGCGCCGCGCATGGGCCGATCGATCTCGCCTTGCTGCCGGTCGCCGCCTACGGACCGCGCGTCGTCAACCGCCACGTCCATCTCGATCCGGCCGAGGCGCTGCGCGCGTTCGCCGATTTGCGCGCGCGCCGCATGCTCGCGATCCATTGGGGCACCTTCGCGCTCGGCACCGACGACGCGCTCGCCGCGCGCACCGACGTTCCGCGCGCGGCGGCGGGCGTCGCGGCCGATCGCGTGTGGGTGCTGGAGCCGGGCGATGCGCGGCGGTTCTGAATCCGTTTCGCCGCGCCGCATGCCGCTCGGCGGCAAAGGGCAGGCTATTCAGCGCGGATTCACGGGCCCGGCGGCTTCCCGTTCGCGCGCCCAGGCCGCGATCCGGTCGGCGATGCGCTCCCAGCCGCTGTCGAGCATCATGTCGTGGCCGACGCCGGGGACGACCACGGCATCGGCCCCAAAGGCGCGCGCCGTCCTGCGAACCGCCGCAGGAGAAACCATCGTATCGCGCTCGGCGCCGAGGAAGAGCATCGGCGCCGCGACGCGCGCCGGCCGCGGCAGATCGGCCAGCGCCGCAAGGAGGGCGAGCGATGAATCGTCCTCGAGGCGCGCGAAGCAGCGGTCGACGATCTCGGGCGGCGTGTCCGGCGTGAAGAGAAGCGCGCGCACGAGCGCGGGCGTCGCGACAAGCGGCCGGAAGCGCATCGACAGCGTTGATTTCAGCATCGGCCACGGATGGTCCAGCCACCGGCGCGTGACCGAGCGCAGCGCGTCGCCGGGCAGCGGGGTCGCCAGCAAGACGCCGCCGAGCGCGGCGTTGCGCTCGAGGTACTTCTGCACGACGAGCCCGCCGAGCGAATGCCCGACGAGGACCGGCGGCGCGGCAAACCCGGCCGCCGCGTGCCGCGCTTCCTCGACATACGCGCGCACGCGATTCCAGAGACCGCCGCCGGGGCGCAGATGCATCGTGCGCGCGTCGTGGCCCTGCGCCGCGAGACGGCGGGCGAAGCCGTCCCAGCACCAGGGGCCGTGCAGCGCGCCGTTGATGAGCAGGATGCCGGCCACGGGCCGATCCTAGCGCGAACGGCCGTCCGGCGGCGTACCCTTCAGCAGGTCGAAATAGGTCAGCGCGAGGAGCGCGCCGAAGACGGCGTCGAACAGGCAGAACCAGAGGAAGGCGCCGCCGAGCGAGAGGAACAGCGCCGCCATGGCGAAGCGCGCGCCGATGCCTACGACGTTCGGCCAGCGCGCGTGCACCGGATCGCGCAGGCCTTGCAGGTAGAGCAAGGCGACGACGGCCAGCATTCCGCCGCAGACGCGCACCCAATCGGCCGGCAGCGGCTCAGGGAAGCCGAAGAGCATCGCAAGCGTCGCCGGCGAGGCCAGCGCCAGTGCTATGAATCCCGCCACGAGCACGATATTCAGGCCGAGCACGCGCTGATAGCGCCTGCAGCGCGCCGCGGCGTGCGCCCGCTCGGCCTCTGGCGGTTGCGGCATGGCCCTCACCCGTGTCGATTGCCCGATCGAGATTGGCACGCGAGCGTCCGGCGCGCGATACTGCGCACTCCAATGTCGGGAAGGCCGCACATGCCCTACGCACCATCCGCGGGCGCGAGGCTCTACTACGAAGAGGCCGGCAGCGGTCGTCCGCTGCTGTTCGTGCACGAATTCGCCGGCGATCACCGGAGCTGGGAGGCGCAGCTGCGCTTCTTCGCGCGGCGCTATCGCTGCATCGCCTACAACGCGCGCGGCTATCCGCCCTCCGACGTGCCCGACGACGTGGAGTCGTATCGCCAGGAACAGCAGGCCGACGATGCCGCCGCCGTGCTCGATCATCTCAAGATCGAGCGCGCGCATGTGGTGGGCCTCAGCATGGGCGGCTTCGCGACGTTGCATTTCGGCCTGCGCCATCCGCAGCGCGCGGTGTCGCTGGTCACCGCCGGCATCGGCTCGGGCGCGCCCAAGGACATGCGCGAACGCTTCCAGTCCGATTCGATCGCCGCCGCCGCGCGCTTCGAGCGCGAGGGCTCGAAGGTCGTGGCCGAGGCGATGGCGGTCGGGCCCGCGCGCGTGCAGCTCCAGAACAAGGACCCGCGCGGCTGGGAGGAGGAGAAGCGCTACCTCGCCGAGCACTCGGCCAAGGGCGCGGCGCTCACCTTGCGCGGCTATCAGGCGACGCGGCCCTCGCTCTACGATCTCGAAACGCCGATTGCCGCGCTGACGATCCCGACGCTCATCGTCGCCGGCGACGAAGACGAGCCCTGCCTCGATGCGAGCCTGTGGCTCAAGCGGCGGATGCCGTATTCCGGCCTCGCGATCCTGCCCAAGACCGGGCACTGCGTGAACCTCGAAGAGCCCGACGCGTTCAACCGCCTCGTGCTCGATTTCCTGACGACGGTGGAACAGGGGAAATGGGGCCAGCGCGACCCGCGCACGCTCGTCACCGCGCCGTTCGGACAGGAGAAGAAATAGCGTCGTGAGCAGCGCGGTTCCGACCACGATCGGCGTGCTCCTCGCCGGCGGCCTCTCGCGGCGCATGGGCGGCGGCGACAAATGCCTGCGCCCGCTGGGCGGCAGGCCAATGCTCGCACACATCATCGAGCGCGCTCGGCCGCAGGTCTCGGCGCTCGTCATCAACGCGAACGGCGATCCGGCGCGCTTCGCCTCGTTCGGTTTGCCGGTCGTGGCCGACTCGATCGAGGGCTTCGCGGGGCCGCTTGCCGGCGTGCTGACCGGGATGGAGTGGGTGGCCCGGCATCACCCCGGCGCGGCGTGGCTCGCCACGTTTGCGACCGATGCGCCGTTCTTCCCGCGCGATCTGGTGGCGCGGTTGCACGCAGCCGTGGCGCGCGACGGCGCCGACGTGGCGTGCGCGCGCTCGGACGGGCAGGATCATCCGGTGTTCGGCCTTTGGCCGGTGCGTCTCGCCGCCGATCTCCGCCGCGCGATGGGGGAGGGCGTTCGGAAGGTGGATGTGTGGACCGGGCGCTACAAGCTCGCGGTGGCGGAATTCGCGGCGGCGCCATTCGATCCGTTCTTCAACGCCAACCGGCCCGAGGATCTCGCCGAGGCCGAGCGCCTGCTGGCCCGCGAAGGCTAACGGCGGGCCTCCGGCACGATTTCCAGCGTCACCGCATCGCTGTTGATCAGCCGCTTGCCG
>CAYZSG010000073.1:0-21400 GCA_964481045.1 uncultured Candidatus Odyssella sp. | reverse complement strand
CGCGCCGGCCTTGGCCGCGCCCTCCGCGAAGGCACGACCGAGCCCGCGGCCGGCGCCGGTGACGACGACGATCTTGCCGGTGAGTTGGGTCATCGTTCGATCAAACCAGTCCCGTCGTGCCGAGCGCCGCGAAGCATCTCTCGACGCCATCGCACATCGCCTCCGCCCGCCCGCCGTCGAGAGAGCCTTCGTTTCGCTCGGGATGACGGCGGATGCCGGACGCCGCTCACGCGCCCTTCTTCTTCCGGTCGATCTTCGAGAGCGGGTGATCGGGCGGATAGGTGGGGATCGTGGGCTTCGGCGAGCCGAGCATCACGCACATCAGCGCCTCCTCGTCACGTTCGTTGACGAGGCCGCGATAGATGCCAGCCGGAACCGAGATGAGATCGCGCTCGCCGAGCTCGGTTTCCCACTTCTCGCCGTCTTTCTCGAGGAAGAGGCGGATCTTGCCGCGGATCATGAAGAACACTTCCTCCACGTCGTGATGGACATGGAGCGGACCTTCGCAGCCCGGCGGCAGCACCATCGTCGAGAACGTGAAGTGCTCGGCCGGCACGGCGTTGCCGTCGGCCTCGATGCCGGTGCCGCCGGTGCCGACATAGCGCATCTGCGCGCGGCGGTATTTCGGATCGTAGTCGGCCTGGAACTTCAGCGCGTCCCAATCATAGGTGCGCGTCGCGTAGCGCGCGACGCGGTTCATCATCTTGTCGCCGAGCGAGGGCTTGCCGGCGGCGGCGGACGGCGCATCGACCGGGCGCGAGGCGGAAGGCGAATCCATGGTTTCCTCCGTTAGGTGTTCGGTTTGCCGAAATCGCGGCGCGGCATGTAGTGCAGCACGCTGCGTTCGGCGAGGATGACGGCACAGTAGGCGACGATGCCGATGACGGTGAGCACGAGGATCGCGAGGAAGACGAGCGGCGCGCCCTGCGTCTCGCCGCTCAAGAGCAGGAAGCCGAGGCCGCGGTTGATGCCGCCGACGAGCTCACCGACCGTGACGCCGATGACGGCGAGCGTCGAGCCGATGCGCAGGCCCGAGAAGAGGGCCGGCATCGAAGCCGGGAACTCGATCTTCCAGAAGATCTGCCAGCGCGAAGCGTTGAACGTGCGCGCAAGGTTGATCATCGCCGGATCGACCGACCGGACCGCGCCGAGCACGTTGACCATGATCGGGAAGAAGACGACGAGCACGGCCACGAGAATCGCGACCGACATCTTCGCTTCCACCGAGAAGCCGAACCACAGCACGAACAGCGGCGCGAACGCGACCTTGGGCGCGATCTGGAGTGCCAGAATGTAGGGCGAGAGCACCTTCTCGGCCGTGGGCGACATGCCGAGCACGTAGCCCATCGCCATGCCGAGCAGCGCGCCGAGCCCGAAGCCCAGCAGCACCTCGAACGAGGTGATCAGCGTGTGGTGGACGAGGTCCATGCGCTCGTAGGCGCGCAGAAACTCGCTGCCGATCTCGGACAGCGTCGGTATGAAGTATTTCGGCACACCGAGCGCGCGGAAGCCCCATTCCCAGCCGATGACGAACAGCGCGAGGACGAGGGCGCTCCAGAGTGCCACGCGGTAGGCGCGCCAGAAGCTCGGCGGCGGCGGAATGAGGCCGGGCTCCACGCGCGGCACGGCAGGCGGTGCTGCGGCCGGAACGGCGGCGGTCGTTGTCGCGTCGTTCATCGCCTCACCCGTCCAGCTTTTCGGTGTGGCCGATGTCGAGCAGCGACATCAGCTCGGCCATGAGCGGGCCGATCTCGGGCCGCTGGCGCCGCGTCATCGGATTGCTGCGGTCGGGCAGATCCACCCTGATCTCGCGCACGATGCGGCCCGGACGGCGCGACATGACGAGCACGCGGTCGGCGAGCGCGATCGCCTCGACGAGGTCGTGCGTGATCAGGAACGCGGTTTTCTTCTCTTCCCAGAGCGTGCGCGCGAGGTCCTGCTGCAGCACCATCTTGGTCTGCGCGTCGAGCGCCGAGAACGGCTCGTCGAGCAGCACCACGTCGGGGTTCATCGCCATCGTGCGCGCGAGCGCCACGCGCTGGCGCATGCCGCCCGAAAGCTGGTGCGGATAGTGGCCGACGAAATCGCCGAGATGGTATTTCGACAGGAGCTTCAGCGCGATCTCGCGCCGGCTCTCCTTCTCGACGTGCTGGATCTCCTGCCCGAACGTGACGTTGTCGAGGATCGAGCGCCAGGGCAGCAGGAGGTCGCGCTGGAGCATGAACGCGACATGGCTATTGGGGCCCGTCACTTCCGCGCCGTCGACGAAGACGCGGCCGCGGCTCGGCCGGTCGAGGCCCGAGGCGAGGTTGAGCAGGGTGCTCTTGCCGCAGCCCGAGGGGCCGATGAGGGCCACCACTTCGCCGTCGGCGACGCGAACGTCGACATCGGCGATGGCGATGACGCCCTCGCCGCCGCGGCGCTGCGGCGGGAAACTCTTCGTCACGCGGTCGAACTGCAGCCGGATCATCGCTCCGCGCCTCTTTCTTGACCGTCATCCCGACCGGAGCGAGCCGTCTTCGGCTCGCGGAGTGGAGGGATCGTGGCGCAGAGGCCACGTGGGACTGCACCGCGATCCCTCCCCTTCGCGGGCGCGCAAGGGGCGCGCCCGCTTCGGTCGGGATGTCGTGTCATTGTCTTGGCACGGCCGATCATTTCGCTACTCGGCGGCCGCGGCCGTGTCGGCACGCACCTGATCGCGCGCGCGCTTTTCCAGCAGCTTGCGCACGCGCGCCATGCCCTGGTCGTGCTGATAGAGGAATTCGCGGCCGCGCGCGTCGGGCGCCATGTTCTCGAGGATCACGCGATCCTGCTCGAGCACGTGCCAATGCAGGCCCTCGAGCCGGTTGCGGTAGAGGAAGCGCCACACGCTGCGCTGCCAGCCCTCCACCTTGCGTGTACGCCAGAAAAAGACGCGGCAATGCGTCTCGTCCACCGGCGTCGCGAAGCCGATAATGCCGAACGGGCCGCCGGGGCCGTATTTCTTCTGGTACGGGATCGCGAGGCGCAGCCAGAGGCAGTTGCTTTCGCCGAGCTCGACCCAGTCGAAATTCACACCGCGCTGGCCCACCTTCTCGAAGATGAAGCCGGTCTCGGTCTTGCGCAGCGCCATCTCGGCGGTCTTGTCGCCCTCGGCCATCGAATGCGAGGCGCTGTGGAGATAGGCGCCGTGCATCGGATCCATCACGTTGTCGATCGCGTAGCGGTAGTTGCAGGCCCAATGCGCCGTGCAGAGCATGTGGCTCCATTCGGAGGAGACCAGCTCCTCCGGCAGGTCGAGCGGCGGCGGCGCGGCTTCGGGATCGGTGCCGAACCAGACGAAGATGGCGCCGGCGCGCTCCACGACCGGATAGGAGCGTACGCGCTTCATGCCTTTCATCTGGCATTGCGCGACGGCCGGCACGTCGGCGACGACGCCCTCGCCGGTCACCTGCACGCCGTGATACCAGCAGGCGACGCGGTCGCCGAGATTCCAGCCGAACGAGAGACGCGCGCCGCGATGCGGGCAGCGGTCTTCGCAGGCGTGCACGGTTCCGTCGGTATCGCGCCACAGCACGATGTTCTCGGAAAGCCGCGTGATGCCGACCGGGGCGCCGTGCAGCCCCCAGCTCGGCAGCACCGGATACCAGTAATCGAGCAGGCCCTTGTCGAGGCGCGCCTCGGCGGCGGAAAGTTGATCACTGACGGTCATCCGTTTCCTCCCGCTACAGGCCGAGCCGCGCCATTTCGCGCTCGAAGCTTGCCGCCGTCCATTTGGTGCCGTCCGATGACTGCACGCCCATCTCGTTGAGCCGCGCGACCAGCGCGTCGAGCTGCTCGATGCCGGCGCCGAAGCATTCGACCAGCGCGTCGGCGAGGCGGTTTTCGTATTCGCTGGGGGGTGCCGGCCGCGTCTGCCACACGATGTTCTCGACCGCATCGGGCCGCTCGACCGTGCCTTTGTTTGCGGCGTCCTCCGGCTTCGGCCGGATCCAGGGCTTGAGATGCGGATTATGGTCCATCGGCTCCCACCCGCCCGCATGACGTTTGCAGGCTAAACACCATTTCTTGTATTAAACAACGGCGGGCGAACCCGGTCAAGCCGGTTTGATCGATGTCAAAGACGATTCGGCGCCGCGCCGCGATGGTGGCAATGGCGCGGCCTGCGCGCCGGTCCGTATTGAGGGAGCGCCAAGGATGGCCGTCAAGCAGATCCACCACGTCGCCTATCGCTGCCGCGACGCGGCCGAGACCGTGAAGTTCTACAACGGCCTGCTCGGCATGAAATACACGATGGCGATCTCGGAGGACCGCGTGCCCTCGACGAAGGAGCCCGATCCCTACATGCACATCTTCTTCGACGCGGGCAAAGGAAGCTGCCTCGCCTTCTTCGAGGTGCCGAACGCGCCGCCGATGGGGCGCGATCCGAACACGCCGGCCTGGGTGCAGCACATCGCGTTCGAGGTGAAGGACCTGGCCACGCTGCGCCGCTGGAAGAAGAAGCTCGAGAAGAAGGGCGTCGAGGTGCTGGGCCCGACCGATCACCAGTTCATCGAGAGCATCTATTTCTTCGATCCCAACGGCCATCGCCTCGAACTCACCGCCAAGAAGGGCGGCACGGCCATGCTGAAGAAGCTCGAGCGCATGGCGCCGAAGATGCTGCGCGACTGGACGAAGTCGAAGAAGACCGTGCGTCACGCGGCGTTCCTGCACGCGAAAGAGTTCGAGCGGCCGCGCTGAGCGAAGACGAATTCGGGCAGCCGCCGTATATACTGGTGGAAGCGCCGCGTCCTCCGCGCGCCACCAGGATCAGCCATGAAGAACAGCACCTCCTCCATCGCGCGCCGCCGCTCGGGACCGTTCGCGCGGTTTGCCCGCGGTATCTCCGATGCCTCCGGCCATCCGATCACGTTCGGCCTCGCTCTGCTCGTGATCGCCGCCTGGGCGGTGACGGGGCAGATTTTCAACTTCAGCGACACGTGGCAGCTCGTGATCAACACGGGCACCACGATCGTCACGTTCCTGATGGTGTTCCTGATCCAGAACACGCAAAACCGCGACGCGCACGCGCTGCAGCTGAAGATGGACGAATTGATCCGCGCGACGAAGGGCGCGCACAACGCGCTGATGAATCTCGAGGAGCTGACCGACGAGGAGCTTGCGGCATTGCGCCGGCGCTATCTCGAGCTCGCCGAAGAAGCGCGCGAGGCGTTGCGGACCGGCGGCCGCGACACCGGCCGCCCGCACATCGATTTCTAGCGGAATCGCTTCAGGTATTCGATGATCGCGCGCCGCTCGGCCGCGCTCTTGACGCCGGGGAAACTCATCGTCGTCTCGGGAATCATCTCGAGCGGATCGGCGAGATAGCGGTCGAGCGTCTCGTCGGTCCAGACGAGGCCCTCGGCGCCGGATTTCTTCATCGCCGGCGAATACCGGAAATTCGCGAGCGCCGCCGCGCGCCGGCCGACGACGCCGGCGAGATTGGGGCCGGACAGATCGGTCTCCTTCCGATCGACGCTATGGCACGAATAGCACTTCTGAAACGCGCGCTCCCCCTCGTCGCGAGCCTGCTGCGCGTGTGCAGCGGAGGATAGTGAAATCACCACCGAGGAAACAAAGAGCACAGAGCGGAAGAGGGGTTGGCGGCAGAGCCGCGCCAGAATTCCTTCTCTGTGTGCTCTGTGCCGCCTGTGGTTCAACCTTCTTTCTTCCGATAGACGCACGCTACTTCTTGAACACCGCCACGAGCCGCGGCCCCGAGAGCGGCAGCAGGATCTCGCCCTTGCGTCCGTCGATCTGGCGCACGTTGGCCGTTTCGCGCGGGAACGGGAACACCTCGAATTTCTCGGTGACCGGATCGAACTTCACGAGCGCATTGGCGCCCCAATCGGCGAGCCACACCTTGTCTTCGTCGTCGATATAGACCGCGTAGGTCTTGGGATTGCTGCCCGGCAGCCTCCACTGCTTCCACGAGCCGTTGGCCGGGTCGTAAACACTGACGTTGCCGGAGTTCCACTCGCTGACCCAGATGCGGTCCTTGGAATCCGCCCAGACGCGGCGCGCGCCCTGGCTCTTCGTCGGCGGCTCGAGCACCGTGGCCTTGCCGGTCTCGATGTCGATGCGCCCGACATAGGAGCCGGCAAGCGACGCATAATAGACGTCGCCCTTCTTCGTGGCGGTGATGCCGTAAGGCCCGCGGCCCTTCGGCGCCTGCCACACCGTCACCTTCTCGGTCTTCACGTCGACCTTGCCGTAGATGCCGGTTTGGCCCGTGAACCACACGTCGCCCTTGCGATCGACGGCGGCGGTGTTGAGGTTCGTGTAGCCCGTGTCTTCCGGCAGCTTGTAGATCGCGACCTTCTTCGTCGCCGGATCGTAGCTCACGATCGCGTTGAGCCCGCCATCGGTGAGCCAGGCCTTGCCGTCGGGGCCTGTGAAAACGCCGTGCGGCGCCGAGCCCTCGCCGAACGGCACCTTTTCCACCTTGCCGGTCTTGGGATCGACGATGCCGATCCCGCCGCGCCGCTGGTCGGCATAGAAGATGAGGCCTTCGGGTCCCGGCGAAACGTCGTGCGGATAATTGCCGTCGGGCAGCTTGAAGACCGTGAAGCGCGACTCGTCGGCGGATGCGGGCGCCGACAGCGCGGCGAAAGCGAGTGCCGAGGCGAAAGCGAGCGCGACGGCGAAAGCGGCGGCGTGGCGTTTCATGCGTCCCTCCTTGGCTGCTGCGGCGATCTTGCGAAGCATAGGTCAAACACGAAATGCGGGCCATCGGCGGCCGAATACGGATTCGCGAGCGGCCTTTCTAGTGCGGCGCTTCCCACAGCAGCGGGAATGCATCGCCGCTGAACGGCGCGCCGGGCTTCAAGTGCGGCGCCAGCGCCTTCAGCGATTCGGTCATCGTGTGCGGAATGCCGGGGCGGAGATCGTGCACGACGCTCTCGCCGATGAACCGCAGAGAAAGACCGCGGCGGCGCTGCGTGTCGCTGACATTGCCGGGCGCGCCATGCAGCGTGAGGACGTGGTGAACGGTCACGTCGCCGGGCGCCATGTCCCACGCGGCGATGTCGTAGCGCGCGCGGTCGGCATCGACGTCGGGCGCCTTCTCGAGCGCGTCGTTCTTGAGGCGGCCGTCGTTCGTGAAGCCGGCCGGCTCGTAGAACTTGCCCCAGCGGTGCGAGCCGCGCACGTATTCCACCGCGCCGGTCTCGCGCGTGACAGGGTCGAGCGCGATCCAGATCGAACAGCACTGATCGCCCCTTATCGCGAAGTACGGCCCGTCCTGGTGCCACGGCGTCGGCGCCGCCGAGCCCGGCTCCTTGACCAGCAGGTGATCGAAATAGAACCGCACCGCCCGCGCGCCCATGAGGCCTCCGGCGATTTCGGCGGCGTATCGGTTGATGCAGAGGTCGCGATAGGCCGGGTTGCGCGTCCAGCCAAACACGTCGCCGAAGAACGGGGGCTTCGTCTTGTCGCCGGTAAAATTCATCGCCCACGGGCCGGGATGCGCCATGCTCCAGGCCACCGCCGCGCGCAGCCCCTCGACCTCGTCCGGCGTGAAGACTCCGCGCAGGCAGACGATGCCGTCGCGCCGGTATGCCTCGATATCGGCGGCGGCCAGCGGGTATGAGCGCGCCATGACGGCGACGAGGGACGGAGCCGCAGCCTCGTTCATGGACATTGCCTCCCTGCTTCTTATTATCCTGCCCTCATAGTACGCCGATCCGAGGGAGCCCGGCCATGCGCCTTGTCGACATCAACCATGTCGCGATTCGAACGCTCGATCTCGACAAGACCAACAATTTCTATACCGAAGTTCTGGGCATGGGCCTCGCCAAGCGCCCACCCTTTGAATTTCCGGGGAGCTGGCTCCAGATCGGCCAGACGATGATCCACGTGATGGCGGGTGTCGCCGCCTACGATCTCGAGGGCAAGTTCCGGCCGATGGGCGGCACCGTCGATCACATCAGCATCTCGGCCGAGGGCTTCGACGATTACGCGAAGCGCTTCACCGATCATGGGCTCGAATGGCGCGAATTCGCGGTGCCCGAGGCCGACATCGTGCAGCTCTTCGTGCGCGACCCCAACGGCATCCTGATCGAGCTCAACTTCACCGCCAGCCGCGAAGGCCGCGCCGGGCAGAAGGCGGATGCCGAGCGGCAGTATTTGCCGGGGAAGTTTTAGCGCCGCGCCAGCGATTTCCCCAGCGCGCGCAGCAGCGCGCCGCCATCGCCCTGCCACGCGCTGCCATGCATGCAGGCGAGCGTCGTGGGCGCGAGGCCGGCGACGCGGCCGATCAGCGCGTCGAGATCGCGGGTGTGCGAGAAATAGTCGAACTTGCCGCGAAAGGCTTCGCTCGGCCCCAGGATGTCGGCGCTGGTGAGCGGCGCATCGCCGGTGCCGGGCTGCGTGAAGAGGTCGCCGCAGAATAGCGTCTTCGCCTCGCGCGCGTACAGGTAGCCGCATTCCCAGCCATGCGGCAGGTGGGGCGCGTCCACCCACTCGACCGTGTTGCGGCCGAGCGATAGCGACTCGCCGTGCATGAGTTCCTTTGGCTCGCGTTCGGCCTGATCGCGGATCGCGACCATCGCCGCGATCTTGCTGCACACCGGCACCGCGCGCGGCGCGGCGGCGAGGAACTGGTTGAGCGCGCCGCACTCGTCGGCCTCGTAGTGCGAGAGCCCCACATAGCGCAGCGTATCGACCGGTATCGCGGCGGCGACGGCCTTGAGCGTCGACGCGAAGAGCCGGCGCGGCCCCGTGTGGAACAGCAGCGGCGCCTCGTCGCGGATCAGGTACTGATTGTAGGAGAAGCCGCCGGGAAGGTGGCTCAACGGCGTGTTGATGCGGAAGATATCGGGCGCGATCTCGTCGATGCGCGTGCCGGTTTCGGTGTCGACCACGGCCATGCGTTCCTCCGCTGCTGTGACGATGAGATTAGGCCGCGGCGCCCGGATGTACAGGATCGCCGCATTGGCAGCGCCGTGCTCCCGACGGAGGACGGCGCACGCGGGCGGCCGGCTCGGCTAGCCGTGACCCATGACGTTGTGCTGAGCGGCGTTCTGCACCTGAGGCACCTGGCTTTCGCCATGCGCGGCCATGGCGGCGAAGTCATGCGCGGCCGCGATCGCGCCGGCGCCCGCATCGGCATGGGCCGGCGCCGCGGCGGGCGCCGAATCGCCGCTGTCGAAGATTTCGTGCGACGACATCGGCGCGGCGTCGGCGGCTTTCTCCTCGCCGCCCACTTCCAGGGCGTTGGCCGGCGCGGCGCCGACGGCATCGCCCTGCTGGGCGGCAAATGCCGGCGGATCGAACTGTGCCGGCGGATCGCCGTCGTGCCCGGCGATCCAGCCGCGCTGGGCGGCTTCGGGTGCGGCCGCCTGCGTACCGGTTGCCGTGGCACCCCAGCGGCCGCTGGCGCTTTCGACATCGCCGCCGATATCCACGCCTGCGGCGACGATCAAGGTGAGGCCGGCCGCACTGCTCTCGGCGGTTTCATCGCCTGCGCGTTCCACGCCATCGGCCGGTTCTTCGTCCGGGGCGAGACCGTTCACGGATTTGGGCGGTGTTCCGGTCTCCGGGAGCGATTCGGGCGAAAGTGCCGGCGGCGGCGCGGCCGGCGCATCCGCGGGCGCGCCCGGCGGCACTACGAGACTGACCGGCTCGGGTGCCAGCGCGCCCAAATGATCGAGCGGGCCGAGCGCGCCATGCGGGCCGCCTGGATCGAACTGGGTGTATAGATGACCGCCATCGGGTGCGGCCTCGGGCCCGGCGCCGGGCGCGATATCGCCGAGCGTCACCTTGTCGCCCTTCGTGTAGTAGAGCGCGAGATCGGCGCTGCCCTTCAGCGCCGAATAGCCCTCGAGCACCAGCACCGCGCGATCCTTGAAGGTGAGGACGAGATCGCCCTCCTTGCTCACCTGCGAATGCGCGATGTCGGCCTGGCCGAAATTGAGCGCCGTGGGCTTCTCGGTGCTGAGCTTGAAGCGCTGTGTTTCGCCGGGCTCCGGTTTCTCGACGATGAGCACGTTGGGCGTCGAGGCCGGCGCTTCGGGCTTGGACCCGTCCGTGGGCGCCAGCAATTCGGTGAACGCGTAGTGCTTTCCGTCCGGCTGGATGATCGTCGTGCGCTGATCGCCGAGCAGGCCGAAGGCGTGCATGAAGTCCTTGAGCACCACCTTGCCGCCATTGTCGAAGCCGAGAACGAGATCGTCGCGGACGACCTCGCGCGTCTTGACGTCGTCGACGGCGAATTCGAGCTTGAGCGCGCGGCCGGTGACGACGCCGATCGTGACCGTGTCGAACGGCTGCGGGCGCGGCACCGAGATGGGGTCGACACGCGTCTCGGCGAGTTGGATGGCGACGGCCTCGACCGGCAGCGCCGCGTAGATCAGCGCATCGTTGTCCGCGGCCAGCGTGGGCCGCAATCGATCCAGTTCGTAGGGCATCGGAAGCCGGACCAGGGTCTGCCGTCATCTTTATAACATGATTAACGAAAATCGTCGCACTTTCGCGCGCCGGTGCGGCAATCAGCACAACCAATCGCTTATATGGTTAACGCATGGCCGATGCCCGGCGCCGGGCATTCCCCGCGCCCCCCGCGGCGGCTAAAGGCAGTGGCAGAGAGGGCGACCCCGGGCGCATGACCGATCCGCGAAAACTGGCCGTGGCGCTGGTGGGGCTTTGCGCGTTTCTGCAGCTCTATCCGCCGCAGGCGCTGCTGCCGCTGTTCGCGGCCGAGTTCGCCGCCGGCCCGGCCGCGGTGAGCCTGACCCTGAGCGTCACCACGCTGGCCGTGGCGATCGTGGCCCCGTTCGCCGGCGTGCTCGCGGACCGCATCGGGCGGCGCAAGATCATCGTGGCCGCGATCTTCCTGATGGTGCTGCCGACGGGGCTGGTCGCCACGGCCGGATCGCTCGAGGCCGTGCTGGTATGGCGCGCGCTGCAGGGCCTGCTGCTGCCGCCGATCTTCGCGGTGGCCGTCGCCTATATCGGCGAGGAATGGCCGCCGGGCGAGGTGGCGTCGGTGCTCGGAGTGTACACCGCGGGCAGCGTGCTCGGCGGATTCTCGGGCCGATTCGTCGCCGGCCTCGCGGCCGAGCATTTCGGCTGGCGCGGCGCGTTTCTCGTTCTTGCCGGCATCGAACTGATCGGGGCACTCATCGCGGCGCGCTATCTGCCGGTCGAACGCCGCTTCGTGCCCGCCTCCGGCCTCGCGAGCGCGCTCGGCACGATGCTGCGCCACTTCCGCAATGCCCGCATCCTCGCGACGTTCGCGATCGGCTTCGCGATCCTGTTCAGCTTCGTGGCACTGTTCACCTATGTGAGCTTCCGGCTCGCGGCGCCGCCCTACTCCCTCTCGCCGGCCGCGATCGGCTCGGTGTTCGTCGTCTATCTGCTCGGCGTGGTGACGACACCGCTGAGCACACGCTGGGTCGGCCGCCTCGGGCGGCGCAAGCTTGCGGTGATCGCGGCCATCATCTGGTGCGCGGCGGTTGCTCTGACCTTGGCGCCGAGCCTGCCGCTGATCCTCGCCGGCCTCGCGCTCGGCGCCGCCTGCGGCTTCGTCTGCCAGACGCTATCGCAGGGCTACCTCGCCACCGCCGCCACCGCCGGCAAGTCGAGCGCGATCGGGCTCTACGTCACGATCTACTACATCGGCGGCAGCATCGGCGCGCTTGCACCCGCCCCCGCCTACGCCGCCTGGGGCTGGCCCGGCGTCGTTGCGATGGTCGTCGCGGTCGTGGCGGCGATGGCGGCGGCGGTGATGCTGGCGTGGCGAGAGCCGAAACCTGCGCAAGGATGACGGCGGCTTCGGCGCGTAGGCGGACGAAACACCGCTCACAGCCCCATATACGCCTGCCGCACCTGGTCGTTGGCGAGCAACTCCTGGCCGGTGCCTTTCAGCGTGATGCGGCCGTTCTCGAGCACATAGGCGTGCTGCGCGAGCGCCAGCGAAACCGCGACGTTCTGCTCGACGAGGATGATCGTCGTCCCTTCCTCGTTGAGGCGCTCGATGACGCGGAACACTTCCTGCACCACGGTGGGCGCCAGGCCGAGCGAAGGCTCGTCGAACATGATGAGCTCGGGCTGGCCCATCAGGCAGCGGCCGATCGCCAACATCTGCTGCTCACCGCCCGACATCGTACCGGCATACTGGCTGCGCCGCTCGGCCAAGCGCGGGAACATCGTATAGACGCGCTCGCGCGCCGCCGCCTTGCCGGCGCGGCCGCGCGGGATGTAGGCGCCGACCTCGAGATTCTCGTCGACGGTGAGCGTCGGGAAGATCTGGCGGCCTTCCGCCACCTGGCCGATGCCGAGATTGCACACCTTGAAGCTCGGCCAGCCGGTGATGTCGGCGCCCTTGTATTGGATGCGGCCGGCGCGCGGCTTCTCGATGCCGGCGATCGTGCGGATCAGCGAGGACTTGCCGGCGCCGTTGGCGCCGACGATGCACACGATCTCCTTCTCGTTCACCGCGATCGAGACGCCGTCGAGCGCCTGCGCGTCGCCGTAGAAGAGATCGATGCCTTCGGCTGAGAGGATCATATGGCGCCCTCGCCGAGATAGCATTCGAGCACGGCGGGATCTTTCGTCACCTTCTCGGGCGTGCCCTCGCTGATCTTCTCGCCGTGATGCAGCACGATCACCTGATCCGAGAGCGCCATCACCGCGCGCATCACGTGCTCGATGAGCAGGATCGTGATGCCGGTCTCGGCGCGCAGGCGCCGCAGCACGGCCACGATGCGGTCGGTCTCGGTGGGCCTGAGGCCGGCCATCACCTCGTCGAGCAGCAGCAGCTTCGGCTGCGTCGCGAGCGCGCGCGCCACTTCGAGGCGCTTCCTGTCCGGCAGCGTGATATTCGCGGCGTGCATGTGGCGCTTGTCCGCGAGCTCGAGCAGCTCGAGGATGCGCGCCGACTCGCGCTTGGCGGCGGCGACGTTGCCGTGCTTGTGCAATGCGCCGACCGTGACGTTTTCCAGCACGGTCAGATCCTGGAACGGCTTCACGAGCTGGAACGTGCGGCCGATGCCGACGTCGCACACCTTGTCGGCGCGCAGGCCGGTGATGTCGGCGCCGGCGAGGCGCACGCTGCCCGAATCGGGCTTCAGCGCGCCGGCGATCAGGTTGAAGCACGTCGTCTTCCCGGCGCCGTTCGGGCCGATCAGCGCCACGATGCCCTTCTCGGGCACGGTGAACGTCACGTCCGCCACGGCGCGCAGCCCGCGGAAGCTCTTCGAAAGACCCTGGACGTCGAGCATCGCCATGGTCAGCCCCGCTGATCCGGCGGCTTCACGAGCCGGAGGCCCTGGCACACCCACGGCCAAAGACCCTTGGGTTTCAGCAGCACGATGAGCGCCACGGCCAGGCCCCAGAACATCAGCTTCACGCCGTCGGTCTTCACGTTCTTGTGGATCAGGCCGGACTCCTTCGACCACTCCACCGCCTCGGTCAGCAATTCGCCGAGCGGGGTCAGCACGAACGCGCCGAAGATCGGGCCGAACAGCGTGCCGACCCCGCCCACGATCGGCGCCAGCGTGAATTCGATCGAGCGCTCGATCGAGAGCACCTGCTCGGGAAACAGGTTGTTGTAATAGAACGCGTAGAAGACGCCGGCGACGCCGGCCATGCCCGAGGACAGGATCACGGCATACATGCGGAAGCGGAAGATATCGACGCCGACCGCCTCGGCCGCCTCGGGATTGTCGCGGATCGCGCGCCAGTAATAGCCGACGCGGCCGTTGAGCAGCGCGCGGCACAACAGGAACGCGCCCGCGGCCAGCGCGAGGATCACGTAATAGTACATCTCCGTGGAGCCGCGCAGATTGACGAGGTCGACTCCGCGGCGGCTTTCCTGGGAGACCGGAAGGAACATGCCCTCGGTGCCGCCCAGGAACTTCGCGTGATCGATCAGGATGCGCACGAACTCCGAGAACGCGATCGTCAGCAGCGCGAAATAGACCCCGCCGATCGCGAAGCGGAAGCCGAGATAGCCGATGATGGCGCCCATCACCATCGCGATCGCGACCGAGGCCACGATGCCGATCACCGGCGGCACGCCATGCTTCGTGAAAAGGTAGCCGCTCGTATAGGCGCCGAGACCGACGAACAGCGCGTGGCCGATCGAGAGCAGGCCGGCGAAGCCGAGCATCAGGTTCCAGGCCTGGCCCATATAGGCGAGGTAGAGGCAGATGATCGAAACGGAGAGTACATAGCCCGAGGCGATCCACGGCGTTGCCAGCAGCAGCGCCGCGAACGCTATGAGCGCCGCGCGCCCGAGAGGCGTGAGTTCGTTCATCGCACGGCCCGGCCGAGCAGCCCCTGCGGCCGCAGCAGCAGCACGATGATGAGCAGCGCGAAGCTGAACGCCGTTTTCAGCGAGGGTTGCAGGACGACCGACGCCATCTCTTCGGACACGCCGATCAGGATGCCGCCCAGGAGCGCGCCGAACAGGCTGCCCATGCCGCCGACGATGACGACGACGAAGGCGAGCAGCGTGTAGGCCGGCGCGAGATAGGGATGCACCTGCACCAGCAGCAGGATGATGCAGCCGGCGGCGCCGATGCAGGCCGCGCCGATGCCGAAAGTGAGCGCGTAGAGCCGGTCGACGTTGAGGCCCACCACCTTGGCGCCGAGATAATTGTCGGCGCAGGCGCGGATCGCGCGGCCGGTGGACGAGTATTTGAAGAACGCCAGCAGCAGCGACGCGACGATGACGGCCCCGATCGCCGCGTAGAGCCGCACCTTGTCGATGATGAGATTGCCGATCGCGAAGCTGTCGAGCGCGTAGTCGAGCTGCACGCCCTGCGCGTCGGGGCCGAACACGACCAGCGTAGCGCTGACCAGCATGATCGCGATGCCGGCGAGCAGCAGGAACTGCATGTGATCGGGCAGGTAGGCGACGCGCCGCACGACGAAGTGCTGCATCGCGTAGCCGACGACGAACAGCACCGCAGCGCCGATCGGCACCGCCATCAGCGGATCGAGGCCGAACCAGCGGAACAGCATCAGCGCCATGAACATGCCGAGCACCATGAGTTCGCCGTGCGCGAAGTTCACGATGCGGATGACGCCGAAGATGACCGAGAGCCCGAGCGCGCTGAGCCCGTAGACGAGGCCGGTCAGGAGCCCGCTGACGAGCGCGTTGATGATCGTGACGGTGTCCAAAGGGCTCCCCTCGAGCCGGCGGTATGGCGAGGGCCGCGCCTGCCCCGGCGCGGCCCCCGTTTCGTTCGGCGCGGCCTCAGCCGCGCGCGTTCCAGGCGCGCATCGGCCAGATCGGCTTCGTCACGGCCGCTTCCTTGGGCGCCACGGAGAGCAGCTTGCCGCCGCGGTTTTGGATCGCGGAGTTGCGCGTCTTCGTGTTCTGGCCCTTGTCGTTGAACGTGATCGCGGGCCCGACCGTTACGTTGTCGGCGATGTTCGTCTTCTGCAGCGCCTCGATCAGCTTCGCCGGCTCCGACGTGCCCGCGCGCTTGTAGGCGTCGAGCGCGATCAGAGTCGCCTCGAAGCTGTGCGAGACGGATGTGTTCAGCGTGCGGTCCGGGAACTTCTTGTTCCACGCCGCGATCATCGCCTTCGACATCGGCTTGTTGGGATCGAACCACGGCACCATGTTGATGATGTCGTCGGAGAGCTTGCCGAGCTGCTTCAGGAACGGATCGTCGTAGGGGCCCGGGCCGGTCGAGACGATGCCCATCGGCACCCAGCGCTGCTTCACCATCTCCTGCACGATCATGATCGCGTCGTTCAGGCGCGTGATGATCCACACGAGCTCGGCGTTCGTCGCCTTCGCCTTGCGCACCTCGGCCGAGAGATCGCGCGTCGCCGGATCGTAGCTGATCACGTCCTCGAACTTGTACGGCATGCCGAAATTGCCGATCAGGCGCACGCTCGCGTCCTTCTGGCTGGTGCCGAACGTGTCGTTGGCGTGCAGCATCACGGCCGATTTCGGCGCCTTGCCGGCGATCGCATAAACGTCCTTCTGCAGCAGGAACGCGTCCGACGCGATCATCGGGCCGGTCGGGAAATTTCGGAACACGGTCTTGAAGCGGCCGTCGGTGATCTGCGGCGCGGCGGCCACGTTCACGACGAGCGGAATGGATTTCTGCTCGCAGACCTGCGCCACCGCCGAGGTGATGCCGGAATCGTAGCAGCCGAGGATCATCGTACAGCCCTGGTCGATGAGCTTCTCGGCCTGCGCGCGGCCGACATCGACCTTCGTCTCGTTGTCGACGTGGACGATCTCGACCTTGGGATAGCCCTTGCCGGCGAGCACTTCGAGCGCGAGCTCGACGCCGCGCACGCTGTCCTGGCCGAAATTCGCCTGGATGCCCGAGCGCGGCACGTTGAGGCCGATCTTGAGCGTCTTGCCCTGCGCGGCGGCGAAGCGCAGCGGCACGGCGGCCGCGACGGCGCCACCGATGGCGGTTGCCGTTGCGCCCGCGAGCACGGTGCGGCGGCGCATCGGCTTGCCGGTGATGGGGGGCTTTCTCGAGGTCATTACGTTCTCCTGGTCAGCAAGTTGTCCGGCCCGGGCGGCAGTGATGTCGCGCCCAGGCCGCAGCGCGGCCGCGCGGCCACAGAGTCTATTCCCGGCCTTCGCCGATACAAGTCCCGCCCGGCCGCGCCACCGCGGCCGGGCAGAATGTGTTCGAAGACGTCAGGAACCTCGCGCGCTTCCGGCGCCCGATCAGCCCCGCTTGTTCCAGCCGCGCATCGGCCAGTTGGGTTTCGTCACCGCCGCGTCGGTCGGCAGAATGACGAGGTTCTTGCCGCCGCGGTTCTGGATCGCCGACATCTTCACGTCGGGGTTCTGGCCCTTCTCGTTGAAGCGCACGCCCGGGCCGGTGACGACGTTGTCCTTGATGTCGGTTTTCTTCAGCGCCTCGATCAGCTTGCCCGGCTCGGTGCTGCCCGCGCGCTTGTGCGCGTCCACCGCGAACAGCACGCCCTCGAACGCGTAGGTCTGGTTCGTGTTGAGCTCGCGGTCGGGATTCTTCTTCTTGAAGGCCGCGTCGAGCGCCTGGGCCAGCGGCTTCTTCGGATCGTGCCACGGCACCGTGCTCACGACGTCGTCGGAATACTTGCCGAGCGCCTTCATGAACTGCACCTCGTACCAGCCGGGGCCGCTCGAGAGGATGCCCATCGGCTCCCAGCGCTGCTTCACCATTTCCTGGCAGAGCAGGATCGCGTCGTTCAAGCGGCTGATGACCCACACCATGTCGGCGTTGGTCGCCTTCGCCTTGCGCACCTCGGCCGAAAGATCGCGCGCCGTGGGATCGTAGGAGATCGTGTCGACGAACTTGTACGGCATCTGGAACTTCGGCGCCAAGTTCACGTTGGCGTCGCGCTGCGTCGTGCCGAACGTGTCGTTGGCGTGCAGCATCACCACGGTCGCCGGGCTCTTGCCGGTGCTCGAGTAGAGCGCCTTCTGCAGATTGAACGAGTCGGTTGCGATCATCGGCCCGGTCGGGAAGTTCCGGAACACGGTCTTGTAGCCCTGTTCGGTCAGCGCCGGCACGGCGGCGATGGCGACCGCGAACGGAATGCCCTTCTGCTCGCAGACCTGCGCAGCGGCCATCGTCTGTCCGGAATCGAAGCAGCCGGTGAGGATGTGGACGCCCTGGTCGATCAGCTTCTCCGCCTGCGCGCGTGCGACTTCGGGCTTCGTCTCGGTGTCGCCGACCATGTACTCGAAATCGGCGTAGCCTTTGGCCTTCAGCAGCTCGGGCGCCAATTCGACGCCGCGCAGGCAATCGATGCCGATCTGCGCCTGCGGGCCGGAACGGGGATAGAGCACGCCGATCTTGAGCTTCTGGCCCTGGCTGTGGGCGAAGCGAAGGGGAACTGCGGCGGAGACGGCGGCGGCCCCCGCGATGAACGTGCGGCGGCGAATGCGCGGCGTATTCACGGCTTTGCGTGGCATGGGACGGTTCCTCCTGTTGGCGCTCCGCATGGGGAGCATGGCTTCTTGTCGTGATCCGCTCTATCGGCGGACGGTCTCGGCGCGTCGGGGCATATTGTTATATGCCATTACGATCCTCGTCAATTCGTCGGCAATTCCGTCATCCAAGCGAGCGGACGACGCGATCGAGCAGCTCCAGCAGCGTGCGCTTTTCGGCCGGATCGAGCGTGCGCGTGGCGCGCTTCTCGTGCTCGAGCGCAAGCTTGTGGAAGCGGTCCAGCATCTGGCGGCCGTGCGGCGTGAGATGGAGCGCGTGCGAGCGGCGGTCGGACGGCGAGGCGACGCGGCGCGCGAGCTTGCGCCGCTCGAGCTCGTTGAGCATGCCGACGAGATTGGCGCGCTTGATCGCCAGCGCGCGGCCGAGCTCGGCCTGCGTCAGGCCGGGGTTCTGCGCGATCACGATCAGCACCGAATACTGCGCCGGCCGGATATCGACCGGCGCCAGGGTCTGGATGAAATCCTTGAAGATCGCGAGCTGCGCGCGGCGCACGACGTAGCCGATGTGGTCGCCGAGATAGGCGAGGTCGATCTCGCCCGCGCGCGCCTCCGGCGCGCCCGCCCCGGCACCCTCGTCGCCGTTGCGGCGCGCATGCTGACGCTGCGCCGAGCGTGGCGAAATCCCCGACATCCGTTCTGCCCTGGGTTGAATGCGGCGGCGATGATGCGCCGATCGAGCCGGGGCGCGCAACCCCGCCCCACCCGCGCGCGCGTTGACGGGCTTCTCGGCGCGTGGTTAGCGTGCCGCCCTCGGGCACGAAGAAACCGACGAAGGAGAGCAGGTTTTGCGGCTGCTGATGCTGGAACGCTTCGCGCAACCGCGCCCGAGCTTTCGCGAGATCATGGGGAGCCTGCGCGCCCACCATTTCGCGAACGCGCTGGTGAGCTTCCTGTTCGCATGCACGGGGCCGGTGGCCCTCATCCTCACCGTCGGCATCGCCGGTGGGCTGAAGCCGGCCGAGATCGCGTCGTGGGTGTCGCTCGCCTTCATGCTCGGCGCCGTCATCACCTTCACGATGAGCTGGCTCTACCGCCAGCCGCTGGCGATGGCCTGGACGATTCCGGGCACCGCCATCGTCGGCGCCGGCCTGCTGAAATTCCCCTACGCCGAGATCGTCGGCGCCTACGTCGTCACCGGCGCATTGATGCTGGCGCTGGGACTGAGCGGCGCGTTCCGCAAGATCATGGATTGGATGCCGCAGCCGATCGTGATGGCGATGGTGGCCGGCCTGTTCCTGAAATTCGGCATCCTCGCGATCGACGGCTTCGACAAGGCGCCGATCGTGGCGGTGGCCGCAACCGCGGGGTTCGTGCTGTTCTCGCTCGTGCGCCCGCTCGGCCGCTTCGTGCCGCCGGTGGTGGCGGCGCTGGCGGCGGGCGCGATCGCGATCGCCGTGCTCGGCGGCTTCGCGCCGCGCGAGGGCGCCGCGGGCCTCATCGCCGATCCGATCTTCTTCGTGCCGAAATTCAGCGAGGCGGCGCTGCTCGACCTCGTGCTGCCGCTCGCGATCTCGGTCGTCGTGCTCCAGAACGCGCAGGGCATCGGCATCCTGCGCATGAACCGGCACGACCCGCCGGCCAACATGATCACGACGGTGTGCGGCGCCGGCACGATCGTGTTCGGCCTGTTCGGCGCCGTGTGCACGTGCCTGACCGGCCCGGTGAACGCGATCCTCAGCAGCAGCGGCGAGGTGCGAAATCACTATCTCGGCGCGTTCATCTGGGCGGGCTTCGCGTTCCTGTTCGGCCTGTTCGCGCCCGGCATCATCGCGCTGGCACTCGCGGTGCCCGATGCGTTCATCTACGTGATTGGCGGCCTCGCGATGCTGCGCGTGCTCCAGCAATCGCTGGCGGCGGCGTTCGGCGGCAAGTTCACGGCCGGCGCCGTCGTGTGCATGACCGTGACCGTGACCGAGCTGATCCCCGAGGCGCGCTTCGCGCTGCTCGGCATCGGCGCGCCGTTCTGGGGCCTGGTGTTCGGCATCCTTGCCTCGCTGCTGCTCGAGCCGGGCGATTTCCGTAAGCCCGCCGCGCAGCCGGCCGCCGACGCGGCACCTGCGCCGACCCCCGCTCCGATACCTGCCGAAGCGGCGCGGGAAGAACCCTCGCCGGTTCCCGCGGGAATCGCCGATGCGGACAAGGCCGAGCGCCCGCGCCCGCCGGTTCCCAGCTGGGCGCTCGAGCCCGACAAAAAGCCCGAGCCCGAGCGCGCGGCCGCCGCCGCGGCGGCCGCGGGAGAGGTGGCTGCCGCGCCGGCAACCGAATCTGCCGCCGCCGCTGCGCCTTCGGAGCCCGTGCAAGAAGCGCTGCCGCCCGCCGCTTCCGTTTCGCCCGCGGAGCCTGCCCCCGCCGAGGCAGCCCCGACCGTGCCCGCCACGGACACCGCGCCCGCGGCGCCGGCGGAGCCGTCACCCGCCGCCCGCAAAGGCTACGACACGGTCTCGATGGAAGAGGTCGTCACCAAGCAGCTCGCCCCCTATACGCCGCCCAGACGCGCCGCGGAGGAAGCTGCGGACGAACCCGTGGCGGCGGAGATGCAGGGCGCGGCGAAAGACGAGATCACCAAGGATCCGCCCACCGTCGAAGCGATTGTCGCGGCGGCGCCCGAGGCGGAAAAGCCGAAGAAGCCGAAGCGCGCGAAAAAGCCGCCGGCCTGACGCGCTACAGCACGCCGAACTTGTCGAACACTTCGCGCAGCGTCTTGCCGGCCTCGAGCTGCGCGCGCGTGTCGTCTTCCGCCGAAACCTTCGCGAAGGCGCGCTTGAACACCTCGTCCGCCGCGCCGGCCGGGATCACGACGAGACCATCGGCGTCGCCGAACACCCAGTCGCCGCTCGACACGGACACGCCGCCGCAGACGATCGGGCCGTCGCGCTCCATCATCTTGGCGCGGCCCTTCGTGTCGAGCGGGCCGATGCCGCCATGGAACACGGGAAATGCCATCTCGCGGATGCGCCGCACGTCGCGCACGAGCCCGTCGGTCACGCAGCCGGCGGCGCCGCGCGCGACCGAGGCCGTGCTGAGCAATTCGCCCCAGGGCGCGATGCGCGTCGTCGGCCCGTCGCAGGCCAGCACGGCCACATCGCCAGGCTTCAGGTCGTCGATCAGCGCGATTTCGATCTCGTAGGGGTCTTCGCCGGGCGCCACGCCGTAGCGCGGCATGTAGAGCCCGGTGCGCGCGCGGCCGAACAGTACGAGCGACTCGTCGAGCGGCCGCACGAACGGCCGCATCGCCTGGTTCATCAGGCCGAGGCTGTCCATGACGTCGGAGAGCACGGCGGCGTAGAGCGTGCGCGCGATCTTTTCGCGGTCGACGGGAAGCACTGACATCTCCACCCTCGCGGTTTCACAATGCGGTTGCAGCGTAGGGGCGCGCTGCGCGCGCCCTCTCTCCGCGTTCGAGGCGTTACGTGTGGAGGCAGGGCGCGCGCAGCGCGCCCCGACGCGGGAAACGCC